>JAFTRX010000071.1 GCA_017462015.1 Lentisphaeria bacterium
AGGAAGCCGAGCAGTAAGCCGCGAGTGAAGCCGATGCAATCGGCTGAACGCAGGCGCTGTAATCGAAGGAAAATACCAGCAAACGTTGCGCGCGACGGGGAACTGGAAAAGAGGGGAGTCCGGCGGGGAGAAAGCCGGAACGGCTGTCTCCCTCCGGCTGGCAAGTTTGAACGCGGTGAAAAGCGTTGCATTGCCTATCGGGTACACCAGCGATTCTGCATGCCAATAGACACACTTTATACCCTCGGGAATAGTCAGCGTACTTCAAAGGCAAAGAGTTTTTTACATTCTGCATCCAGCGGGCGGAACTCCACGCGCGTTGCGGTAAAGGGGATTTCGATTTTTACAAAGCGCTGGTAGTTGTTTTCTGTCCGGAACAGCTCTTTGCCATCGGCAAAAATGGCAAAACTGCGCATGATACTTTCCGGAGGTGTCTGTTCCGGGGCGTTGAGAAAATAGTTCGCCGGTAGGTTCAAGTGCTGGCGCTTGTCTCTCCGGGTGTCCAGATCGCTGTCAAAAATCAGGCGGATGGTGGAGAATTTTTCCGGTTCAGAATAGGAACAAGTCACACTGTCACCGTTTTTGCCGCACCAGAAATTCTGTTGTCCGGGGTAATCGCGGTCGATGCCGTTGCGCAAAACGTCGGCATCTCCGCAAGTTGAGGTGTAGCTTGCCGCTTTGACTTTCGGAGAAATCGTGCGGATCGAGCCGGGGATGGTGCAGTCATTTTCCAGAAGTATCTGCTGGATCTCTGCGTAATCTTCCAACGCGGTATCGCGGATGCTTTTGTTTTTTTGCAAAGCGACCGCTGCCGCAGTTCCGGCGGCTTGTCCCAACAGCATGCAGGTTGCCATCACCCGTGTCGAACTGAGGGCGGTGTGGCTGGCGCTGATATTGCGTCCGGCAAAGAGCAGATTGTTGATGTTGCGTGAATAAAGTGCGCGCAGCGGAATAGTGTACGGTTTTTCCGGAACGATGTTGGTGTTGGCAGTTCCGCGATGTTCGATGCCGCCGGGGTGGTGGTCGTCGATGGGCCATCCGCCGTAAGCGATGGCATCGTGGAAGATTTTTCCGGAGGTGACATCGTTCTGATTGAGCATGTAATCACCGACATAGCGGCGGCTTTCGCGTTTGCCGGGGAGGAATCCCACCCAGTCTACAGCATAATTTTCCACTCCGTGATCGCCGTGGTTTTTCATGTGATCCCAGACGCCGAGCATGGTGGCAAGGAGTTCATCGCGCAAAACTTCGGTATCGGCGATGGAGTCTGCCATGCCGCCGAGTTCCACCCACCAGAAGTTCTGACAGAGCCCCATTTTGTGACCGCGGGCGGGAAAAGATTCTTCGTCGGGGTACTTTTTTGCCCACGTTGGAGGAATAAATTTTTGAGGAGCAGTCATCTCCCGAGCCTGAAGCAGACAACTCATGCCCATGGTGCGTTTGTCTGGAGTATCCTGCGCGAGAGATTCAGAAAACTCGGTCTTTGCTTCTCTGCCGATGCGGACTTCCGCATTGGTAAGCGGAGCCAGAATACTGTCCCCGGAACAGTCGGCAAAGAGTTGGGCTTTTACTTCGTGAAATTGCTGAGTGGTCTGCTGATAACCGCGAATGGAGAGGATATTGTTTCCATCCATAGTTGCATCCAGACAGGAACAGTTGAATAAAGTGGTCAAATTTTCCTGCTTTGCGACCATTTCGTAGGTGATGGAATCCCAGATGGAATAATTCGCACCGGTGTTGCGGTAACGGTTTTCCAACCGCAGTTCCTCGATCAAACCGGTTTCCAGAAGTTGGGGACTGCCGCAAACCCACATGCGGATTTCTCCGGAAGCGTTGCCGCCGGGGACGGGGCGTTCATGCATAAGAAGGGTTTTTATTCCGCAGCGGGCGGCGGAAATAGCGGCGCCCATACCGGCAAGCCCGCCGCCGACTACGCAGAACTGAACTTCGTGAAAAACGGTTTTTAAAGCAGACATATTGACCTATCCTTGTTTGGAAAACTGTAAATGTACTGTAATATAATGCTTTGACCGGGGTAAATCAATATAAAGCTGAGGAAAAAGGTATGAATTTTTTACAAATATGGGTTGTCAAATCAATCAACCTGTACTATATTTATATTGATGTATTGAAAATATTCAAATATAGGGAGTCGACAGTCTATGTTCAGCAGTTCATTCTGGCCGGGAGCGTGTGCGTTCGCCGGAGTTGTGCTGGCGGCAATATCTGTTATTGATTTCGTCATGTATGTTGCCAGCCGTTACCGTGAACGTTATTTGCAGGAGACCCGGACTGAGCTGGATGATGTGCTTATTCAAATCCCTGCCGCCCGGGTGCTGGATATCAGTATCGCGTTCAGTGCCGTCGGAGTGGTGGTTTCCACGTTGGTGATGACTTTTTCTGCGGAGAATATCTCAGTGGAAACTCTGGTTTTGGTGTCGCTGGTTGCGGCGTGTGTCATGTTTCCCATACCGCGGTTTATTTTGCGCTATCTTAAAGTGCGGCGGTTGAACAAGTTCAGTGTTCAGCTGGAAGATGCTCTCAATATGATAAACGGCGCGCTGAAAGCCGGATTCAGTATCAACCAGGCTTTGGAAGAGGTCGCTGAACAGGATATTCATCCGTTGTCAGTGGAGTTCCGGTTGCTGACGAAGGAGATACGTTTGGGGGTTTCTCTGGAACAGGCGTTGGACAATATGTCGCGCCGGTTGGAGTCAGACGATTTTGAACTGGTCGCCGTGGCGATTTCCACTGCTCGCAAGACCGGTGGTGAATTGACCGGCACTCTTGCCCGGGTGGCAACGTTGATCCGGGAGCGGGTGCGGATAAATCAGAAGGTTATGGCTTTGACCGCAATGGGCAGATTGCAGGCATTGATGATTGGTGTCATGCCGTTTCTCTTGTTGTTGGGAATGTATAAAGTCAGTCCTCATCTGATTGACTCCTTTTTTGCCACACCGATCGGTATCATCGTGCTGATTTTTGTCACGATCATGGACGTGGCGGGATTCCTGTGGATACGCAAAATCACCAAAATCGAGGTTTGAACGATGAATCCATTGTTAAGTTTTATCACTGCAGCGCTTACCGGAGGATGTGTCGGCATTTGTTTTTGGCTTTTCTGCCGGATGATGGCGCAAATCAAGTTGGAAAAAAGTCAGGAATTGGCAAAACCCTTGCCCATATTGTTCCGGATGTCGATGCCGTTTCTGCCGATGGTGCGGCCGTTGGCGCAGAGACCGCTGTTTGCTCAAATGGTGGAAAGTGACAACAGCCGTTTGCAGATGGCTGGATTTGATGAAGTCATTCCGGCGCTGGATATGGTCGGGTTGCGGATAATCTTTGTTATCGACGCAGTGGTTCTGCTGTTCATCGGAGCGCTTGGCGGCAATATGATGATGTGTCTGATCGTGGCGATGCTCTTTGCATTCTTTCCGACGTTGTGGCTGCGTGGAACGATCAAAAAACGTCATACGGCGATAATGAAAGCCTTGCCCAATGTGCTGGACTTGCTGACGTTGTCTGTGGAGTCCGGACGGGATTTGCTGTCCGCGCTCAAGGAGATTCTGGAACGGCGCAAACTTGACCCGCTTGGTGAAGAATTGCTCAGAACATTTCAGGAAATCCAGCTCGGACGAAAGCGTACTGAAGCATTGCGCGCATTGAGCAAACGGGTGAAACAAGTCGACCTGACAGCTACGATAAATGCCATGATACAAGCTGAAGAATATGGCGTAAGTATCGGTCAGCTGCTTCGTATTCAGGGAGATATGCAGCGGGGCAAGCGTTTTGCCATGGCAGAAAAACTTGCCAATGAATCCAGTGTTAAAATTATTATCCCGGTGGTGATCTGCGTGTTGCCTGCGGTCTTTTTGATATTGATGGGGCCGCTGGTGATGAACACATTGCGGATGTTCCGGTGATATGATAAAAAAAATGAGTATTCTCCCCGGTGGTATTGTTGCCGCGGAGCGGGCATTTTTTGCCCGTTCAGTTTGGGCGCGGACGCGGGGGATGATCGGACGGCGGTTCAAAACGGCGCCGTTTGAGGCGATGGTGTTTGAAAATTGCAGTGCGGTGCATTGCTGTTGGATGATTGAAAAGATTGATGTGATCTTTGTTTCTGAGGATTTTGAAGTTGTCAAAGTGTGTCCCCATGTGCGGCCGTGGAGTGTGGTTTGCGGCGGCAAAGGTGCAAAACACGCCATTGAGATCGCGGCGGGGCGCGCAGAGAGTTTGAAGTTGAAGCCGGGGGTGAAACTGGCTTTTATGGAAGTTGATGATACACCATGATATTTGCATGGATTTTGAGTTAATACAGGAAAGTATGTTGATATGAAAATTAAATTTACCAGTGGGGAACATTCCGGAAAGATAATGGAATTTTCGGATGTGGAAATTACCATCGGCAGAGAAGACGGTAATTTAATACAGCTTCTTACCGGCGGGGTGTCGCGTTACCATGCTAAAATCGTCCGTTTGGAGCAGGGGAGTTGGATCATCACCGACTTGGGAAGCACAAACGGTGTGAAGATCGACGGTAAGCTTATTCAGGGGGAACGGGTGTTGTGTGCCGGAGATGTGGTGACTGTCGGCGAACAGAAGTTTGAAATTATTGAGCTTGAAACCTTTGCTCGGGTGAATTTTCAGCCGGTGATGGATGAAAAAAACGTTGCTCCGGCGGGAGATGAAACGCCGGTTCCGGCAGCTCAGGAAAACCCGGGCGAACCGGAAAAACCCCAGATTTCCGGAGAGAAACTGCTTGCGGATTTGAAGTCTGCCGGAAACAGTCTCTTTAACGCCGCGCAGAGCAAAGTCCGCAACAGCAGTAACAACACGGACAGCAGCAAGCTTCCTCCGGCAGAAGGACATGTTGAGCGTAAAAAGTTCAAGCGGATGTTCAATATAGTCTTTTACAGCTGTATTTCCGTATGTCTGATTTGCGTTTTGAAGTTTGTATTTTTTCCGGATGCTCCGGCAAATAGCACTGCTCCCAAAAGTATTGACCAGTCCCGTGCGGTCATCTATTTTGAGCGGGTGGAGTATGATGCTGTGAAAAAGAGCGCGTTCCGGGTGGAAGTGCGGATCGAAAATGGAATAATGAGTTGCGTGCTGGATGATGTTGCCGGTATGCGCCACTTCAAACGGGAAATCAAAATCACCGGAAATTACGAAAACGAACTGGATATTTTGCTGCAAAAACTTGAGCGCAGTGGAATATTCAAATCCAAATCAGATAAAGAGATACCCGAAGAAGCTGAAAAAGACCGCTGTCATCTGGTCATCGTTGCCGGTAACCAACTCAGCGATTACCGTTGTTCTCCCAACAGTGCCAGTGCGGAGTTTCAGGAGTGCCACTCGGCATTGAAAGAGTTTCTCTTCTGCTTCGGCTTGAGTACCATCGCTCAGAACCGCACCGAAGTCGAGGAGGATGCGCGTTCTCATTTGCGTAACGCGATTGAAAAAAAGGAGAATTATCTTGCTGATTTGTCATATCTCCGCGAGGCGGCAAGAGAGTTTGAAGCGGCCATCAGCTGTTATGAGCAGTTTGTGCCGGCTCCGCCGGAATTGAAGATCGCCAAGAGCGAATTGGCTCAGGTAAATCAGTTGCGCAAACAGAAGCTGAAAGAGTATCAGGATGAGTTTGAGCGCAGCCGTCGCCGCAACGATTATTCCGGAATGATGACGGCGTGCAAAGCGATCATGAAAATCGCCGGAGAACGGTCTATTGCTTATCGTGAGGCAGCAAACATGCTGCTCCGGGTGCGGAAACTTGATTCCCAGAGGAGAAAATGAAGATGTGGTGTAAAATTAACAATATGTGGAAGTCCTGCTGTTGTGCATTGCCGGTGATTTGCGTATTGCTCTTCTCCGGCTGTGGACAGGATAAGGGTAATAAAAAGGTCACCGTCCATTTTTCCGGACCGGCAGGCATGGTGATGAGCTTCAACGGCAAAGAGCTTTCCGGTGTGACCAGAAAAATGTATCCCGGAGTCTATTTGTTCAAATTCACTGCGCCGGGACACAAGCCGCTGTGGAAGCAGTTCAAAATAAGTGCTGCCAGCAATAATTCCACGGAAAAAGTCCGCATGGAAGTTGAGCGTTCAGCTGTCATCATAACCTGTTTTGTCGATGGTAAAAAAGGCGATCCCGGTGCAAAAGTGTTTTTCAACGGGAATGAATACGGCACTACGCCGTGTTTGATCCCGTCGCTGGAACCGGGGTTGCACGAGGTGGTGTTGTCGCATCCGGGATACGCGTCTAAAACGCTGAAACTCCGGGTCGCTGACGGTCGTCCGCTTCCGTTGATCCGGGAGAAATTGACCAGTATCATCGGCACGCTGCAGGTGGAAGGTTTTCCGGAAGGTGCGCAACTTTTCATCGGTGGCAAATTTGTCGGAAAGGTTCCGCTTCAGGAGAAATTCGATGCCGGAAAATATCTGTTGGAACTGCGCGCGCCGGGGTTTGTTACCAAAACGCAGGAGGTGACGGTCGTTCCGGAGAAAACGGTGAGAAGCAGGATACGGCTGAATCCGGTTCCAAGCTCGCTTGAGATCATATCATCCCCGGAAAATGCGGTGTGCTTTGTCGATGGCAGGAAGTACGGAACGACTCCGTGCAAAGTGGATAACCTTGCACCCGGTAATCACCGGGTGGAACTCCGTCTGCTGGGATTCCCCAATCACATCGAGATGGTCGATGTCAAGCCCGGAAGTCACGAGAAGCTGAAGATCACCATGGAAAGCGGTTTCGGCACGGCGCGGTTGAATATCCGTCCGGCAGGCGTGGATGTGCTGGTTGACGGCAAGCTGGTCGGCAAGACGGTTCCGGATCCGCGTTTCCCCAAAGATACGGTGCCGATCGTGGTGAAAAATCTGGAGCCGGGAAGACATACATGTGAACTTTCCCACCCCCGGGGAAAACCGAAAACGATAAAGAAGTTTTACTTTAACGTGGTCAAAGGTAAGTTGACCGAGTGTCCGGTCATGGAGATTTGGGTGGCAAATGCCGAAATCACCCATGTCGCCAATGGATTGAAAGATGAAGTTAGAATCATTCGCATTGATGAGGTTGAAGTGGAATATTCTCCGCAGCCCGGGGTCAGTGTTACGGAGAAGTTGAAGAATGTCAGGGTGCGCAAACTTGAAAACAGGTAAAACGCTTCCGGCATCGTTGATTGCTGAAAACAGCCGGGGCAACCTGGGGTCGATCATCAGTATTGTTATCTTTTTTCTGCTGGTCTTTGCCTGGTGGACTTTTTCCGGCAGAGAACTGTTGCGGCAGGAGGGATTTTTTGCCACCTGTGCGCAGGAGTGCCGGTTCGGTTTGCAAACCAGTGCGCACGGAGTTGTGCGGCAGGATGTCCAGCCGCTCTATCCGGCACTGACGGCGTTGTTGTATCGCGCCGGGATACCGATGGAGATGGCGTTGCGGCTGATTTCTATTGTGATGATGGCGGCGTGGGCACTGCTTGCCGGAATTGCAGTTGCCATGCGGCGCAACTTCCGTGCCGGAGTGGTCACGGTTTGCTGTTGTGTCGGGTCGATTCTGGCGATGGATAAAGGTATTGACGGGTCGCCTGCGGCAATGACGGCATTCTTTTTACTGGCGGCACAGCTGGTGTTTTTCCATTACGGAAGCCGCTTTGCCAACTGGAATAAGGCGTGGCTGGGCGCGGCGGCATTGTGGATATTGGCATTTTTGTCCGGCGGTCCGGTGACGATATGGTATTTTGTGCTTCCGCTGTTGTTTCTGCGCCGTCCGCTTTCGGTTGGAAGCAAATTCAATGCGCCGGGATTCTTTATCGGCGGCGCGGCGATGGTGATTACGGTGATTGCCTGGGGAGTTGCCGCAGGAATCAGCGTGAACAGTGATTTTATCACCGTGAGTGACTTTTCTACGTTGGATTATCTCCAACAGCTGATATCGTTACCGGCGGTGTTTGCGGTGCGGATGATGCCGTGGACATTGTTGTGCTGGCTGCCGTTCTGCGCGGCATTGCAGCAGTTGGATGTCACGCCGGTATTCAGCAAATATTTACGGACGCTGTTCTTTTCCACATTCATATTTTTCTGGTTGATGCCGGAACGTCCGGGGAGTGAATTGTTCATCATCGTTGGACCGCTGGCAATGCTGACCGGACTCTATTATGAGCTGGGCATAAGGAGATATTGGAAGTGGTTCCGGCAGAGTTTCGTTTTCGGAGAAGTGTTCATTGCCGGCGTTGCTGTTGCGATGGCAGTGCTGAGCTTTTTCCCGGATGCGTGGTTGAATGAAATTCCGTTTGTTCAGGCGCAATGGTGGCGTTTCCGCAGCGTGCCATCTTATATGCCGGTCGTGTATGCGGCAATTGCCGTTGTGCTGCTGCTCCTGATCGGATTCCATCTTCGCAAGCGGGTGGCTCCGGTGTGGTATATGCTGCTGAATGTGGCATTTGTGCTGGCGGTATTTTTCAACGCGCTGCTGTTGCCGAACTACACTGCGGAAACCCGGTGGCGGACTCTGGGGGCGGATATTGCCGCGGCAATACCGAAAACGGAAGAGGTCGGTGTTTTGCATAAACTTGATATTGACGGCATGTTTTGCGGACTCTTCTACTCCGGCGTGCCGGTGAAGAAAATCCGTACACTTGATGAACTGCCGACATCGGAAACGGTATATCTTATATCGTCAAGTTTCCCCCGGCACTTCGGCTGGCGCTGGGCGCCTTTACTGCCGCCGGGGTATACGTTTGAAGACAAACAGCTTTTTATGTGGCGCGGTGTGCCGGTTCCGCCGGTCGATGAAGACGAAGTGGAGGCACAGTAAGTTATGAAGGTGCTGGTTGCCATGTCCGGCGGTGTCGACTCTTCGGTTGCCGCATTGCTCATGCAGCGAGCCGGGTACGATGTTGTCGGATTGAATCTGCTTCTTTCGGAAGGCGCAGAAATTGATGCATCGCTGAAGAGTTGCTGTCAGCAGTTGAATATTCCGCTGATTGTCCGCGATTGTGCAGAAGCTTTTCATCAGCGGGTACTGGTTGCCAGCGCCCGGGAGTATGCATCCGGCAGGACGCCCAACCCTTGCTGCGACTGCAATGCGGTATTGAAGTTCCGGGAACTTTTTGCCGCCGCTGACGAATTGGGCATAGAGCAGGTGGTGACCGGGCATTATGTCAATCTTCGCAAGTGTGACGGCCATGCGGAAATCATTCCGGCGGCAGACCGCAACAAGGATCAGAGTTATTTTTTGTACCGGCTCCGGCAGGAGGAGTTGCAGCGCTGTTGTTTCCCGTTGGGAACATTGTGCAAAGATGAGGTGAGGGATATCGCTCAGAAAAACGGCTTGATTTGTGCATCCCGTCCGGACAGTCAGGATGCGTGTTTTCAGATCCCCGGTGAGTGTTGCGGCGATACCTTGAGCCGGTTGTGCCGGATATGCGGCAAGCGCGGACGTTTTATCTATCAGGGAAAGAGTGTCGGGCGGCACAATGGAGTCCACCGTTACACCATCGGACAGCGGCAGGGATTGGGGGTCGCGTTGGGAGTTCCGGCGTATGTGAAAAAAATCGATCCGGCAAAGGGTGATATTTTTCTGTGTACCGACCCGAAGGAGCTGCTTTGTGACTTGTTTTATATTGACAATGTGGTGTGGCAGAGCGGCAAAGTTCCGGACATCGGTACATTGCTGCAGGTGAAAGTGCGCTACCGGAGCCGCAGTGCCGGGTGCTATTATGCCGGAGATGCCGGTTTCGGTGTGGTCGATTTGAATGAGCCGCAGCGGGCGGTAACCCCGGGGCAGGCGGCGGTGTTTTACGATGCTGACGGAGTGTTGCTCGGCGGCGGCGTTATTTCGTTGCTCTGAACGGGAAGTGAATATTCACAGCCGCAGTAGTTCTGCCGGTAAAACTCCAATTCTCTGGCGCGGCGGGTCCCGTTGAGATAACCGTTTTGTTTTTTGAAATCCAGCGGAATAAAGTTGTTATATGTTGAGGCAGTTGCAAAGATGATTTTACTGGACTTGCGCGGGCTGACCGTCAGCGTTGTGGCAAAGTAAAGTCCCAGAGCAGCGGCGCGGACAGCGGTGCGGGATAAAGAGTAATCAAAACAGCGGCGGCAGCGGTCACCGCCCTCCGGACATGATTCATAGCCGCAGGTGTATTTCTTCCATTGAGAGTGGTCGTAGGGATCGACTTCAACAGGTATGCCGTAAAGCTCTCCCAGTTGCAGAACATAGTGCAAACGGAGGTCAAATTCCGCTTGGGTGTTGAGATTGCTGTTGGAGAAAAAGAGTTTGGCGATGGCAATATTGTTTTGCTCCAGAAAAGGGTGTTCCATGCATCCGGCGCCGCAAGGCGCACAGCATATATGCAGTAAAAGAAGTTTTTTTTCCATAGATGTTCCTGTTGTCCTGAAAAACAAGTGTGACGTGCAGATAAGATACCATTTTTTTCTGTTTTTGTCAAAGTATACAGGGGAAATAGTTTGAAAAAATTTTTTTTGAGACTATTTTATTAAACGATCCATAATTATAAGGGAGATGAGGAATAATATGGAAGAAAAATTTCTGACGGATCTGATGGGAGTCGGAGACTGGATCCGGGATTTGTGTGTGGCTCGTTTGCCCCGGAAAATGGCCGGTTTTACCAGCAGTCAACTGCGGATGATAAAGTGTATTTATGAGCTGACCCGTCACCAGCGGGAGGGTATCCAGTTGAAAACACTTGCCCGGGTTCTGGCGATCACCCCGGCTGCGACGTCGGAGATGGTGGAGAATCTGGTTCGCCGCGGGGCGTTGGAGCGGAGGGTGGATACCCGCGACCGGCGGGCAATGGCGTTGCGTTTAACTTCGGAGCTGGAAGAACATTTTATCCAGTCGGAAAAGTATGTGGACGCTCTTATTGAAAAGTTTTTTTCCAGCTGTGAGCCGGAGGAGCGGCATGTCGCGGCGGATGTTGTGTTCAAACTCAATGCGTTTTTGAGAGCAATTGATTTGCAAGAGGGTACAAAATGATAATATTTTCTGTTTCTGCGTTGGATAAGTCACCGGTAACTTTGACCGGATATGAAGATGTGGAATTTTTTGAACTTGGAGAAGATGATCCGCTTCGTGTTTGTGAGAAGCTGAATTATTCTCTTACTGCGGCGAAAGTTTCCGGAGGTGTGCTGGTTTCCGGCAGCTGCACCACGGCGGTGTGCGGCATTTGCGGACGTTGTCTGGAGGATGTCACATCCCCGGTGGAAGCTGATATCGAACTCTTTTTTGAGGTCGGAGAAAATCAGGAGGAACTTGATGTCAGCGAAGATATCCGGGAAGAGGTAGTGCTGGCGTTCCCGATGAATTTGCTGTGCAGCAGCGAGTGCGCCGGATTGTGCCGCAACTGCGGCGCCAATCTGAACCGCAATGAGTGCGTGTGCGGTAAATCCGGCGCATCCGGAGATTTCCGCTGGGGCGCATTGGATGATCTTAAGCTGTAAGTTCAAACGCCGCTGTTGTCAAAATCCGGGATATATTGTTTTGAGGCGGATTCTTTATCCTGAACATAACCATCTTCGATATTGGATGCAAAGAGATGATCTTCAACGATCTTGTATTCTTCGTCGGTAATGGGACGGTTGAGTTCCGGAAATTTCTCATTTGAGACGATTCCGCATGGCGTATATTGCCGCATCAAACCAAAGAGAATGTCGCCCGGAGAAAAGTGCGAACTGATATGATCGATCACCCGCAGACTGTTTTCTACCTGTCCGGGCAGGATGAGGTGACGGACGATGACACCGCGTTTCAACATTCCGTCGCTGTCGAATTCAAACTTTCCGGTTTGGCGGAACATCTCATCAATGGCACTGCATGCGCGTTCAAAATAGTCAGGTGCAGCGCTGTATTTCATGGCAATGGCATTGTCGGCATACTTCAGATCCGGCAGATATATCTGGACTTTTCCTTCGAGCTGTTTCAGATTTTCCACGTTTTCGTAACCGTTTGAGTTCCAGACCACGGGAACGGGGAGGGGGGCAGATAAACTTTCACATATTTGCTTGAGATAATGTGTGGGTGTTACCAGATTGATGTTGTGCGCGCCCTGAGCGATCAACTCCTGATATATTTCCTGCAAACGGGCGACGGAGACCGCTTTGCCGCTGCCGCCGGTGCTGATGGAATAATTCTGGCAAAAAACACAGCGCAGATTGCATCCGGAAAAGAATACGGTTCCCGAACCGCGTTCGCCGCTGATGACCGGTTCTTCCCACATGTGCAATCCGGCGCGGGCGATACGGATTTCATCGCTCATGCCGCAATATCCCGGCATACGGCTGCGGTCAATATTGCATTGCCGCGGACAAAGATCACATACTGTTTTCATTTTAACACAACGATATCCACTTTGCATTGTTTTGGCTGACCGTCCAGCTTGATTTCAAACATATAATAGTCTCCGCGCCGGGAAAGATATGCCGGGTGTGCCCCATCCCCGAAGCTGGTGAAAAAATTGACTTTATCTCCGTTCTGATAGCATATTTCAGTAGAAAATCCAATGTCAAAGGAGACACTTTTTTTCAAACGTGCCCCGATAAGCAGGGTGTGACCGGGGGTGAATGTCCCGCGAAGTGAAACTGTTTTGCCGGATGCCGGTATGGAAAAACCAAACTTCTCCCAATCAGCATCGCTGCATGAGCGTACTGTTTGCACTCTTTCCGGCTGTTTTTTACCGGGGGTGTTTTTGAAGAGTTGCAGCAAACGCTCGTCCAGATACTCCTGATGAAGCAGTTGCCATTCCGGAGATGTCAACAGTTCTTTTCTGAGACGCGATTCCCTGCCGGAGTTGAAACTTTCTATGAAGACGTATTCTTTCAACGGTTCGTCCGGGTTGCCGAAATCATCGCACAAATAGATATCGTTGCGGCCAACCAGTTGAGCTGCGATCCTGGCTCCGGCTGAAACTTCAGCCCTCTCCGGAAGGTGTCGGACAAAATTTTTCATAACATTGTCCGCGCGGCTCCACTGCAGCATACGGCTGTCACTCGCCGGGAAACCGGGGATCTGGGTGAAGCACCAGCAGCTTAATACAGAGGCACCGAGCATTGCTCCGGTGATCGCATTGCAATATTTTCTGGTCTTTTTATTCCGGCGGATAGCGAATAATCCTTCCAGTGCCGCGATTATCAGTACGATGTACGGTGTCATCTGATAGTGGCGCAGCAGATTTTGTGAATCTATACGATTATCTAACGATACCATTATCAAATCAGGCAGCATGGGCAATAGCAACAATGGCTTTTTCCATATTGCCCAGATGAACGGAAGCAGCAATGAAATCCAAAAATACCAATTTCCGGTTTTGAACAATCCACCCCAGAATACTTCCGGTTTTTCAATGGGAGACAACACGATTTCCCGGATGGAGTTACCCAGATGCGGAAACCAGACAACATGGTCGTAGGTGGATTTGCCACTCAAATACGGCATGAAAAATTTAAGCAAAAACCATAACATAAAAATTGATACCGCCAACAGAATAAGACCATCCCGAAAACGCTTCTGCGTCAGAAGCACGACCGCATACCCAGCCCACATGAATCCCACAGTTTCCCGGGTGCAGAATGTGAACAACACCAGGACCGCTGCCCAATTCCGGTGTCCGTTGCGGTAGCAGTACCATGCCCCCAGGGTGGCAGGAAGCAGCAGAAATACTTCATGAAAACCATCCAGCATCGGCAGCAGCAAATTGCACGTTATCGGCAATGTTATAAACCATATTGCCAAAATGATGGCACTGCTGTTTGAAAAACGGTTTTTGCGTGCCGCTGTTGAACAGAATAATGCTCCGGAGGCAAGAGAAAGTGTTCCCGTTAATAAAAAGAGTTTCGGCGATTGCAGCATCACAACCGGGAGTAATATAAGCAAAGACAGACAAAAACGTGAACTCAAGTAACACCCTTGCACCAGATTCAAGTGAAAAAATCTGCCATCAAGCGTGTTGTTCAACGCTTCATAAAAGTGTCCCCAATCCAGCCATTGCATTATCATCTTGTCCAGAACGTAACATTGCATATACCAACCGCCGGCAGCTGCCAGTAACGCGGTTGTCCACACCACTATCCGCCGTTGCTGTTCCGTCGGATGCCAATGGTAATTTTTATGGAAAAAAAACAGCATGCCGCAACTTGCGGCACCGCCGGTTATTATGAGCAGCAATCCGGAAAAGTCCGGTCGGATGAACCAGAATGGAACCCAAAAAAGGAGAGGCGCTTGACACTTGAGCAACGGCTTTAGTTCTGTTCCTTGCGGAAAGTCTGTTTGCAACAACCGGCGCGCGAAAAAAGTCAGCAGTGCCATCACCAGAATACCTGTTGATATCGTCTGCCAGGAGAGCGCATTATGCACTACGGTTTTATAACGCATGTCAACAGCGTTGACAGCGGCAAGACGGGCGACCGCACCGGCGCCGGTCAATATTGATGTAAAAAAAGGAATTCCCTGCAGAAGTGTTGATGATTTCATCGTGAGCAGATGATTCCGGTTATTATGGTGAAAAGATAGATGGCAGCGACCACCAGTGCTGCCCAGCCCATGAGGTTTGCATATAACGGTTTGCGCGCGGCAAGGCGGAAGCTGTCCCGCAATGCACACGGCTTGCCCGAGCCCCATATCCCGCCGAAACCGGATATCCACGCAACAATTGTTATCACTGCCGCGCCGGGAAGCTGACAGTCGTAGGCATAATGGATGATATCGTAGGAGAGTATGATCACCGCTCCGGAGATTGCCCGCGCAGTAAAAAAATCAATATAAAAATATGACAGCACCGGTATTGTTATTGCCAATGCCCACAACACCACCGGATTCTGCAATATGCCCGGAGCCACGATTTGTGCATGCGGAACACACGCCGCCAGCGCGGGCAGGGCGATGAGCAGACCGATAATCCGGTTGCGGGTCAACTTTTCCAGTTTGGCAATATTTTTTTCAGAGGCGGAAAAATGCGCCGCCGCCAGAAAAACAAAGATTCCGCCACCGCAAACCATCTCAAAAATAAAACGGCAGTATTCCATAAACTTCATTATATTATCCCTTCAAATGTGAAAGATAAAAGCGTTCCGCGTTTTCTGTCGTTACGCGACACAACTCTTTTAGACTCATATCCCGTTCTACCGCCAGCGCCTGTGCCGCAAGCGGAAGCAGCCCCGGAGTGTTCTCTTTGCCCCGGAACGGAACCGGTGCAAGGTATGGGGAATCGGTTTCCAGTATCAATTTTTCAAGCGGAACCCGCTTCAGCATGGCGCGGATATTCTCCGCCCGCTTGAAGGTCACCATACCGGTGACACCAATCATGGCTCCAAGTTCCAGAAAACGGTCGATTTTGTCTTCCGGAATCGTGCAGCAATGGATGACAAATCTGCCGCCGGCAGCGGCAAAGGCGGTCAAGCGTTCCAGCGCATCACATCCAGCATCAAAGGAATCTTCTTTGTCGCGGATATGAAGCATTGCCGGAAGGTTCCACTTCAATGCCAGTTCCAGAAACTCATCAAAAACCTGCCGCTGTTCCCGGATCGGCGACTCTTCGTAAAAGTAATCCAGTCCGATTTCACCGATCGCAACCAGATTTTTTTCTCCGCGGAAAATAGAAAAATCTTCCCGTTTTTGCAAATATTCCGCCGCCTGATGCGGATGGACTCCGCAGGAAAAATATGCATTCTCCCGGCTTTGGGCATATTCCATCGCCCGGCGGCTGTCGGAAAAATCTCCGCCTGCCGCCAATCGGGATATTTCAACTGCAGTATTGCCCAGCGCCAGTTTTTCCATTGCCAAACTCAAATGCTCATGCATAGCTTTGTCGAAATCGGCAAAGCTGCTTTCGTTTTCCGCCGGCAGATGAAAATGTGTATCAAATATTTTCACCGCAAAACTCCTTAATTCCGGTCCGCGAGCAATCGCCACGCCCCGGCGGCGATAAACGCGATCGTCGGCGCCAGTCCGGCAAAGACCGGGTTGACACTTCCGGCTTTGCCCAACATCAGAAATATCTGCGCAACGATAATGTAAATAACAATCAATATGATGGCTGATATTATCGCCAGCATACTGCCGGTTCGCTCATTCTTTGCCGCCAGCGGTATTCCGAGGAATACTGCCAGAAAACTTGCCCACGGGAACGCGATACGGTAGAAAAATACCGTTTCATAGATACAGCGCGCCCGGTGCGGCATGTTGGGATTCCGTTTAAGGACACTCCAGATGACCGGTGTCGAAAGATCATCTTTTTCCTTTATGGCATTGATGATATCCTGCGGACTTTCCGGGATGCTTTTTTCTGAAAACACCAGATTCTCAAAGTTTATCTCATCGTGCATGGCTGTTGTGCCGCTGCTTGCTTTAAAGCGGGTTTCATCGTTGTTGTCATAACTGAGGAAACTGCCGTTTTTGAAAATCCATGTGTTTTTTTTGTAATCGTAAGTTGCACGTTTGACAAAAAAGTCGATTTTTCTGCCATTCATCAGTTTACTCAACTGTTCACTCTGCTGTTTCAACGGGAGTTTCTGCAGTTCGCTGAAACGTTTCTCCCCGATAATTGCTTTCAGATTACGGGCATATTTTTCACTGCCGACAGTTCCGGTAAGCTGGCGGAACATATCGTCGTTCCACGTTGTTTTCAACGTGATGTTTTCATAGTCATTGCCTCCGGCAAAGAGCTGGAAAAGCCAGCGCCGCTTGCCGTCATCACTGCGGAAGGTGAGAAGAGAGTGGCTGTAACGGCGTTTATCGGCAATTTCATCATAGAGCCGTTCCGCTTTGGTACTGGTTTCCGGAACCAGTTTTTCGTTAAAGTAAATATTCACTCCGCTTACCAGCAATCCCACAAATAATATCGCCCATCCGCAACGGAAGAGTGACAAGCCGCTGGCGCGCATTGCTGTGACTTCAAGGTTTTTTCCGAATGTCGCCATCGTCCACATACATCCCAACAGCATGGATATCGGCAGGATGAAGCGGATGTTGCCCGGTGTTTTGTAAACCAGATAGGTCAGAATGTCGCGCCAATCAGCTTTGGCATCGAAGAAGTCAGCGATATCCCGGTAAACATCGCTCAGCACGAAGAGTATGACAAATACCAACAGCAAAATGCTGTACTTTATCATAAATTCTTTGAAAATATATCCGTCAAGTTTCCACAACGGAAACCAGCGGCGGCGGATCTTTGGTTCAGCTGAGCTTGTGTTTTTCATCGTTATTACTGTTCTTCAAATTTGCCAATGTTTTCCCGTCCCCGCATAATCGCCCAGGTGAAGAGCAGCACTGACACGAAACCTGCAATCATGTACGCATCGAACAAGTCAAGTCCGAAGCCGAGCGGTCCGCCGTGCGCGGGGGATATCCACAAAATATAACTGGTCACCACAAAGGTGATAAACATTCCGGGAAGCGCGGTGACGATGACCGGTTTTTCTCTGGAGGCAAGGTAAACTGTCCCGCAGAGGAAGGTAAAGACTGCCATCACCTGATTGCTCCAGGCAAAATAGTTCCACAACATCTGGAAGCTCTTGCTGTCAACGTTGCTCCAGATCAGCAAGCCGGTAACGATAACGATCAGCGGAAACACTATCAGCAACCGTTTTATGATCGGTTTCTGGTCAACGTTGAACATCTCTGCCAGACTGAGCCGCAGACTGCGCATTGCCGTGTCACCGCTGGTAACGGCAAGCACGATTACGCTGACTACGACAACGAGTGACAAGCCGCTTCCGAGAAATTCACCGGTGATGCGGTGGAGGACTGATGTGGCATTTTTGCCCATGAATTCCGGCGCATAATTGTAGACCGCGAGTGCGCCCGCCGCCCAGACCATAGCGATAAATCCTTCCAGTACCATCATGCCGAAAAAGACCCCGCGGGCCTGATGTTCGCTGGACATCGTCCGGGCAACGATCGGCGCCTGAGTGGCATGGAACCCGGACAATATTCCGCACGCGATTGTGACAAAGAGCATCGGAATGATGGGAGCTGTGAACTTTCCGGCGGCGAATCCTGCGCTTTCGCTGAGAATCTCAGGCGCACTGATGCCGCGCCAGAGCAGACTGCCAAAGAGTGCCAGTGTCCCCAAAAGCAGCAATCCGCCGAAAATCGGATATATTCTGCCGATAATCTTGTCGACCGGGAAGAGAGTCGCCGCAACGTAATAGATGAAAATGGCAATAACTCCCACCCAAAGTGAGTGTTTGAATTGCATCAATCCGGCGAGCAGCTGTGCCGGCGTGGTGATGAATACTGCCACAACCAGAAGCAGCGCGATGCAGAGGAAAATGGAAAAAAACACATAAACTTTTTTTCCGGCTGTGAGCTTTACTAATCCGGTCAGGTTTGCACCCTTGTTGCGCAAAGACATCATCCCGGCAGTGAAATCGTGTACTGCTCCGGCAAGAATACAGCCGATCGGAATGAGCAGGAATACAATGTCACCGAATTTTATACCGATAATAACACCGATCACTGGACCCACTCCCGCGATATTCAGCAACTGGATCAGCTTGTTTTTCCAATCCGGCAACACCAGATAATCCAGATCGTCGCGATACTTTTTCGCCGGGACTTCGCGGTCATCCGGGGCAAAAATCTTTTCAATGATTTTTCCGTAAATGAAGTATCCGATAAGCAAAATCAACAATCCGATAATAAACAGTTTCATTTTTTTCTTCTCCCCTTATGGTTAACTGTTTTTACATAATATATCATTGAAAGCTGTGTCCTGCAAGATGTTTTGTCAACAATCTTCCGATTCCGGCAGATTATTCAACAGCTCAAAGATCAGCCCCGGCGAAAATCCTCTTCCGGCAAGGAAACGGAACGCTTTCTCCCGTTTTTTTCTGGGATCGCTCTCCCGCGACAACAAGCGCCACTTGTAATCCAGTGCCCGCATTGCCGCTTCCCGCTCCTGCTGAGCGCTGTCCTCTTCAGGAAGCACTCCATTTTCGCCAAGTTCCGCACCCAATCCCCGGCGCTGCAATTTTTGCCGGATGACCCGGCTGCCGGAGTTCCGGGCGCGGAGCAAACTGGTGTAATCCTCTGCCAGCATGGTATCGTCGATAAAGTGCCGCCGGCAACATTCGCTTACGGCATTTTCAACTTCCTCTTCCGGAAATCCGGCACGGAACAACTTTTCGGTCAGCTCCTTTCGGGACAGCGCACGGCGGCTGAGCAATTTCATCGCCTTTTCCAGCGCAGATAACGGTACTGCCGGCATCGGAGTATCAAAGTCCCAGCAGTTTGCGGATCAGCTCTTCTTTGCGCAGTAAACCGAGTTTGCCGCCGGGGGCAAGCTGTTCACTGAAAGATTTGACGTCATCCGCTTCAAAATCAGGTCCGCAAATCGCCAACGGTACCGGTGTGGTGGTGTGCTGGCGCAATTTTATCGGAACCGGATGATCCGGCAGGACGGCAAAGTTGACATTTTTGTCCCGTAACGCATTGAGTACCGGAACAACGATCTTTGCATCAAAGTCGGTGATCGCCTGCAACTTTTTGTCCAAATCGCCAAGGTGTGAACACTCATCAATGGCTTCGACATGGATGTAGACCAGATCGTGTTCTTCTATCGCTTTCAGCGCGGCATCGACTTTTCCCTGATAGTTGGTGTCGAGGAATCCGGTAGCTCCGGGAACATCGATCACCTCCATTTTGCTGCACTTGCCCAGTCCTTTTATCACGTCGACCGCGCTGATGACTGCGCCGGAACGTCCCTGATAACGTTCCGAAAAACTTTGAAGCGCCGGTGCATGTCCCGGACTCCAGGGCCAGATCCGGTTTGCCGGAGCCTGACGGTCTTTGTTCAACGGATGTTCTGCCAGAAACGCCGCAGTACGCTCTTCGAGGTCGCGGAGAAATTCCACGGTGTACCGGGCTTCAACTGAATCGTCGGCAGGTGACAAACGCAGTTCCGCCAGCGGCAGATCCTGCGATGAATCCGGCTTGAAATAATTGACTTTATCGGAGAACATTTTTCCGTGGAGAACCAGCAGATTCCGGTAACTTACTCCGCTGTGGAAAGTCAGCTGCGGGGAGTCGAATTCCTCTTTCAATGCCGCAATAAGCTTTGCCGCATCGTCATTTTCAATGTGACCGGCAGAGAAGTCACGAAGTACATCATCGTCTGAAACGTAGACCAGATTGCATCTCCATGCCACATCATCGGGACCGAGTTCAATTCCCTGACTGACCGCTTCGATCGGACCGCGTCCGGGGTAGTTGTGTTCCGGCTGGAAGCCGAGGACGGACATGTTTGCCACATCCGATGAGGTCGGCAGATTCGGGGGCAGGGTGAGGAATGAACCGTTTACACCACGGGAGGCGATTTCATCCATTCCCGGAGTATGAGCATATTCCAGCGGAGTTTTTCCGCCGAGCGATTCCTGCGGATCATCGGCCATGCCGTCTGCAAGAAAAATCACAGCTTTTTTCTTCATATTCATAATGTACTTTTATTTAAAATGGTTAAAATGGTGTTTTTGTCAATATTCTTTACTTCCAGCACCTTGTCCCGGGAACATTCTCCGGAGGTGATGGCGAGGTCACTGCGTGAAAGACCAAAGAGTTTTGCCATGAATTTCAGCAGCGCCGCATTGGCTTTGCCGTCGACCGGCGGTGTTTGAAGGTCTATTTTTACAGATTCTCCAAATACTCCGTTGACGGCATTGCGCTTGGCGCCGGGGTGAACATGGAGTTTTATCCTGACGGCCCCGGGCCTTTCCATAGCGCATAACTCAAACATCGCCGCAAGTTCCGTTGTTGTCGGGGATGACGTACGGAGTCGGAGTTTCGGCGGCATCGCCGGAATCTTCCTGCGCTGCGGAATCGGTCGTTGCGGTTTCAACATCGGTTCCGGAAGCAGTTTCTTCCCGGTTCAAACCCAGCAGCTCGTTGATTTCGGCGATGGAGAGGGTCTCTTTTTCCAACAGCGTTTCCGCCAGTGTTTTCAACTGGTCGATGTGTTCGCTGAGAATGGCGCGTGCTTCGTTGGTCGCATTGTTGATCAGAGTGCGAACTTCAAGGTCGATCTCCCGCTCAGTTTCGTTGGAGATGCCTTCCGGGGGCGGACCGTCGATGCGCAAATGAGGATGATTGGTGAAATCACCGAGTTTGACGTTGCCGAGTTTTTCACTCATACCGAACATGCAGACCATCCGGCGGGCAACGGCAGTCATGTGCTGGATATCCGCAGATGCTCCGGTTGAAATATCCTGGAAGATCAGCTCTTCTGCCACGCGTCCGCCGATGCTCATTGCCATATCGGCGAGCAGTTCTTTGCGGGTACGCAAGTAGGTGTCCTCTTTGGGCATCATGAAGGTTGCGCCCAGCGCCGCCTGACCCCGGGGGATGATGGTGACTTTATGCACCGGAACGCAGAACTCATTGTGCAGAGCAACGAGGGTGTGACCGGCTTCATGGTAAGCCGTGACCCGGCGTTCCCGGTCGCTGATTTTGCGGCTGCGGCGTTCCGTACCGTAGCTGACTTTATCACGAGCCTCTTCCAGATCGCTCTGGGAAACTTCTTCGTGGCCGCGGCGGGCGGCAAGAAGTGCCGCTTCGTTGCACAAATTCGCCAGTTCCGCGCCGCTGAATCCCGGCGTGGTGCGGGCGATGACATCGAGGTCGATGTTTTCGGCGGTCTTGATTTTTTTGACATGCACATCCAGGATCTGACGGCGACCGCGGATGTCGGGAAGATCCATCACCACCTGACGGTCAAAACGACCGGGACGCAACAATGCCGGGTCAAGCACATCCGGACGGTTGGTCGCGGCAAGAACGATGACACCGTTACTGCTTTCCAGACCGTCCATCTCCACCAGCATGGCGTTCAACGTCTGTTCGCGTTCATCATGTCCGCCGCCCCATCCGGAAAAGCGTGATCTGCCGACGGCATCGATTTCGTCGATAAAGATAAGACAGGGGACGTTTTTGCGCGCCTGCTCAAACATGTCGCGGACACGGCTGGCGCCGACACCGACAAACATTTCCACGAAGTCGGAACCGCTGATGGAAAAGAACGGGACACCGGCTTCACAGGCGACCGCTTTGGCCATAAGAGTTTTACCGGTACCCGGATCGCCGACCAGCAGACATCCTTTGGGGATCTTGCCGCCGACCAGCTGAAAGCGCAACGGGTCACGCAGATATTCAACTATTTCCTCGATCTCTTCTTTGGCTTCTTCTGCTCCGGCAACATCGTCAAAGTGAACGTTGAGTTCATTTGGCGGAATCATCCGCGCCTTGCTTTTGCCGAAATCCATCGCTCCGCGCCCGTTCATGCGCATCTGGCGCATGGAGATGAAGTAGATGACCGCAATAATCAGTATTACCGGGAGCAAACTTGCCAGCAGGAAGTTCCAGAATCCGGAGTTGTCTGTTTTTATTTCCATATCGCAACCATTGGCGATTTTAGTTGAGAGCTGGTCGTTCATCAGCACCCGGGTGGTGTAGGTTTCCGGCTGTACTTGATTGCCGTTCACCTTCAATTCGCCTTCAATAAGGAATATTCCGTCTCCTTCGGCGGTAAGTTTGGCGCTGGCAAGTTTGTCACTGAGCAAAAGTTTTTCAAATGCGGATTGATGAAGCTCGCGGTTGCTGCTGTCTTTGTGGTCCTTGAAAAAGAGCAGTCCAGCCAGAACAGCGAAAATCACTATCCAGATGATAACATAGGTGTTGCTGCGCGGAGGTTCTTTGCGCTTGCCCGGTTGGGGCGGCATTTCCTGTTTGTTGTTTTTTTCCTGTTTCATAATATTGTTTCGGATAAGCGTAATTTTTGATTTTGCAAACTTTTTTCAGACGGACAATTCCTCCGTTGCCGGTATTCCGGGGGGGAGGAGATTTTGTACCGTACTGCTGTTGATCAGTGGGTGGCAAGGGTGATAAATACGATGATTGCCAGTCCCAGAAGAACAGCTCCGCCGAGGATGAAAGTCAGCAGAATACCCTTCTGGATACGGGCTTTATTCTGCGCTTCCTTGATCGTGCGGGGGTTGAAGTTTGTCAAAGTCTGGGGGGCAGAGGTCTTCTCTTCCAGCGAACTGATGTCGATGGTGTGGGTCAGATTGGAAAAATCTCCGGTGGCACTGCTGTCGCCGGAATCTCCGTCAAAGAGGACTTCCACGTTACCGAAGGTGATCAAATCTGAGTTTTTGAGAACATGTTCGGTGACCGGGGTGTTATTGACCCGGGTACCGTTGGTACTGTCGTTGTCGCGGAGGATGAACGTCACGTCGCCGTTTTCATTCTCGGAGCGGATGATATCTGCATGATGACCGCTGACGCTGCCGTCTTTAAGAACGATATCCATACCGTCTTTGCGACCGACAGAGATCGTCTCTTTATCCAAGTTGAAAGTTTGTCCGCGGAGCTTTTCAAAAAGAACGGTCAATTTCGGAGTCTTTGCCATAATCAAACCTGTATAGTTATATTTTTATTGAACTTATATTTACATCCGAAGAATATAACACAACATCGCTTCTTTTGCAAGGTTTGCAATAGGAAAAATTCAGCTTTTTATCACAGATATCCCATAAAACCAGAAAAAGTTTGTTTTTTTTAATTTTTTCAGCGGCAGAAAATTGGATCTTGAAAAAGTGATTTTGTCAGATTTTGTTTTGCATAAGCAAAACGCGCGTGCGCTATGCGCCGCGCCACCAGTGACACTGCGTTCAAGATGGTCTGTCGCGACCGGCGGATGGATCGTGGAGCAAGGTTGCGGGTAAATCAAGGCGACAACGAAGGAGTGGACTACTGTCCATGACTGAGTGGGCGTCCGCCGATTTGCCCGCAAGATTGCCCGCGAGGCGCCGCCGCAGGTTGTTTCTTATGGGACAGCTGTGAGTTGTTGTGCAAAAAAACGTGCCGAAGGCAAGATTGTTCTTGACAAAAACGGATTTCTGTGGTACTTTACAACGATGTTATCTTTACGAATTGCAGGAAAGGGATTTTTTATGCCGGTAGAACATTTGGCAATTATCATGGATGGAAACGGTCGTTGGGCAACTGAACGCGGTCTCAGCCGCAGTGACGGTCATCGCGCCGGAGCAAAGCAGATCGCCCGGGTGGTGGAAGCTGCCCGGGAGTTCGGGGTCAAGTACATGACCGTTTACGCATTCAGCACCGAGAACTGGAAGCGTCCGCAGGATGAAGTCCGGGTGCTGATGGAGCTTATCGGAGAGTTTTCCACCAGGATGCTTCCGGATATGATGAAGAACAACGTCCGTTTGCGTACCATCGGCAGAACTTCCGATTTGCCGCTTCTTGCCCGTACAGCTTTGCTCAAAGCGATTGACATGACGGCGAAAAATGATGGTTTTACTTTGACGATTGCCCTGAGTTACGGCGGCCGCGCCGAGATGATAGATGCGATGAACAAGATGCTTTCAGAGCGCAAGAGTGATGCTCCTTTGACGGAAGATGAGTTCCGCAACTACCTTTATGCTCCGGATCTTCCGGACCCGGATCTGCTGATCCGTACCGGCGGAGAAATGCGTATCAGCAACTTCCTGCTCTGGCAGCTTTCCTACTCCGAATTGTATGTGACTCCGGTTTTCTGGCCGGATTTTGACCGGGAGGATTTGAAAGCCGCGCTGGAAAGTTTCTCATCCCGAGACCGCCGTTTCGGTGGATTGTCGGATAAAAAGTGATTTTTCCGTGATTGAAAAAATCCATACTCCTGCGGACTTGAATCAGCTTGAAACTCCGGAGCTTTCTGCCCTTGCTGATGAGTTGCGCCGGATCATAATCCGCCGGGTCGCGGAAAATGGCGGGCATCTTGCATCCAACTGCGGCTCTGTTGAGTTGACCGTAGCCTTGCACCGGGTTTTCAACGCCCCCGGTGACCGGGTGTTTTTTGATGTCGGCCACCAGTCTTATGCTCATAAACTCCTCACCGGAAGAGCGGAGTCGTTTGAAAAACTCCGCCGCTATGACGGTATTTCCGGTTTTCCGCACCCGGAGGAGTCCGGCTTTGACCCGGCTCCCGCCGGACATGCCGGAAGCGCTTTGCCGGTAGCCTCCGGCTTTGCCGCCGCTGAACCGGATGCCGACGGGCGTTTGATCGTGGTCATCGGTGACGGCAGTATCGGTTGCGGTGTGAATTTTGAAGCGCTCAACCATCTCTCCCATAATCCGGGGAAGCGACGTATAGTTCTGATTATAAACGATAATCAAATGTCGATATCCCGCAACGTCGGCGGTTTGTCGACCTATTTGAACCGGGTGATTTCCGGAACGTTTTACAACCGGGTCCGCTATGGGGTAAAGCGGGGACTTCGCCGTTTGCCGAAGGTCTTCAGTTTGCTCCGTTCTCTGGTTATTTCCGCCAAAGGAGCGTTGCTTCCGCGCGGTAATTTTTTTGAACTTCTGGGACTGCGTTATCTGGGGCCGGTTGACGGGCATGATCTGCCGAATCTGGTTCGGGTGCTGGAGCGTATCAAAGCGTTTGATGCGCCGGTGGTTCTCCACGTTGTAACTCAAAAGGGGTACGGCTGCTCTTATGCCGAAGATGATCCCACCCGCTATCACGGTATTGCCGGATGCGATGCCGAAACCGGAAAACTTCCTGCCGGGAGCAGGGGATTTTCCCGGGCGCTGGGGGATGCATTGCTGAAACTTGCTGAAGATGATCCGCGTGTGGTCGCTGTTACTCCGGCGATGATCGAAGGCACTGGACTGTCTGAATTTTCCCGGAGTTATCCGGAACGGTGTTTTGATGTGGGGATCGCCGAAGAGCATGCGTTGAGTTTCTGTTGCGGACTTGCCGCTGCCGGAAAGATACCGGTGTGTACTTTTTATGACACTTTTTTACAGCGTGCGCTTGATCAGATCTACCATGACGGTGTGTTGGCAAAAGTGCCGTTGATCCTGGCAGTTGACCGTGCCGGTGTGGTGGAGGATGGACCTACGCACCACGGTATCTATAACTGCGGTTTTTTGCGCAGTTTACCGGGAATAACCATCTGCGCCCCGGCGCGCTGTAAAGATGTGGAACGCTTTTTGAAGATGGCAATAAAAGAAAATCATCCGGTCGTTATCCGTTATCCCAGGGGGAGTTCGCCTGATGTTGAACTGCCGGAGCTGGATATTCCGGTCGTTCCCGGCAAGGCGGCGGTGATCCGGAAGAGCCCGGCAGATCGTGCCGTCATTTGGAGTATCGGCAGAGAATTGTTTACTGCGCTTGCATGTGCCGACATCCTTGCCGGAGCCGGTATCGCGGTGACGGTGGTCGATGCCCGTTTCCTCAAGCCGTTTGATCGTGCGCTGGCGTTGGAATTGGCGATGCTGCCGCATTTTACCATTGAAGATCATTGTGTGGTCGGCGGACTGTTTTCCGCATTGAATGAAGCTCTTTCCGGCGTGCCGCACGGTGTGGTGCGCGGTTTCGGTTGGAGCGACGAAGAGCTGACCGGTCACGGCGAGATCCCCAAACTGCGCGCCCATGCCGGAATGACACCGGAGCAGATCGCCGGAGTTATTTCCGGAGCGCTTGGAGAAACGCTTTGACCCCGGCGTGTGTTTTGTTTCCAAAGAGATGGCGGTAGGAAAAACAGCACATCCCGGCAACTTCCGGATGCATCCGGTTGAAGTAAAGCTGATTTACCAGCTCATATCTTCCCCATCCCGGAGCGCCGAGACGGTACGGCGCCATGCCGATGTAGAGTTTTACACCGGTGTTGCGGACGGTGCTGCTCCACCATGAGGTCAGTGCTGCATAGGCGGCAGTCTCATGGGCAAAGTGCCAGTAGATTTGCGGTACGATATAGTCAACGTAACGCTTCTGCACCCATTTTCTGGTATCTGCGTACAAGTTGAAATAGGTTTGTTTCCCTCCGGTGGCGGAACCGCCGCGGATATCCTTGGCGTTGCCCCAGATGCCGAAGGGACTTACTCCGAAACGTATCTTCCGGTGACGGCGGAGATTGATACGGTCGATGGTGAGCTTTACATTGTAAATCAGAGTTTCGGTGTTCCGTCTCCGCCAATCCGCTTTGCTCAAACGGTACGGGTTGTTGCGGGCAAAGGTGTGATTGTCGATGGCGCCGATCTCATCGTAAGGGTAAAAATAGTCATCAAAATGGATGCCGTCGATGTCGTAACGGCTGGCAACTTCACTCACGATTTTGCAGATGTGCGAGACCACCTCTTTTCTGCCGGGATCAAAAAACAGTGAACGGCTTTTGCCATTGTGAAAATCCAGCACCAAATGCGGATTTTTTCTGGCAAAATTCTTGGGGTGAAGTTTTTTCAAATACGCATTTTTGCTGATTTGTATGCCATTTATCACCCGGTAAGGGTTGAACCAGGCGTGGAACTCCAATCTTCTTGCATGCGCTTCAGTGACCATGAATTGCAGCATGTCGAAGTTCAGACCGCGCCCTTCCACTCCGGTCAACCAGGATGAATAGGGAACCAGTTGCGACGGATAAAAGGCATCCGCATTGGGACGGACTTGAAAAATAATGGCGTTGAATCCGGCAGCGGCTATCCGGTTGACCATGGCAATGTAGCGGGAACGGAACTCGGCGGCACTTTTAACTCGCGGGAAATCCAGATTTTCCACCGTACACACCCATACCCCCCGGAACTCTCCGCGCCGCGCCCGCATTGGGATGATATTCACCTGACGGGGATCATACTTGCCGCCCCGGCGTACCGGACGGTTGTTGCCGTCGCGCAACACTGCTGCAAAAGCAAGTTGCGGCATGGATACTCCGAGGGCGAGTATGCAGTAAAATAACTTTTTTATTCCCGCAGTCAAACTCATTCTCTGTTCCAATTTTGTTCCGGTTTTTTCTTGGAAAAATGGCGTTTTTTAGGACGTTTCTTTGCCGGGGCTTTGGCGTGTTGGTTCCGGGCGCGATCGATACCGCGCGGCCAGGCTTTTTCCAGAGTTTCAGCATCCGGCAGTCCGGCGTGGCGGATGAGCATCAACTCTCTGGCGTGGGCGTAGGCGTGCTGCTGAATGATTTCTCCGCGCCGGGGATCATCCGGATTTTCCAGCAGAGGCTGCAAGGTCAAAATCCGGCACGCCGCTTCACGCATCCGCACCATAAGGTTTTGAGGTTTGAAAATATTGTCCACGGTATCCGCGATGACAGCACCGCATCCCGGCGTGCGCGGGTCCCACAACGAACCGGGGGCATTGCCGAATGCGCGTTCCACAAAGGGAAGCGCCGCCGCCGCAATGGCAAGAGAAACGCTGTCCCGGTATAATCCGGCATCGACCCGGCAGTTGCGTTCATAAAGCAGATCGGAGAGCCGCTGTTGCAGCGGTGAACCCCATTCGGCTGAAAGTTCCGGCAGGAAGTAGGGCAAAAGACCGTAGTCGTGAAATACTTCAAAATGGCGGTCGCAAAAACTTGATTTCAAGATTTTTTCCAATTCCAGTGTCAGTCGGGAAGGGGAAACCAGTTTCAACAGCGGCAGACACTCAAACAGCGCATTTTCAGTCGGATTATCCAGTTCAAAATCAAATTGAGCAACCATCTTTAAAGCCCGGAGCATCCGCACCGGATCTTCTTCAAAGCGGAGTTTCGGTTCGCCGATGGCGCGCACGATCTGGTTGGCTATATCTTCCACCCCCATCCCGGTCAGGTCGAGGACTTCCTCGCGTGACGGGTCGTAAAAGAGGGCGTTCATGGTGAAATCCCGCCGCCAGGCATCCTCTTCTGCGCTGCCGTAATCATTGTCCGAAAGAATGAGATGTTCGGCGGAGGCAAATTTTTTGTTTTCCGCCCCATGGGAACGCGGAGCCTGCCGGAAGGTTGATATTTCGTAAATATCTCCGTCGGCATAAAGGTGTACCAGCCGGAAACGTTTGCCGATGATGCGCGCCTTGCGTCTGCCGAAGACGGCGCGGATCTCTTCGGGAGTCGCGGAGGTGGAAATGTCAAAATCTTTCGGCGTACGGTTCAGGAGCAGGTCACGGACTGCGCCTCCGACAACGTACGTTTCAAAATTGGCCTCCTGAAGTGTTTTTACAATGGAACATGCGGTATCGCTTATCGCCAGAGGTCGTTTCATCGGTGTCCCCCCATCTCCCGCTGGATAATGGTGTCAACGCACTCCAGTTCCGGATCGAGAAAGGGATAATCGGCGTTGTAATGCAGTCCGCGGCTCTCTTTGCGTTTGAGGGAGCTGTCGATAACCAGTTCTGCGACCGTGGCGATATTGCGCAGTTCCACGAGGTCGGGGGTGACGGTGAAGTCCCAGTAATATTTTTCGATCTCTTTGCGGATAAGTTTGATCCGGTTTTTAGCGCGTTCCAGACGTTTGTTGGTCCGGTAAATGCCGACATAATCCCACATGAAGCGGCGGATCTCATCCCAGTTGTGGGCAATGAGAACCAGTTCGTCCGAATCGGTGGCGTTGCCGGTAGTCCAGTTCAAAGCGGCTTTTTCATCGGGCAGGGTCGATTTGTAATGATGCATTTTTTCTTCAATATCCTGCGCGGCAAAACGGGATACGACCATCGCTTCGAGCAAACTGTTGGAGGCAAGACGGTTTGCACCGTGAAGTCCGGTACAGCCACATTCACCGACTGCGTAAAGTCCGGCGATGGAAGTGTTGCCGGCAACGTCGGTTTTGATTCCGCCGCAGACAAAGTGAGCTGCCGGAACGACCGGAATCAGATCTTTTGCCATGTTGACACCGGCTTCCAGGCATTTGGCAAAAATGTTGGGGAAACGGCGGCGGAGAGTCTCTTCACTGTGGTGACGGATATCCAGATAAACACACTCTTCTCCGGTACGTTTCATCTCCGAGTCGATGGCGCGGGCGACAACGTCACGGGGGGCAAGGCTCTTCATGGGATGGTATTTCTGCATGAATTCCACCGGTTCTGCACCCGGACGGGGACGGCATTTGAGGACGGCACCTTCACCGCGCAGAGCTTCGCTGATCAAAAATGAGCGGATCGTCGGATGGTAAAGCACCGTAGGATGGAACTGTATGAACTCCATGTTGGCAATTTTTGCTCCGGCACGGTAGCCCATGGCAACACCGGAACCGCAGGCAATATCCGGATTGCTGGTGTAGAGATAAACTTTTCCGGCACCGCCGCAGGCAACCACGGTGGTCGCGGCAAGAGCAGTGAATATTTCTCCGGTGGCGGAGTTGAGGATGTAGGCGCCGAAACAGCGGTTTTTGCCGGGAAGGGCGAGACGGGCGCTGACGACCAGATCGATGGCGATGTGGTCTTCAAAGATGGTGATGTTGGGACAGTTTTTGACCGATTGCACCATGACCCGTTCCAATTCAGCTCCGGTGATGTCACCGGCGTGCAGTACGCGGCGTTTGTGGTGTCCGCCCTCCCGTCCCAGGTCGAACTCTTCGGGTTTGTCGGTGTGGCCGAGTTCGCCGCGGGTGGTGAATTTTGCGCCGAGGGCGATGATTTCTCTGATGGCATCGGGACCGGCTTCAACGATAGTGCGGACGGCGGCTTCATCGCACATTCCGGCACCGGCGGTAAGAGTATCTTTGACGTGTTCTTCAAAGGTGTCTTGCGAATCCATCACACAGGCGACACCGCCCTGGGCGCATCTGCTGTTACATTCGTCGATCGCGCGTTTGGTAAAGACGGCAATGTGTCGTCCGCTTTTGGCAAGATGCCACGCGCAGGTCAAACCTGCCAATCCGCTGCCGATAACGATATGGTCAAAATGCTTGATTTCGCTGAGTTTCATATCTGAATAATCTCCATGATTACTTCCGGAAATAATAAACTTTTGGATAATATACATCTAAAGATGCAGAAAAACCAGAAAAAAAAGAGATTTTTTCACAAATCTTGCATCTTTTTATCACCTTTAATTTTTTGACAAGCCTTTTATCATACCATGCCCATGCACCACTCAACGAAAATTGCCACCACTACCACAAGCAACGAAATAATAAAGCCGTGCAACATGGGGTTGATTCCAGCTTTCTTCATATCTTTAAAACTGGTTCCAAGTCCAATCGCCGCCAGTGCGGAAACCATCAGGAACTTACTGGCTTCTTTGGCGATTTTGGAAATTTCTGCCGGAATGATTCCGGTGCTGTTGATGGCTGCCAAGGTCAAAAATCCAAGAATGAACCAGGGAAATAATCCCCAGACATTGACTTTTGCTCCGGATGTTTTCAGTTGTTTCTTTCTTGCAAGTCTGACATTGACGAAGGCAAAAACCAATACGGTCGGAATGATTGCCAGTGTCCGTGTCAATTTGACCATGGTGGCAAAATCACCGCCGCCCTCGCTGAAAGCATAACCTGCGGCAACTACACTTGATGTATCGTTGACCGCCGTTCCCGCCCAGAGTCCGTAGGCTTTATCTGAAAGCCCCAGTGCGTGTCCCATGATGGGAAAAAGCACGATCATTGCCATATCAAAGAGAAATGTCGCGGACATGGCGTAGGCGATATCTTTATCTTCCGCATCAATGACCGGAGCGATCGCGGCAATCGCACTGCCGCCGCAGATCCCGGTTCCGGCGGAGATGAGATTAGACAGTTTCCAATTCAATCCGAGCAGTCTGCCGATGAAATATCCGCCGCCGAAGCAGGTGAGAAGCGTGAAGAACATAACCAGCAGAGAGAGCCTTCCTACAGAGAGGATCACATTCACGCTGAGCGATGCGCCAAGAAGTATGATCGCAAATTTCAGCACCTTTTTGGAGGTGAACTTCAATCCGGGCACAGCCCATGCCGGACGCCAGAAGCTGTTGATGATCATTCCGGAGAACAAAGCAATAACCGAGGCGCCGACAACATGCATCGGCAGCAAACTTTCCGCCGTTTTGGCAACAGCGGCAATACAAAGAGCCAGAAAAAATCCCGGAATCAGTCCGGCAATATTCAAAAGTTTGGTTTTCATCTCATTCTCCTTTGGAATAATTAAAAAATGTTTTGTTAAATGATATGGTATATAATATACACCATGAATCGATTTTTTGCCAACACACACGCCTTGAAACGGGCTTCGGACAGTCACACCACCAGTTGGGGATGTGCTCAAAATGGTCTGTTCGCGACCGGTGGATGCATCGTGCGGCAAGGTTGCGGATTTTACGGGATATCTGTGAAAATATTCGTGTGAGTGTCTGTAAAGAGGGAAATCCGCACTCCCCTGAGCTTGACAAAAAATCGCTTCTATGCTATATTACCACGATGTTTTATATATATCGTATCGGATTAAAGGAAATAAAAATGAGTGGATCACGCGATTTATGCATAGTCATTCCATGCTACAACGAGAGTGAGTCGATTGTTGCTTTGTTGAACGGGCTGCATCAACTCTATCCGGAGGCGGCATTGGCGGTGATAGATGATTCATCTAAAGATAATTCAGTTGAATTGGTGCGGGAGCTGACCAAGGAGATCCCGCAGGTGCGGCTGATCCCGCTTCCGGTCAATCTTGGTATCGGTGGAGCGATGCAGGCGGGATTTAAGTTCGCTTGCCGGAATGGGTTCAAGTATGCAGTCAAATGTGATGGTGACGGACAACATCCGGCGGAGCAGATAAAAGATTTGCTTGAACCGTTGAAAAATGGAGAAGCTGATGTGGTTATCGGGTCGAGATTTTTGCAGAAAAGGGGGTTTCAATCCACCTTTGCGCGCAGAATCGGTATCGCTTTTTTCCGGGTTCTTTGTAAAGTGTTGACTGGGAAAAAAATCACAGACAATACCTCCGGGTTCAGAGCATATAATCAAAAGTCGTTGAGTTTTGTGGCGGATCACTATCCGAGTTTTGATTATCCGGAACCGGAAGAGGTCATTTTGCTTTTCAGGAATCGTTTCCGGGTTCAGGAATTACCGGTGGAAATGAGCAGCCGCACCGGAGGAACTTCGTCAATAAATCTGATGCGCTCATGTTATTACATGTGTAAGGTTACGTTTGCTTCAATCATAGCTGCAATCCGTCCGAGGGAGGTTGAATAATATGCAAAGAGTACAAATTATTTCGCTTGTCGGCGGGACGCTTTTTTTGCTGGTGATACTTTACAATGTCTGGCGTAAAAGAATCAGAGAAGCGTATGCGTTGCTGTGGGTGATGATCTGCGTTGCGATGATAGTTTTGTCTGTCTGGGGAAAGATTTTGGACAAAATGGCAGCGCTCGTTGGAATATTTGCCCCGGTGAATATGTTGTTTGTCGGGTTTATTTTCGGAATATTGTTGCTGTTGTTCCAATATTTGATATTGTTGTCGCGCAATCAGGAGAAATTCAGTAAACTGGTGCAGGAAACCGCATTGTTGAAAGAGGAAGTTGAACGATTGAAAGCGCAGATTTCCGGAAAAGAGAAGTCGGAAAGTGTTGAGGATAAAAAATGAGTCCGGTTGACGGAAAAATGCAGCACGATTTTACATTTGCCATTTGTGCTTACAAAGACAGTCCGTATCTGGAAGAAGCGGTTTTGTCTGCAAAAAAACAGAGTGTGCCGGTGGATATTTTTATTGCCACCTCCACGCCATCGGATTATATCCGTAATATCGCGCAGAAATATGATATTCCCTGCTATGAAAACCCGAAGAAAGAGGGGATCGCTGCCGATTGGAGTTTTGCGGCATCGCACATAAAAACTCCGTATGGAGCGATAATGCATCAGGATGATGTTTATTTTCCTGAGTATGCGGAACGTGTCGTATCCGGAATGAAGAAGTCTCCGGAAACACTGATTGCATTCACAGATTACTGCGATTTGATGAGCGATGGAAAATACCACAAACATCGGATGTATCTGTACATAAAGCGGATTTTGTTGTGGGCATTTTACTTGAAAAAAGTCCATCGCAGCCGGTTCTGGAAGCGTTCTGCTTTGATTTTGGGAAATGCTATTTGCTGCCCGGCAGTGAGCTACAATATGGAAAAACTGAAAGAGTTGACTTTTGACACCTCATACAGTGTTAATCTGGATTGGGCGAAATGGTTGTCGTTGGCGAACACGCCGGGGGCATTTGTGTTTATTCCGTCAGTTTTGATGGCGCACCGGATAGCGGATTCGATGGAGACGGCATCTGCAATCGCAGATAACCGGAGATACAACGAAGATAAAAGAATTTTCGAGAGTATCTGGGGAAAGAAAATCGCCTGGTTTTTGATGCATTTTTATAAGAAAGCTTATGCTTCCAATGGGAATTGAGGGAAAGTCTATGGGAACGGCTCCAAAAGGTAAAGACCGTTCTTTATCAAATTTGAAGGCGGTGATGTTGTTGGGAATCGCTGCAGCGCACAGTGTTTCCTGTTTCCGTTATGTGCATACGGAGCAGGTCATATCGGTGAAATGGTATGGGCTGTCGATGTATTTTCTAACCAGTTGCCTGGGGGCGTTCTTTTTTCTTTCCGGATATTTTTGCCGTATGCCGGAAGGAAAGGGTGGATACCGCGGAATGCTGAAGAAAAAACTGAAGGCTATTGCAGTGCCGTATTTGTTGTGGAATGTTGCGTATATTGCTGTATTTATTGCCGGAGGATATTTTTCTCCCGCTGTAAAAAACTGGGGGAAAGAATTGGAATTAGACTCGGCATGGGGTATAATCAACACGCTGTTGGGAATAACCCATCATCCGGCGGACGGACCGTTGTGGTATTTGAGAAATCTGTTTTTACTGACGGTATTATATCCGGTGATCCGATATGTTGGACGTAAAGCGGGATGGTGGTGTCCTGTTGCGATATTCGCGTTGTTGATGTGGCTATGTGAATATTTTAAATTGCCTGTATATGTAAAGAACTACTATCTTATGCCATATTCGACAACGGCATTTTGTTTGGGCATTGTTTTTCGGGAAAAAATTATAGAAGTGAGTTTTTTTCAAAAAAATATTTTATGGTGGATATTTCCGGGAATAGCCGTCATTGCAGGATATTGCATAATGAAAGCGTTTGGGCGATTGAGTATAGTGTCATGGAGTTCGTATCACAATATTATTTGTATGATGGCATTGCCTGCTTGGATCGTGATTGCCAAATATTTGAATTTTCCGGAAGGTGGACGCTTTGAAAAATATTGTGCAAATCCGGCATTTTTTATATATGCCGCACATTTTTTCTGTTATTCGGTGTTTATCCACCTTTTGGCTCCGTATGTGCCGGATAACCGGTGGCAATTGCTGATATTGCTGGCGATATACTTCATGGGAGGTATTTCGCTGATGACGGCGGGATATTTGCTGTTGAAAAAAAGTGTGCCGTGGCTGTTCCGTTTGTTGACCGGTAATCGGTAAAAGTGGGGCTGGCGACATAAAATGCAGAAATTTTTGCAAAAAAGGCAGAAATAAGCTTGAAAAAACCAAAAGAAGTGATATATTAAGGACCATTACGACGCTCCGGCATAGCTCAGCGGTAGAGTAGGTGGCTGTTAACCACTTGGTCCTTGGTTCGAATCCAAGTGCCGGAGCCATTTTTGTGCCTTCAGCACAAAAAAACGAAGCCGCAAGGCTTCTCTTCGCGCTTTTGTGCAACAAAAGCTCTTCACTTAAAAGGCACAGCCTTTTCTTCATATCTTCACCCACTCCCGAGAAGCCTTGCTTGTTAAGGCGTTTCATTCCGCTGACGCGTCATTGCACTTGTGAAGAGGTCGGCGTGCGCCGCCCGTGAAGTTGCCGCCTGTCGGCGGTGTGGATGTGTTGATTGGATAATGAAGAGTTTTTCCCCCGTCAGGGATGGTTCGATGGCGCGCCAGCGACGTGCCAGTTTTTGTTAATCTGAGATGTCTGATTTTCTCTTTTGTGAACGTATACGGTAGAGCCGTTCAGTAAAACCGCCTTCTTCGATGAAATTGTCCAGCTTTTGAGCAATGAGTTTTTTCAACCAGAATGATGCAACATTGATAAGCAGGATTGCGGAGTTTGCAACAATAACGGATTTTAACGGTAACGAACTGTAACAAACGGTGTTTTGCAAAGATTGTTCAGTCGAGGCAACAAACTCTCTGAATTCTTTTTTAGAAGCGATTCGCGATGATATAAATTTTTGTGTAAGCGGATTATCTTTTTGCCAGATTTCCGCCCCATGCTGCCGCAAATAATCCTGATAATCGATTTTAAGCTCTTCCAGGGAGCCGCGTGCAACGTTATACAGATTGATTTCCAGTTTTGCCGAGGTTGCGGCATCGACAGAACCTTCGGCAATATTTTGTCTGCCGCTGCGAGCAGCTTGTACCATTTGGTCACGAGTGCGTGAATTGGCGGGAATATACAGTTCAACAAACCGCACAGTTATATCGTAAATCAGAGTCGTGAGATTATACACTTTCAAATTTTTATAACCGCCAGCCGGGCGCAAATTTTCCATAGTATCTGTTTGTTCCCGTTTGTTTCCGTTCTTAAGGTTGTTCATTTCCCAGCCAACTCCTGATAGCGTTTCATCAAATGATATGCCGTAAACGCGGTAAGTTTATTCGTGCTTGAAGATCAAATCTCCGAAGCTGTCTGCATTGTGCAAGTCGCCGCCATCCCAGACGCTGTGAACGTTTTTCTGTTCGCCGGCGCGTTTCGGGCGGCACCGGTAGAACATAGCACCAACGCGATTGTTGCGCTCAATGTTGATATTGACCGACTTGAACGGGATGGCAATAACCGCGCGCCATTCACCTTTGGTAAGCTGAGTTCTCACCTCCCATTTGGTGTTCCACGTTCCATCGGTGGTTCGTCCGTCGTAGATGCCGTTTCTGCCTTGAGAACGGCATCCGAAGCGCAGATGATAGTACCCGTCTTTGCTGTTGGCGATAAAGATCTGTCCGTGGTCACCGGACGGAACGCGATCATAGGGGAGGTCGGCTTGTCCGACCGCCTCGCCAGGGAAGGGGCAGCGGTACGCAACGTAGAAAGTTTCGCCGTTGTGGATGAGTTTGACATCGGTCGGTTCCGGCGGTACGAGGTTGGCATTTTTCAACATGGTCATCGGCGGCATTTTTGCCGCTTTTTTCCAGATTCCGGAATCAAAGTCAAATCCGGGGAATTCGCGGATGTCGGCGCGGGGAACGATCTGTTCTTTGACCACGCGGGCATTGCCTAAAGTGATCCAGCGTTCAAATGTGGCGCTCAATCTGGCGAGCTGTTTTTTTGCAACCGGATCTTTGACCGCGAGGGCGGCTTTTGCCAGCGCGGCGCGGCACTTGCCGGTCAGATTTTTGTAGATGATGTAACGGCCGGTGGTACGGCGGAAATCATCGTTGAACGAACTTGGAGAGGGATCAAGATACCAGCTGTCGCGCAAGATCTGATAAAATTCCTGCACGCCGGGCGCGGCTTCTTTGTAGGTACGTTTGACATATTCGTTGCGAAGTTTATCCGGATCTTGTTCAGGGTCCCACAGCAGTTGGTTGATAACCCAGAATTCAGCACCGGTGATGTCGAAAAATTCAAGTTCCGGAAGGGCACGGGGCGGACGGGCGAATGCCGGACGGTCTCCCCAGGAGGCTTCGCAGTAGAACATCTTGATGCCGAGTTTGTTGATCCAGCGCAAATCGGTTGCGATAACATTCGCCTGAGCGCGGGGGAATCCCGCCTGAGAGAAGTAATATTCCCGCCACATGACACTGGGGCTCATTTTTGCATACTTGATTGTTCTGGCGTGCCATTTGGTGTTGGAGGCATCGGTGATGGGGCGCTTGTCATTGCGGACGTAGGGACAGAAACTCACGCAGATGGTCGGGAAAATTTTGACTTCCGGCGGAACGCTGGTGAAGTAGTAGCCGAAGCTCTTGATCTGCATTTTGGGATTGACCGCATAGACCGCTTTGGCAGCATCGTTCAAAAAGATGAAGAACTGCGTGGAACGGAATGCTTCATGAGTTTTGTCAATGGTTCTGCCGTCGGGCAGTTTGATCGGAGCTTCGCAGTTTTTGCACTGGCAATTACTGGAAACGTCATCGATCATAATATTGATACGGGTGTAGATGGGATCAAGAGTTTTCAGTTGTGCAAGAACATTTTTGATAAACTCTTTTTTCATTTCGGGATTGGTCCAGCAGAGGTGGACTGGACCTTCGGTTTTCCGTTCACCGTTGATCAGCATGTAATATTCCGGATTGGTCTTGGCATACTTCTTTTTGGGCAGCCAGAGGGTGCTGATGTTGTGACCGCCTCCGAATTCCATGGCAAAGGCGTGATCCATGCGGCGGCCCATCGCGGCCTTGTACATTGAGGTGGTGAAATTGTTGCTCAACCGGGAGGCGAAAAGTTCAAATTCTTCACTCAAAAAGGCGATGTTCCGGTTGGGAGCCCAGCCGCGCATGGTGAATTTGGGGATATCGATGTACTCTTTGACATCCAATTTCAAATCAGGATCAAAAGTGAAGTTTGCCGCTTCGTTGCGGGGACGGAACCAGATGAAGTCGGTGTGTTTGTGGATGAAACGGTGAACGCCGTTGATGACACCGCGGGGCTGGTTGGCGACGATCAGAATTTTGTTGCCGCCGCGGATGAAAACGGCATAACCGTCGGTATCGCCGATTTTTTTGAGAGCAGCTTTGATCTTTTTGTCCATGTATTTTTTTACATAGACGCTGTCTGGAGTGCCGGGGATGAAGTAAACCATATCTTTACAGGTTATTCTTTTCGGAAGCGTGACCGGGCTCTGGTAGATCGAAATCCGGGCATTGGAGAGAAGTTTGAAATAGTTCTGCAACTCTCTGGCCGCGTGCTGTATCGGACGCGGGGCATTCAGATCGACCACGATACCGGCGAGTCCTTCACTTTCTCTTGATATCTGGAAGGTTTTTGCTGATGCCGCTGGAAGGAGGACGGCAGTCAGGAGGAGGAGAGCCAAAAAACGTTTCATTAAAATTCAAAACTCCTGTAAAATTTGTTCAAATCAATTTCTTTCATAGCATCGGCAGGACCGTACATCTCCGTTACGGCGACTTTTTCATCTTTGCACAGCCATCCATCCTGATAAAGCGCAACCATGACAGCAAGGCGGTAAGCGCCGGATACGGCGGTGACGGAAAGGAACTCGGTTCCGTTGGCAGTCTTGTCTTTCTTGAAGACGACTCCGGTGTAGCCGGCATATTTGAGCTGTCTTTTTATCAAGTTCTGATAGAAAAGCAGATCGGCTCCGGAAAGATTGTTGAAAGGCGCGACTTCGACAACGATGTTGTCAGAGTTTGCCGCCTGAAGCGAATGTTTGGTCGAGTGGGTCACTGCAAAGCCGGAAGGCAGGGCAATGTTACGAAGCGGAGTATCATCATTGAAGCCGGTCTCCGTAAACTGCTGTTTCCGGATGTCAATCCCGAGCTTGCGCACCCATGCCACCGGAATGATGCTGCGGGGAATTTCGTTCGGAGTGACTATGGCATTGAAACTCAAATTGAAATCGACCATCTCCACCTGGTTGGTGAGAACATTCATCCGCGCCTGATAGCGTTCCAGATCGGTGGTTACCCGGGAAAGTTCCCGTTCAATGCGGATGATCTCATCGACTTTCGTCGCGCGGGAAAGCAGTTCACTCAACCGTTTCTGCAAGCGCCGGAGGTTATCCAGACGCACTTGCGTATCGGTGTAGTGATCGGTGATGTCATTGGCGGTGATGGTTTTGGAAGTGATGGAACCGATACTTTCAAACTCCTTCAACGCAGCGAGAGCTTTGGCGACCGGGATTTTTACATTGGCGGTCGAATTGTCGCTGTAAACGACGTAACCGGTGTGTTTTTCTGCTATGGAAGAGGCTTTTCTGACTCCCTTGACCGTGTCGGGCACGTTGATGACCAGGCGGGTGCTGTAAGTCATTTTCCGTCCGGCAGGTGCTTTGAATGTGTTGTTGTCAGCGGAGTTTTCTCTCCGCAGTCCAGCAGAAACGCGAGAAACGCTGTTCTTCGCCTTGAACGATTTCGGTCTCGAAACATCAGCAGTTTCTGCAGCCGGAGAAACATCATAGGAGGAATCGAGTGATCCCGTTGAGGTACATCCGGCAAAAATCAGCAGAACAGGAAGCAAAAAAGCACTCTTTTTCATAGCGGAAAATCCTTTACTTTACAATATTGTCAAACTGCGGAAAGTTGTCGATTTCCTGCGGCAAGGTGCCGTAGTCGCACGCCTCCATGAATTTGGGATCGAGCGGCAGTTTGGCAAGCAGGGGCAGGTTGTATTTTGCCGCCAGCTTTTCGCCGCCGCCGGAGGCAAAGAGCGCGTGAGCTTTACCGCAATCCGGGCAGACGAAAGAGCTCATGTTTTCCACGATACCGAGGACGTTGAGTTCAACTTTCTGACAGAAGTCGATGCACTTGCGGCAGTCGGCAAGAGAAACTTCCTGCGGCGTGGTGACGACGATGGCGTTCTTTTCGCCGGGAATGAGCTGACAGGCAGAGAGGATTTCATCGCCGGTTCCCGGGGGGAAGTCCAGCACGAGGTCATCAAGTTCGCCGTAATCAACATCTTCGAGGAGCTGTTTGACGACACCCATCTTTGCCGGTCCCCGCCAGACGACGGCGGAATCGTTATCGCCGAGCAGAAGTCCGAGGGACATGAGTTTTACGCCGCCAAGTTCAATGGGGATGATGCCGTCAACTTCATCGTAGGATGCCTGAAATTCTGATGCTCCGAAGATGGTCGGCTGACTGGGACCGTGGAAGTCGAGGTCGAGGAGAGCGACTTTCCGTCCTGCTTTGGCAAGTTTAAGTGCGATGGCGGCGGCGACACTGCTTTTGCCCACGCCGCCCTTGCCGGACATAACGATGATCTTACGTCCGATCTTTGCCATTTTGTTTTCCAGTTTATGATCTCCGCAGCCGGAACAGCTGGAGCAGCTGCCGGAACATCCGCCGGCGCTGGAGCATCCGCCTTCAGCGGAACAGGAGGTGTTTTTTTCTTCTTCGTTCATGATATATTTCCTTTCTGTTAAACGATAAGTGCATTTTTAAGTTCGGATACGCTCTTGAAGCCGTTGTTGTCGAGGTATTCATTGATAAAATGGATCACCTTCAAGGGCGCAAAGGGATCGACAAAGTTCGCTGTACCAACTGCCACGGCATCGGCACCGGCGAGCAGGAACTCAACCGCGTCCGCGCCGTTGGAAATTCCACCCATGCCGATCACGGGGATTTTTACCGCGCGGGAAACTTCATAAACCATGCGCACTGCGACCGGCTTGACCGCAGGACCGGAGAAACCGGCAAACTTGTTGGCGATTTTCGGTTTTCTGGTGTTGATGTCGATTGCCATTGCGGAAAGGGTATTGATGAGGGAGACGGCATCACTTCCGGCATCTTCCACGGCGCGGGCAAAGTCAGCGATGTTGCCGACATTGGGGCTGAGTTTGGTGATGATGGGAAGTTTGGTTGCGTTGCGCACAGCGGAAACGACTTCGTGAGCAAGTTTCAAGTCGGTGCCGAAAGCCGCGCCGCCAGCCTTGACGTTGGGGCAGGAGATGTTGACTTCCAGAGCGGTGATGCCGTCGGATTCAGCATCAAGTTTTGCGGCAACTTCGGCATACTCTTCAATGGTAACGCCCCACATGTTGACGATGACGGTCGCGCCGGTCTTTTTGAGTCCGGGGAGGTAGTGTTCATCGTGGAGAAATTTATCCACGCCGGGGCCCTGCAGACCGATGGCATTGAGCATGCCTCCTGTGACTTCGGCGATACGCGGGGTGGGGTTGCCGTGCGAGGGGATACTGCGGATACCTTTGACTACCACCGCACCGAGGCGGGAAAGGTCGTAAAATTCAGCATATTCCATACCGTAACCAAAGGTTCCGGAAGCGGTCATAACCGGGTTTTTTAGGGTGAATTTCCCAAAATCTACAGATAAATCAGCCATTTTTACAACTCCTTATTCAGCGTAAATATCGGAAAGTTTGAAGACCGGGCCATCGACACAGGAGCGCTTGTAAACCCAGCCGTCGGCAGTTTCCGGGGCGGTGATTTTGACCACACAGCCGAAGCAGGCGCCGACACCGCAGCACATAAAGTGGTCGATACTCAATTCGCCATCAAGATTGCGTTCTTTGAGAATTTTTGCCAGAGCCATCAGCATCGGGTGCGGGCCGCAGCCGTAGAAGAAGAACTTCCTGCCCGGTTTTTCAGCGAGCAGCTGGTCGATAAGTTCGGTGACACGGCCTTTGTGTCCCATTGAACCATCATCAGTGGCGACTTTGACTTCAAAACCGCGTTCTTCATAGTCGCGGGTCAAAATAATATCGGCGGCACTGCGCGCACCCAAGAGCAGAACTCCCGGCTGTTTGGAGCGCTGAGTGAGCATAAAGGTCGCCGCCGCACCGTAACCGCCGCAGACGGCAACGGGGATGACATCATCTTCCGGCGTGGAGAAGCCGACACCGACGGGACCGATGAGGTCGCAGGAGTCGCCGGGAAGTTTTTCTTTGAGCCGTTCCGTACCGGTTCCGACCACTTTATAAACTACGGTTATCATGCCGTTTTCAGCGTTGTGGATGCTGAACGGCCGGCGGAGGATGTTGTCGTTGCGCTCGTCGATACGGACGTGGACGAACTGACCGGGGCCGGACTTTGCCGCCATTTCTCTGGCATCAAAGCGTATGCGGTAGTAGTCATTCTGCAACTGTTCGTTGCTGACGATAAAAGCTTTCATGTATGTTATCCCTTTTTAATTTAAGTATGGATTATGTTTGCGTTCAAAGCCGACGGTGGTACTGCCGCCGTGACCGGAAATTATTTCGACCTCATCAGGGAGAGTCAGAATTTCGGTTTTGATCGAATTTATCAGCGTTTCGTAATCGCCGCCGGGGAGGTCGGTGCGCCCGATGGAACCGCAGAAAATGGTGTCTCCGGCGATAAGGATTTTTCTTTTGCCGTCATCAAGGAGAAATCCGCTTCCCCCCATGGTGTGTCCGGGAAGATTCAAAATTTTTCCGCAGGGCAGGGGCGAAAAGTCGGCGGCTGGCGGCAGATCTTTTGCCGGAGGAAAGTAGGGGAAAAAGCAGTTTTCAGGACTATTATACATTGCCGCATCGGCGGGGGCAACTTCAACGTGTGCCACATTGAGAGCACGTGCCACTTCGCCACAAGCAGAGATGTGGTCAACATGAGCGTGTGTGAGCAATATACGCGCCTTTTCAAAGGGGAAACTCTTACTGGCGGCGATTATCTCATCGGCATCAGCGCCGGGGTCGATGACGAGAAGCAGTTTCTCTGCTTCAAAAAATACGAGTGAACAGTTGGTGGCAATGGAGCCGACCGGAAACGTTTTTACAGTAAACATTATTATTTCCTTTCTTCGAGGATAACTTGACGCAATGACGGATCATTCAGCAGTTTATTCAACTTGAACAAGTTCTGGAATTCTTGCGGTTGTAAAGTTTCAAACGGCAGGGACAACATGTATGCGATTGTGATTTTTTGACCGTAACCGGTTATCCATTTGACAAATTCGCTGCCCGGAGGCAGTTCGGCGGAGGTGAAACTCCGTCGGTTTGGTGAGCATGCCGCAGGGGATATATATTTCAAATTTTTCGGCAAAGTAAGTGAATATTGGACGGAATAGCTGTCATTGATATTGCGCTGATAAGGCAGGGTGCGTTTCTCTCCTGACAACCGGAGCATGGAGGCAAAATTCTTTGCCAGCGGCAGTTCAAAGGTGTGATATTTGCCGCTTTTTATCAGAAATCCGGGGATGGTGAACTGATATTTTATCGTCGCATATTTTGCATCAAATGAGAAATCTTTCAAAGTTGCCGACTGACTTATTGCCGCGACTTTTGATTGGAAAAATTGTTTCAATTCTTCGGGTGTGGATGTGGATAATTTGCGGTTCAACGCCGGGAAATATATACCGCAATGGCGTTCCGTTATCGCTATCGCGGCACTGGAATCATCCTTGACTGCAATGTTACACTCTATGGTCCGGTCATTGCTGTTTTCGTAAAGTGACAAACTCTCCAACCATTTTCGATTTGTTATATCACAACATATTTTGTTATATCCATACAAATTGCCTGGCTGGTCGTAACGGTCAGAGGCGTTGAGGTAGCCGCCGAGATCAATTTTTAAAATGATACTTGAAAAACTTGATTTGTCAAAAAATGTCAGTTCCGGATTCAAACGGAACGGCATAGTGGAAACTGCAATAAAACTGTATTTGATTTTAAGTGCTTTACACAACGCCGCATAGAGGATGGCGCGGTCGGCGGAGTTGCCGACACCTGATTTCAAAGTCTCTTCAGGAGTGGAGAAAATCGACCAGGGAGCTTCATTTAAAGCAGGCCCCGCTTCAACGATATTTTCAGTGACAAACTTGTGGAGCGCGTCAACGTCATTTCGGGAATTTTGTTTGATTTTTTCGGCAAGTTCCCTGATTTTCGGAGTGACGATGATTTTTTTACGCAGAGTTGCGTCAAGTTTTTTGGCAAAATCTCCGGCTTTTCCATAAAATACTTTAAAGGTCGGAACGACCAGATCCATTGGCGGCGTACTCGCTTCTGCCGCAAGAGCAGGGCAGTTTTCTACGGTCGCAATCAATGGATCATCCGAAGGGCTGACTTGGATTTCAGCCGGGCGGGTATAGCTCAATACCATTCGGCGGGCAGGCGTTATTGTCATTTTGCGGAGCAGTGCCGGTTCGGTGGTGCGGGAGTGCATTTCCGCGTAAAAGTACGGTTTATCTTTAACTTTGCGCGTGATGGTATAAGTAACGGTGCTTCCCGGTTCAACGCCGGGGAAGGCGGCAGTGAGGATCTTTCCTGCCGGGTAACGTTTTGCCGCCGCCGCCCACGGTGCGTCAAGATGATTGATCTCTTTGCTTGAAAGAGTGTGTTTTTTGCCGTCCGGAGTGATGAATTCACCGGAAATCTCCACATCCTCCATCAATGGGTGGTAGGGGATGTTGACCGTGGAGTGTTCAACTGCTCCGCCGTAGGTGAAAATTTTCCGCTTGATGGTGCGGACATCATCCCAACTGTTGGGGGTGTGGAACTTTATGGTACGGATGTCGGAGATGATAAGTGAATCTGCCCCCGGATAATCGGCGGCACTTAAACTCTTTTTTGCCGGGGGCAATGCGGTTTCAATCAGCGGCAGAGAGTGGGAAGCGCTTTCAAACTTTGCCAGAGCCGCTTTGGCTTTGAGATAATCTGCCGGAGTGAATTCTGCCGTGTCGATGGCAAAATAGTTTTTCCCGGAAAGAATATTGCCGTTTTTCGTTATTTCCCGGCTCAAGCGCAGTACATGGGGAATGGATACGTCCACCTTTTCCGGAATGGATTTGATGGAAATTCCAGGGGCAAGTTTCAAGGTGAATTTTTCCGTAACGGCGCGGGGCAACGCTTCAAGCGGGAAGCGGCGTTTTTCCAGTTTGAGTGCGTTGTACAAGTTGCGGATGGTACCGAAACGCGAAGCAAATTCCGGCAGCGCAAGCGGCGCAAGTTTGCTTTCAGCGATGAAGTCCGGTGCTGTATATTCCAGAACCACCTGCAATGGTTCTGCCATGTTGCGGATGTTGGCAGGGGTGACGGTGCATTTTTTAAGTTCTGCTCCTGGGATAATGTCGCGCAAAGCTCCGGCAAAATAACGGCGCACTTCTTCCGGCTTCCACTCCGAAAAGGTGGCGCGGTACATCTGGTCGTGGATGCCTTTGAAATCCATTTCCACTTTTCCGGAGAGGGTGCTGCCGGAGATTTCCGCAACGTTGTCAATGTCAAGCAAATTGTTTTCTGCCGGGATGACCGGACTGCGCTTCAGTGTGGTCGGCTTCTTTGTCGCCACAAGGTAACTGCAGTTTCCCAGATACGCCGGAAGCAAGTCGGTGGTGGTTTCAAAGGTCGGGTCCATTAAAATATCTTTGCCGTCTTTGCCTTTCACTCCGACGATGGCATGATTGAAGTAGATATTGGGGACATCATCGTCCTTGGGGTAACCGGACATGAAAAGTACCGGATATGCTTCAAAGCCGGCAAGTTTTAATAGCGATACCAGCAATGCCGCCTTGTCTCTACAAACGCCGTGACCGCGTTCAAAGGTGCGGGAAACATCGTGCGGTTCGTAACCGGGGGCAGTCTCTTCATCGGTGATGCCGGTGTAGCGGATGCGCTGGGAGACGTATTGAAAGAGCGAGGTGATTTTTTCCATATCGCTCTTTTTTCCGGCGATGGTTTTTTGAACAAAATTTTTCATTTCCGGAGTGACCGCCGCCAGACGCGGGGCGCACAAGTCGGCATACCACGAAGCGATCTCGCTCCAGTTTTGAGCCGTACTGGTCAAAACGCGCATGGCGCAGCGGTATAAGGGCGGCATCCCCGGTTCCGGGATGAGCTGCGGAACATTTCTGGCTTGCCAGCGGTAAATCATCCGGTCGCCGCTTTGCGTTTTGGTAAAGGTCAACGCGCCTTTAACTTCATCCTTTACCGCGATGGAACGCAACGGACGGCTTGCCGGAGCATCTATGGTGTAAGTGTAATTCTCTACAGGACAATCTGATTGCAGTACGGCAAAGCCGCTCCACTGTCCGGGAATACGGGATTTGAAGGTCTCCTCTTTTCTGGTGATGTTGAGCGTATCCCCCACTTCCAGATCGGGGATGGTGAATGAGAGCTGTTTGCTGTTGGGATCATAGATGCGTGCGCTCATCTGGCTGTGGTCGATGGAAACGACTGCCAGTTTTGCCGGGTCAAGGATGATTTTTCTGCCGTCCGGCTTGGTCACACTCAAATGAGTGACTGAAATTTTTTCATAATTGGTGTGGAAACGGAAGAGCAGGGTCCGCAGTTCGTCGCGCCCTTTGGTGGTCAGCACCCGGTAGGAAAATGTATCTGTGGAGACGGACGTTCCGTCGGGATTGTAACGGATGAACTCGTCATCCGAGAGCAAAATGGCATTGGCATTGGGGTATTTTTTATCCAAAGAGCAGGAGCGGACCGCCCGGGATGGTTCAGCCGCATGCGGTGTCCGGCAGCCGGATAGCACCAGCGCGGTCAGAAAAAGTATATAAAAAATCTGTTTCATAGCAAAAATTCCTTATGTTCTATATAAAATATACATTAATTTTGTGAAAAAATAAAATGATTTTCAAGAAAAATTTGAAAAATCATACTTTTGCGGTTATATTTAATAAAACGCATGAGTTTTTGTTGTTTTTTTAACGAAAGGAATTATTGTCATGGGACAGCAACTCAACAAGATCATCAAACGTCGTCGCCGCAAAGCTTACCTGGAACGCATTCGTGAGCGTGTCAAAGCTCAGATTGCCGCCAAGTAACTGTCGGCAGCGTCAAGCTGTGTGATTGTAAGCCGGAGACAACCGCCAAATCGCGGAGGTGTCCGGCTCAATCTTTTTTAAGGAGGTGCAAATGGATATCCGTATCGGTCAGGGTTTTGATGTTCACAAATTTGCAGAAAACCGGGAGCTGGTTCTCTGCGGAGTGCATGTGCCGTGTGAAGCTGGTTTACTCGGACACAGCGATGCTGATGTGGCAACTCATGCGTTGATGGATGCTCTGCTTGGAGCGCTTGCTTTGTCAGATATAGGGAGCCATTTCCCGGACAACGATGACGCTTTCAAAGATATCGACAGCACCTTGCTGTTGAAAAAAGTTCTTGAACTGCCGGAGTTCGCCCCGTGGCAAATCGGCAATCTGGATGTGACCATCATCGCCCAGAAGCCGAAATTGGCTCCCTACCGGGAGGCGATGCGGATGCGTTTGGCACAAGTTTGCAATATCGGTATCGACCGGGTGTCGGTCAAGTTTACCACGACAGAAAAACTGGGCTTTACCGGGCGCGGCGAAGGCATCGCTGCGAGCGCGGTCGTGTTGTTGAGCAAATAAAACCGGAGTAAAAGATGAACCGGAAAAAGCTGTATGGAATTTACGGCGGATTATTTCTGCTGGCGCTGTTGCTGAGAATGACGATGGCAATCTTTGCCAACTGCGAAAGTGAAGTGAGAACAGTACGCCCCGATACTGCCGGATACCTGACTCCGGCACGCTCGCTGGTCGAAGATGGTTCGTACAATTCCACGCGGCGCCCGCCCGGATTGCCGGTGCTGGCGGCGGCGGTATTCAAGTGCGGCGGGGGGATTCGGGTATTGAGTTTTATTCTTGCCGGAGTGTCGGCGCTGACGGTTCTTGCGGTCGCGCGGGCAGGATTTTTATATAAAGGTCACGCTGGAGGCGTGATCGCAGGAACGCTTTACGCACTTAATCCCACGGTGTTGGGGAACGCTCCGCTGTTGTTGACTGATACGCTTGCCGGAGTGTTTGCGGCGTTGCAATATATGTTTTTTCTGGAATTTTACCGGAGCAAACAGTGGTGGGGATTTTTTGCCTGTGCCGGAGTCGCAGCTCTGGGAACACTTATCCGTCCGGTGAATATGCTTTTTATTTTGCCGCTGATATTCCTTTTATTGTGTATGAGGGGAATCAGTTGGAAAAAGAAAATTACCGCAGCTGTGACCGGTTTTCTGCTCTTTGCATCCATAATTTTTCCGTGGATGCTGCGCAATGCGATGTGCGGTGCCGGTTTTTGCGTTGATACCAATACCGGCGCGATGTATCACCAGAATGGAGCAATGCTTCTGGGCGAAGTTTCCGGGCGCGGTTATGAGTTTGAAAAACAGCGTATCATTTGGGAACAGGAGGAACTCTTCCGGGATACGGCCCGTTTTCCCGATGAAAAGAGCCGGGAGGAGTATCGGATAAGCGCTTATAAAAAATTGGTAAAAGAGCATTTTTTCATCTGGCTCAAGCAGCAGATGAACTATCAGATACTTTTTCCGGATATCCCATCGTTTCTGGAGTGTCTGGGCGTGACCTCTTCCGACCGGGGTACGATGGCAGTCTTGAAAGAGCAGGGGGTAATGGCTGCCGTGAAACACTACTTCGGCAAAAATTGGTTCCTTGTGATCGTGACAGTTCTGCCGCTGATACTGGTTGCCGCAGTGAGCTATGCCGGAGCGCTGGGAAAATTGGTGCTGGATATAAAGGACATCAAAAACAAATATATGGAAATTTTTGTCTTTGGAGCATTTGTTTACTATTATCTGTTTTTGCCCGGAGCGATCACGGCTCCGCGTTATCAGATACCGGCACTGCCGTGTCTGTGTGTGATGGCGGCGCAAATGCTGCTGGCTATGTTGAAGTATTTCCGGAACAGGGGAACTGGGAGAACCGGGGATGACGAACCTGAAAAAGCGGTTGTCAGTTGATTTCAAGATTCCTTTGATTCTGGCTTTGGGCGGCGGCTTCGGTGCCGCTGCCGGGTGTGGTTTTATCTCATTTTACTGGTTGCTGTTTCCGGCGGTATTCGGGATTTTTCTTCCGGCACGGGGACGTATTGCATTGATACTTTCTCTTGTTGCGGCAACTCTTTCAGGAGGATTATGGCGCCGGGAACAAAACAATATCCGCAAAGAATATTTTCGTTCAGGTCAGGTCGAAGGAGTGGTGGTCATTCGCGACAACCGGGCAAGCCGTCAACGGGATACTGCTTTAACTTCCCGTATCCGCGGCGAGTTCAAAGCACACGGCAGCAAGCGGACGGTTCCGGTATTGCTGCGTTTTCCCCAATGGAAGCGCGGTATACCTCTGCTTTATGGAGACCGCTTTGAAGTAACGGGGGCTTTGCGTGTGCCGGATGCCGCCGGATTTTACTGTGATCGCGATGGAATAATAGAGGCGATACCTCCACCTTATGGTGATGATTTTATGCTCACCGTAAGAGAATATCGGGAAATCGAAGCGGAAAACAGTTTCAAGCGCTGGTGCTTTTATCTGCGGGAAGCGGCGTTGAAGCGTCTGCTTTGTCATCTGGAAACTCCGGAAATCAGAAAGATGGCGGCGCGTTTGCTGTTGGGCGCATCGGATGGTGCGGCTCCGGAAGTGAAACGCAACTTTGTTTTATCAGGAATAATCCACTTGTTTGCCGTTTCCGGAATGCATGTCGGAATATTGGCGCTGGTTGCCGGAATTTTGATCAGGCCGTTGCCGGTAAGGGTGCGCTATTGGCTGCTGACGGTCATAACCGTATTTTATGTTGCCGCCAGCGGAATGGCAATACCGGCGTTGCGGGCAGGGATGATGATCGGAGTGTGGGCGGTGTTGCGGGCATATTTACTGCACACGGATGCGGTGAATATTTTGAGTCTGGCATACTTTATTTTGTGCATTGGAGAACCGGATGCCGTTGGTGATTTGGGGGCACAGTACTCTTATGGTATCACTGCGGTGCTGATTATGGGAGTGTCTGCGTTGCGGGAACAGTTGCACTTTTCCCGGTGGAAACTGTTTTTGATGCCGGGGAATGCAAAGCTGACCATGGGGTATTTGAAAAAGAGCCGGAACCGGAACAGTGTTATTACTGCGGTTGCAGTTCCCGCGCTGGCATTTACCGCTTCTTCAATGCTTACGATGCGGTACAGCAAACTCTTTCTGCCGGGAAGCATAATGACCAATTTACTGGTGACATTTATCACTCCGCTGATATTTGTGATTTTTCTCTTCAAGATGATTTTCGGGTGGATATGGAGCGGCGTGGATCATTTTTCCGGAATAATGCTTGACGGATGTTTCCAACTGCTGAAGTGGTGTTCGGAAATTTCCCTTGCTGTTTTTGGAGAGCTTCCGGTGATAAAACCTGCATGGTATTTGTGTGCGATATTTTATATATTGCTGTTGACCGGAATATGGCTGAAAGATTTCCGGTACAGATTCGGTATGTTTCTTGCATGTATTGCAATATTGATGATTCCGGCAGGTCTGGCGGTGCATCGTCCGGCAGAAGTGATCGTTGTTTCCGGCAGTTCCGGGCATCCGCCGCTGTTGGCGTATTTACCGGAGGGGGAACGCCGGGCGCAGGTGTGCAATATCCCGGACAGTTGGAGCGGCGTTATCGCTGCCGATGAGCTGCTGAGGCGCGGATGTAATGAAGCTGAAATTTTCTTTTCCGGAACTTACAATCGCCACAACAGCGGCATGAAAGCTTTTGCCTCCAGAATAAAAGTGGTTGCAATTCATCTGCCGGAGGGTAAAACTTCGCACTTTTTTGATCGGAATTTACAGTTGGATAAGGGAAAATTCCTGCCGCTCTGCCGTTGCCCCGGAGCGTCGAATGTACAAACTTCCGGAGACGGTTCTCTTTCATGGCGCGTTTCCCCGGAACTTAAACTCTGCATTGCAGACGGAGATGATGGCAGGACGGTGACGTGGAGGTTAAAGTCGCAAATTGAGAAAACGGTAACGATACCGTGGAGCAATCATTTGCTGTTGTGGAGAAGTGCTGTTTTTGAAAAATAAAAAACGGTAAAAAATTGCTTTTTTCCGGCGAAAATAATTGATTTTTTTTGTCGCAGGATTTATATTATTATTCAACCGTAAATTCAGCGTAAAAATAAGGTTTGTGCAAATGTTTTTTGATACAGCATTGACAATAGTCGGAGTGTTGCTGCTCGTAGGCGCATTGTCATGCAAAATATCCAGCAGATTCAATCTGCCGACATTGCTGCTCTTTCTGGCAGCAGGTGCGGTCGCTGAATATTTCATACCGGTCGAAGGCAGCGGATTTGTTGAACAAATAAACCATTTCGGTATAATTTCCATGGCATACATCCTCTATTCCGGAGGATTGGAGACCGATGTTGCCGCCTTGCGTGGAGTGGGGGTGCGCGGTGGAATACTTGCGGTGTTCGGAGTTGCGCTGACAGCGCTGGTCACCGGGATCGGGACGTACATTGTCTTTGCCGGAAAATTCCCTTTTCTCTGGTGTTTGCTGCTTGGAGCGTTGATATCGTCCACCGATGCGGCGGCGGTATTTTCGATTTTGCGCGGCAGAAGTGTCGGGTTGAGGGGAGATTTGCAGCCGCTTCTGGAATTGGAGTCAGGAAGCAACGACCCGATGGCGGCGTTTCTGACGGTTGCTTTGTGTTCGCTTTGCACCGGAGAAGCTCCCGGCAACCTTTTATTTGAGATACCGATGGTCTTTTACCGTCTCGGCGGCGGAGTGTTGATGGGAATACTTTTCGGCTGGGGCGGAAAACATCTTTTCCGGGTCCGGTTGGATTTTGAAGGACTTTATTTTGTTCTCAGCGTGGCGCTGGTGCTGTTGTGTTACGGCGCGGCGCAGCTGGTGCAGACCAACGGTTTTATGGCGTGTTATGTGTGCGGCGTTTACATGAGCGGCGCGGTGTACAATTATAAGCGCGGTTTGGTCAAGTTTCACAATGCCGTTGCGTGGCTGATGCAAGTCGGACTCTTTATTCTGCTGGGATTTCTGGCTTCTCCGGAACATCTGGTGGAGCGTGGCGTGTGGGTTCCGGGAGTGGTGCTGGCGTTGCTTTTGATGTTTGTGGCACGCCCGGTGTCTATCTTTATATGTCTTTCGGCGAGCCGCCACAACTGGCGGGAAAAACTGTTGATCTCCTGGGTCGGGATCCGTGGCGCGGCACCGATAGTGTTGGCGACCTTCCCGCTGGCGATGGGAGTTGAACACGCTGAAATGATATTCCGTCTGGTCTTCTTTATGGTTATTTTGTCCGTGCTTATTCAGGGGTGGACGTTGATGCCGGTCGCCCGGTTGCTGAAGATGGCGAAAAATGTATCCTCCCGTGGGGCGCGGGCTCCGCTGGAACTGGAGATAATGGATGGTCATTGCGACCAGGAGATGAAGGAGTTTGAAGTTGCCTCCGCATCGGAACTGGTTGGAAAAACTCTTGCGGAAATTTCCTTCCCGCCCGGCGTTCTGGTGACGATGATACGGCGTGACGGAAAGTTTACTCCGGCACACGGCAACAGTAAAATTGCCGCCGGTGACGGATTGCTGATAATGGCAGAAACGCAGTTGTTGACGGCCGTGGAAAAACGATTTTTTAACTTTTAGATAATGTAGGAGTATATTTATGGAACTGAAATTTTACAACACTTTGAGTCGGAATCTGGATACCTTTCAAGCTCTGACACCGGGCTGTGTCCGGATGTACACCTGCGGACCTACGGTGTACAACTTTGCTCATATCGGAAACTTCCGGGCTTACACCTTTGAAGATATTCTGCGCCGGACGCTGGAATATTTCGGATACACCGTGACTCAGGTGATGAATCTCACCGACGTCGATGATAAAACCATCCGCGACTCCCGGGCGGCAAAGCTGCCGCTGCAGGTGTTTACAAGAAAGTACAAAGATGCGTTTTTCGATGACATCAAGACCTTAAACATTGAGTCTGCGGAGGTTTATCCTGCGGCAACCGACCACATTCAGGAGATGATTGCTCTTATTGAGACGCTCATGGAAAAAGGTTTTGCTTACAAAGCATCGGATGGCTGTGTTTATTTCTCCATCGCCAAGTTTGAAAAATACGGTCAGCTTGCCCGTATCGACCGGGACAACCAGCGTGACGGCGTGCGTATTTCCAATGATGAATACGCCAAAGATGCTGTCGGTGACTTTGCCCTCTGGAAAGCATGGGATGAGGTCGACGGCGATGTTGCCTGGGACAGCCCGTGGGGCAAGGGACATCCCGGTTGGCACATAGAATGCAGTGCCATGTCGATGAAATATCTCGGAGATAGCTTTGACATCCATACCGGCGGCGTGGACAACATGTTCCCGCACCACGAAGACGAAATCGCCCAGAGCGAAGCGGTTACCGGCAAAAAATGGGTCAACTACTGGCTCCATTGCGAACACCTTATGGTCGACAATACCAAAATGTCCAAGAGTTTGGGCAACTTTTTCACCTTGCGTGATTTGCTGGACAAAGGTTGGACCGGACGGGAAATACGCTGGGTGCTTATTGGTGCCCATTACCGCAAAAAGCTCAATTTTACCTTTGATGCTTTGAAACTTGCCCGGGAAACGCTCAATAAGTTTGATGAATTTTTCAAACGTATGCGTTCAATTAAAAATGAAGGCAACGGTCACTCTGCTGCTGAAGCGGTTCGCGATGCCAAACTGGCGTTTGCTTCTGCTTTGGCGGATGACCTCAATATCTCTCCGGCACTGGCGGCACTTTTTGATTTGATGCGCAAAATCAACCGTCTGGCAGACGATGGTCAGCTTGATGCTACCGGCGCAGAGGCGGTATTGGTCACGTTCCGGGATTTTGACCGGGTGATTGGTTGTTTTGATGTTGACAGCGTGAAAGAGGATGATGCTGTTCCGGCGGAAGTTACCGCGCTTGCCGAAGCTCGCGCCGCTGCCCGCAAGGAAAAGAACTGGGCGGAAAGCGACCGCTTGCGTGATGAGATCGCCAAACTCGGATATACGATCAAAGATGCTCCGGGCAATGTGTGGCAGATTCAGAAAATTTAATCAAATAAGGGGATAGAATTTTATGAAACGGATAATTTTGTTGAGTGCGATGCTTGTTGCATTGCAGTTGTGTGCAAAAGTCTCTTTACCGGGGATTTTCTCCGACCATGCGGTACTGGCTAAAAAAGCTGTTGTTCCGGTGTTCGGCAAAGCTGATCCCGGCGAAAAGATCGTAGTCGAATTCAACAGACAGAAGAAAGAAACCGTCGCCGGAAAGAATGGCAAATGGCGGGTCAACCTTGATCTTTCCAACTCGCCCGAAGGTCCTTTTGAACTTAAAATCAACGACATCGTTATCAAAGATGTGATCGTCGGTCAGGTGTGGATTTGTTCCGGTCAATCCAATATGCAGTATGGATTGTCGGCATCCAAAGGTTACAAAGAGGAGGTCGCCAAGTCGGTCGGCACCCGTCTGCGCTGTTTCAGCGTAAAGCGCAACAGCAGCAAAGTTCCGCTCGATGAAGTGCAGGGGAAATGGTATTGTGCCACCAAGGCTGAAACCAGAGCTTTTGTTGGAGTAGGATATTTCTTCGGCAAAAAGTTGAATGCTGAACTCAATGTTCCTGTCGGTCTTATTCAGTCCGCTTGGGGCGGAACCGACATCACGGCATGGATAAGCTGGGATGCCATCGCTAAAAACAAAGCGGCTCTTGCCCGTTCCAAAAAGAAAGATGCCGCCAATTTGCCCAAGCGGGAACGAGTCAAACCCACACGGCTTTACAATGCAATGATTCTGCCGCTTGCGCCCTACGCGGTCAATGGTACGATCTGGTATCAGGGCGAACGCAACGCCCGCAACGCGCATGAATATGCTGACCTTACCCGCGCGATGGTCGGTTTGTGGAGAAATATTTTTGAATTCCCCCAAATGCCGTTTTACTGGTGCAGTCTGGCGGCTTACCAGAAAAAAACTTCCGATCCGAATGCGCACTCCAATTGGGCGCTGCTCCGCGAACAGCAGACCATCGCGCTGGATGTGCCTTTTACCGGACAGGCGATTCTGACCGATGCCGGGGAATCCCGCAATATCCACCCGCGCGACAAAAAGACTCCGGGAGAACGTCTCGCCGCGATCGCGCTTGCCAATGTGTATGGCAAAAAAGTTCCTTTCGCCGGGCCCGCGATGACCTCGGTCGTCCGCAAGGGCAGCAAGCTGGTCGTGAGCTTCAAAGATGTTGCCGGCGGCTTGGTCGCCCGGCCCCTTCCGGCAGAATATGATGTTGACAGCCGGGGCAAAGCCAAAGTCAAAACCGCAAAACTGGTGCGTAACAGTCCGTCAGCGCAAGTTGAAGGTTTCGCTGTTTGCGGCAAGAATGGAATATATTTCTGGGCAGACGAAGCGGTTATTGACGGAAACACCGTCGTGGTGTCCTCCAAAAAAGTTGCAGAACCCTGCGGTGTCCGTTTCGCCTGGGCGCAGAATCCCACGGCGAACTTGTATAACCAGGCCGGTTTCCCGGCGGTTCCGTTTCAGAAAGTCATTAAAAAATAACAGGAGAGTATGATAATGGTAAAACATAGTTTATTGGCAATACTGGCATTCTCCGCATTTGCTGTGAGTGCCAAAGTTACACTGCCGGGAATTTTTTCCGACCATGCTGTGCTGGCGAAGAAAGCCAAAGTTCCGGTATTCGGCAGCGCTGACCCCGGAGAAAAGGTTACCGTTGTTTTCAACGGTCAGAAAAAAATGGCTATCGCCGACCGCAACGGAAAGTGGCGGGTCGATCTCAACCTCGCCAACTCCGGTGAAGGTCCTTATGAACTTAAAATCAATGATAAAACGATCAAGGATGTCATCGTCGGCGAAGTGTGGCTCTGCTCCGGTCAATCCAATATGGCGTGGCTGATGAAAAACACCGAAGGCATCGAAGAAGCCCGGAAAAATCCGGTAGGCAGCCGTTTGCGTACGTTTGTCGTCAAGTTGAAAAGTGAAGCATCTTCCAGTAGTGCCCTTGACGGCAAGTGGGTGTATGCCGATGCGGCGAATGTCGGTGATTTTTCCGGTGTCGGATATTTCTTCGGTAAAAAATTGCTTACCGAACTCAATACTCCAGTCGGTCTTATCCGCAACGCCTGGGGCGGTTCTCCGATTGAAGCATGGATGACCACCGCCGCTGCCCGCGTCGTCCCGAAGGTCGCTGTGCGTGATGCGGAAACTTCAAAAGCGTTGAAAGAGTATCCCGCCAAGCGCAAACAATATCTGCTTGAGCATGCCGCATGGGCAAAGAAGAATAAACGCCTGGATACCGAACACAAACTTCCTCCGGCGGATGCCAAATGGAGTAAAAGCAAACAGATCGCCTATTCCAACAGTATAACCTGGTTCAAAAGAAATATCGTTTCCAATGAAAATGGCAAATTGACTTTTTATATGCAGCGCCAGTCAACGCCGTTCACCGTCTGGGTCGATGGTAAAAAGGTTTATGATTGGAGTCTGGAAAACGCGGTTCTCTTTAAATATCCCCGTTTTGTCGTTCGCAACATCAAAGGCGGAAAGCATGAGATCATGTTCCGTACTTACTATCCGCTGAACAATTCCAGACTCCGCTTCAACACCCAGATGACGATCGGCGGAGCCAAACTTGATGGTATGGAGTGGGACGTTTATCAGGAAGTCGTCTTTAAAAATAAAGTTTCCAAACCGCCGCGTTCAGTCGGAGCCATGCCCCGGGAATTTTTCAACAGCCAACGGTTGTTCAACGGTTGTATCTATCCGATGCTGCCCTATGCCATCGACGGGGTGATCTGGTATCAGGGGGAAACCAATGTCGGACGTTACAGAGAGTATGCCGCGCTTCAGCGTGCGCTGATTGCTGATTGGAGAAAGCATTTTGAAACTCCTGATTTGCCCTTCTACTGGTGCAGTCTTGCCGGTTTCCGCCAAAAAAATGCCAACGCCGATGCCAAAGAGACCATCGCTTATCTCCGGGGCGCTCAGACGGATGCACTCGATGTCCCCGGAACCGGGCAGGCGATGTTGACAGATGTCAGCGAAACCAGCGACATCCATCCCCGGAACAAAATTATTCCCGGAGAACGGTTGGCGGCGATCGCACTTGCCAAAGTTTACGGAAAAAATGTGCCGTACCTCGGCCCGTCAATGGAAAAGGTTGTCCGGGAAGGCGGCAAACTGCGTGTCTGGTTCAAAGATACTTACGGCGGCTTGGTCGCCCGTCCGGTTCCCTCATTTTACTATGTGGTAAAAAGGAACAACAACACTGCGCCTCTGGTGCGCAACTCGCCCAAAACTCAAGTTGAAGGTTTTGCCGTATGCGGCAAAGACGGCAAGTGGCGTTGGGCAGACGAAGCGGTCATCGACGGCAATACCGTGGTGGTGTCCTGTAAAAAGATTGCTGAACCTTGCGGGGTCCGTTTCGGCTGGCAGAATAATCCCACGGTCAACTTGTACAACACTGCAGGATTCCCGGCGGTACCGTTTATGAAAAAGTAATGTCCCGGATTTCCGGCATTGCTTGAAAAATCATCCGTTCATCGTATATTGAGCTTTAGAAAGTGTAAAGCAGGAGATGGACGGATGAAATTTTTTATGATGATCTTTCCGGTGTTGGGGATGTTGTTTGCCGGATGCCGCAACAGCAGCAAAATGGCTTCGGCGGTAAGCGGTTTCGATGCGGAGCGGTATTGCGGAACGTGGTATGAAATAGCACGGCTGCCCAACTGGTTCCAACGCGGGATGTATCATGCTTCTGCGGAGTATACCGCAATGAACGATGGTTCAATCAAAGTGGTCAACCGGGCGATTGATGCCGAAGGAAAGTTGCGGAGTGTGACTGGTACAGCGAAAACAGTCTCTTCCACGGGGCAGGGGGAATTGAAAGTCTCGTTTTTTAAACCATTTTGGAGTGCTTACCGGGTAATATATCTTACGCCGGATTATTCCATAGCCGCCGTGTGTGGAAAGTCCCCGGATCTGCTGTGGATACTCGCCAGGCGCCAAGAACTTTCTCCAGCTGAACTTGCGCCCGTTATCGGATTTCTCAAACAGAGCGGTTTTGCCGTGGAGAAGTTGTTGTTTGTGCAGTGAATAAAATCACCAGAGGGAATGTTTTCAAAACTGCGATGAACTCGACCGGTGTGAAAAAGGGGGGGCTGTTGCAAAACAAAGTTTGCAACAGCCCCTTGATTCTTTTGAATGAAGTTTATCCCACTAACGTACCGGAGGGGATATCCTTATCCGGCATGACCAGTGCCAGAGTGTCACCGCACTTGGCAGCAAGGAGCATGCCGCAGGATTCGATTCCGCGGATTTTTGCCTTCTGCAAATTGGCGACGATGACGATATTTTTGCCGACGAGGTCAGCCGGAGCATACCACGGAGCGATGCCGGAGACGATCTGCCGTGTTTCAGAACCGACTTCAATTTCCAGTTTCAGCAGTTTGTCAGCGCCTTCAACCTTCTCCGCTTTGAGAACTTTGGCAGTACGCAGTTCCGTGCGTTTGAAGTCGTCAATGGTGATGACGCCGGGGATTTCAGCCTGCGGGGCAGGGGCGGTTTTCTTTTCCGCTTTTGCACTCTTTTTGTTCTCCTTTGCCGCAGGGGCTTCTTCAGCTTTTTCTTCCACGATACGCGGGAAAAGCGGGGGGACATCGCTCATCTGCCAGCCGGAAATACCCGGATGTCCGGCAAGTTCCGTAATCACCGGAAGCGCGGAAGCATTGCCGCCAAGGGCAGTGATCAGTTCGCCCATTTTCTCCGGCATCACCGGAGCCAGCAGAACGGCAACTTTGAAGATCGCTGTCGCCGCAGATGCCAGAACCGTATGGAGACGTTCCGTTTCGCCGTTTTTGGCAAGTGTCCACGGGGCGCACTTTTCGAGATAACGGTTGCCGGCACGGACGGCGTTGAGAACGGAAGCTATACCCTGATCGAGCTTATAACTTTCCAGACTGCTGCTCATCGTGGCGACAGCCGTATCAACGGCGGCAAAGAGTTCTTTGTCATCATCGTTGAGTGCGCCGATGGCGGGGATGGTTCCGCCGGTAGCGCGGATGGTCAATTTCACTACGCGGGAGAGCAAGTTGCCAAGGTCGTTGGCAAGGTCGCTGTTGTAGCGGTTGATGAACGTTTCTTCGGTAAAGTTGGCATCGTTACCCAGAGACATTTCTGCCATCAAAAAGTAACGGAACGCATCGACACCGGCTTTATCGACCATATCCATGGGGTTGACCACGTTGCCAAGAGATTTGCTCATCTTCTGATTGCCGGTGAGCCACCAGCCGTGAGCAAAGATGGTTTTGGGCAGCGGCAAACCGATAGCTTTGAGCATGGTGGGCCAGTAGACGGTGTGGGTGGTGAGGATATCCTTGCCGATAAGTTCGCAGCTTGCGGGCCACCAGCGGTTGAATTTTCCATCATCGGTACGGTAACCGACACCGGAAACGTAGTTCAACAGCGCGTCAAACCAGACGTAGGTGACATAATCTTTATCAAAGGGCAGTTCGATACCCCAGGAGAGACGGGATTTCGGACGGCTGATACAGAGGTCTGCCAGCGGTTTCTTCAAAAATCCCAGAGTTTCATTGGCGCGGAACGCGGGCAGGATGAATTCCGGATGGGTCTTGATGTGGTCAATAAGCCAATCCTGATATTTGCTCATACGGAAGAAGTAGTTGCTCTCGGTGATGGCGGTGACATCTCTGCCGCATTCGGGACACTTGCCGTCAACCAGATCCTTTTCCGTAAAGAAGCGTTCATCGCCGACGCAGTACCAGCCGGTGTAATCAGCTTTGTAGATTTCGCCGCGATCATAGAGGTCCTGAAGAACTTCGGCAACGACGCGCTTGTGTTCAGCCTGAGTGGTACGGATGAAGCGGTCGCAGGTGATGCCGAGGCGCTGCCAGAGTTCCTGAAAACGCAAGACCGTTTCATCGCAATGCTGCTGCGGGGGGATGCCGTGTTTTTCGGCGGCATTCTGTACTTTCTGACCGTGTTCGTCAGTACCGGTGAGAAAGAAGGTATCCTTGCCCAGTGCGCGGTTGTAACGGGCGAGAACATCCGCGAGAACGGTGGTGTAAGCGTGACCGATGTGCGGTTTGTCGTTGACGTAATAAATCGGGGTGGTTACGTAAAATTTATTATCCATAAAAAAATCCTCCTGAACCATAAAATTAAAATGTATTCCGGATAATATAACCTCTCAAGGCGTGTTATTCAATCGTCATTACCTGTATTTTTACAAAAATACAACCTGCGGCGGCTTCTATCGGGCAATCCTGCAGTATACTTGCCAAAATCAGAAACGTCACCGATTCAATGGAATCTGTTGTTTTTTAATGAATCTTTCCGCATCCGCTTTGACCCGGAAATAAAATTGCTGCAAATCCGGCGGCAGTTCTTCCGGACGGATTGGGGCAAAGGCACGCAGAACATTTACCGGTTCCTGACGGGCAACGAAATAAAGTCCTTCAAAGTAGGCTATTTTCGAGCGGTTCACTGTTTCGCCGAGTTTAGCTTCTTTTATCACTTGCAGGGCGATGTCGTAACGTTGGGCGCGCATGGCGGCGGCCGCCATGGAGCAGAACGCCAGATCGTTCCGGAAAAAGCTCCGCTTCCAGCAATCGTAATACGCTTCCAGAGTTGCTTGGTCATTGCTTCCGTAAACCGATTCCGTCGCCAGCGCCCAGGCATGGAAGTCGGCGCTGCGCAAGCCGCGGATTTGGCAGGAGTCATACGCCACAGCAACAATGCTCAGCAGCAAGGAGACGATAACGATGATACGGCGCGGACGGGGGATGAGAGTAAATAGAGCGTTTCCATTGAAAAATCTCTTTTTGTCGCCGTGTGCGGGAATCAGTTTGATAGCGGTTATTCCTTGAGCCGCCAGAATGATGAAGAATGGGCACAGCAGCAGCCGGTAACGTCCGATCGGGTCTCTTCCGCACAGGGGGACCGCCAACAGCAGAATCACCCAGAGGAGCAAGCCTTCTTTCTTTTTCCATCTGCCGGATAACAAAATGAGTGCCAGAGCAAAAATCGCCAGAGACAACAACACTTCCGGACCCGGCAGCAGCGCACATTCCGGAATCTTCTCCCGCCAGAAGTAGAGGTTCTGGTTTTCCGGAAGTTCCCGGATGCTGAACATCTGCGGTGTCCTTTTTACCATTTTGACGGCGGTTGTCAGCAGCAGATTGGTTTTTTCATTTCCGGCGGCATCAAGCTTTTTGCCGGTGTTGAACTCTACTGTATACGGCAGAACATTGTAGAACGGTGAAAATCTGCCGTTGGTGACCTTGTTGAAAGTTGAGGCTCCAAGAAGCAAAATCAATGCGGCAGCAAAAGTTGGAAGCGTCCGGAGAGTGTAATGTTTTTTCTTTGAGTATAAAATGATCCCCGCTGCTGCCGCCAGTGCCAAAAGCAGAGCAGCCGGCCGTCCGGAAAGAACCAGTCCCCAGGCGATTCCGCAAGCAATGGAAAGCCCGATGGGAAACTTTCTGCTCCGGCATTTAAAGAGAGACCATACTGCAAAGATAAGAAGATTTACGCTCAATGATTCCTGCAAAACAGAGAATTCATAAATCAGAAACGGCAGATAAAGTGCCGCCAGCAGTCCGGCGCACAGAGCCGCTTTCCGTCTTCCGGTCAGCATGAGAACCAGATCTGCTATCCCCAGCGCGCCGAAAATCCCGGCAACGCTTTGTACCAGAAAAATCAAATCTACCGAATGGACGTTGCCGTTGAGTTTCCATATCAGATAAATCAGAACCCGGTGCAAAGTGAAAAACGGCGGGATGACATTATCCTTGCCCCATTCGGAAAAACGGAGCAGTGTCTGCATGTCCAGTCCGGACACCTGATGATAGTAACGGAACATCGTTCCGGCAAACAGTGCGTAAAAAACGATACGCACAGCCACGGCGACAACTGCGGTTACGGGAAAAATGTGTTTTTTGCTCAACATGATACGCTTTATTCTCCGGGGTTGCTCCGGGCAAGGATCAGTACGTTTTCTTCCGGGTCCAGAACGTAACGGGCGCGGAGTCCGAAGTGGCGGAACTCCTCTCCTGACAAGTGACCGTGCGCTTCCAGTTCTGCACAGAGCTTGTCAAAATCTCCGGTAACAAGAGTCCAGCTGACGGCGCTTGAGGTGTGTTCCAGATAGCGGGCGCAGCTCTTTTTCAACACCAGAGTGGTTTCCGGCGACACTTGAAACACCGCCGTTTCGCAACTGTCGATCACCGGTTCGCCGAGAGCGAGCATTTCCCGGTAAAAGTAACGGCATTGTTCCAGATCGTTTACTTGTATTACGATTTCGCAGACCATTTTTCATTCCTCTTTGACAATTCCTGTTGAATATAAACTCAAAAATTGCCGCTGTCAAGCTTATAATGACGGAAAAATCGGATTTTGTGAAGAAAATTACTTGCTAAAATCACTTTGACACCGTAAATTATAAGAGTGTCATTGTAAATTTAAGATTTTGCCGGCAAATGTCGGCAGAAGATAACCAAAATTTAAGGAAAGAGATCGTGGAAAAGAATCCGGCAAACGCCACATACCGTAATCCGCTGACCGACCGGTACGCGGGAAAAGAAATGAGTTTCATCTGGTCACCCCAGCACAAACACTCCACCTGGCGGCGGTTGTGGCTGACTCTGGCGACTTGCGAAAAAGAGTTGGGCATCCCTATCAGCGATGAACAGCTTTCAGAACTTGCCGCTCATCTGGATGATATTGACTTCGACCGCGTTGCGCAGTTTGAAAAAGATTTGCGCCACGACGTGATGAGCCATATCCGCGCTTACGCCGAACAGTGCCCGAAAGCTGCCCCCATTATCCACCTGGGTGCGACCAGTTGCTTTGTCACTGACAATACTGAGCTTATCCAGACCCGGGAAGCGCTCAAAGTCGTCCGGGGAAAAATGCTTAAACTTATCTCCAATCTGGAAAAGTTCTGCGACAAGTACAAAGATATGTCCATGCTGGGCTTCACCCACTTCCAGCCGGCACAGCTGACCACACTGGGCAAACGTTTTGCCCTTTACCTTCAGGATTTCGTGTTGGACTTTGAACGTCTGGAACGGGAGATGAATGAACTTCCCTTCCGCAGTGTCAAAGGTACGACCGGAACTCAGGCGAGCTTCCTCGAACTTTTTAACGGCGACCACGACAAGTGCCGCAAGTTGGAAAAGAACGTGGCGAGCGCCATGGGATTTGATAACGTTATCGCGCTTTCCGGACAGACTTACACCCGTAAGGTCGACTACTTCGTCCTTGCCGTGTTGTCCGGTATCGCCCAGAGCGCGGCGAAGATCGCCACCGACATCCGTCTGCTTGCCAGCATGAAAGAGGTCGAAGAACCCTTCAACGCCAAACAGGTCGGTTCCAGCGCCATGGCGTACAAACGCAACCCCATGCGCAGTGAACGCATCACCTCGCTTGCCCGCTATGTGATGAACCTTCCCGGTAACGCCGCCATGACCGCTGCCACCCAGTGGTTTGAACGTACCCTCGATGACTCCGCCAACCGCCGCATCGTACTTCCGGAAGCGTTCCTCGCCACGGACGTTATTCTGTCCATTCTTATCAACGTCACTGACGGACTTCAGGTGTGGCCCAAAGTCATTGCCAAACATATCAACGCGGAACTTCCCTTTATGGCAACCGAAAATCTGCTCATGGAAACAGTGAAACGCGGCGGCGACCGTCAGGAACTGCACGAAGTTATCCGCGAACACTCCATGGCGGCAGGACGCCGGGTCAAAGAGGAAGGTCTGGACAACGATCTGCTCGACCGGTTGCGCAACGATCCGGCGTTTGCCGCGATCAAGGATGACTTTGACAGCTTTATCGATCCTGCGGCGTTTATCGGTCGTGCTCCGCAGCAGGTCGAAGCGTTTCTCAACGAAACCGTCCGTCCGCTGCTCGCCGCGCGTGCCGATGAACTCGGTGCCGGTGATGCGGTCAATGTCTGATCAAAAACGAAACATTAAAACACTTACACAATAAACAGGAGTATTTATCATGGCTTTCATGGGTGAAAATTATCTGATAAGCAACGCCGCCGGTATGCGGCTCTTCGATGCGGTCAAGAACCTTCCGGTTATTGACCCGCATAACCACGCCAACGTCAAGGAAATCGCGGACAACAACTGTTACAGTGATGCATGGCAGCTTTTTGCGGCGACCGACCACTACGTCTGGGAAATGATGCGCAAACGCGGCGTTCCGGAAACTTTGATTACCGGCAAAAACGCCACTCCGAAAGAAAAGTTCCTCGCTCTGGCCAAGGTTTTTCCGGAAATCGCCGGAAACCCGGTTTATGAGTGGATCCATCTCGACTTGAAGCGCTATTTCGGTATCGAAGAGCTGCTTTCCGGTAAGACCGGCGAAATGATTTACGACACCGTTACCGCCAAACTTGCCACCGATGCATACCGTCCGCAGGCTCTGCTTGCCGGTCCGTTGAACGTTGAAGTTATGTGCTCCACCGACGATCTTATCGACACGCTGGAAGATCATGAACGCGCCAACAAGGCTTTCGGCAGAACCGTTATCCGTCCCACCTGGCGTCCGGATAAGGCGATGAAGATTTTCGCTCCTTCCTGGAGAGCGTACATGGATCAGGTCGCTGCCCGTTTCAACATCAAGCTCAACAGCATCACCGATCTCTTTGATGCGGTCAAGATGAGCCATGAATACTTTGAAGCCCGCGGCTGCCGTGCCAGTGACCACGGTATCGAAATTCCGCTGCGTGCAGATTACTCCATCGCTGATGCGGACAAGGTCTTCAAAAAAGCGATGGCCGGCGAAAAGCTCACCGTTGCTGAAGAAAACTGCTTCATGGGCTGCTTCCTTGCTGAAGCCGCTGAACTCAACAGCAAGAGCGACTGGGTCACCCAGCTCCACCTCGGTGCGGTTCGCGACGTCCGCAAGACTCTGTTCGACAACCTCGGCCCCGATGTCGGCGGCGATATCAGCGACCACTATCTGGATTATGCTCCGGCGCTGTGCAGCTTCCTCAACCGTTTTGACGGCAGACTCAAAGTCGTGCTGTATTGCCTGGAACAGTCCCATCAGGGAACCCTTGCCACCATCGCCCGTGCATTCGGCGAAAAGGTTGCTCTCGGTTCTGCCTGGTGGCTGCTCGATACCCCCGTCGGCATGCGCCGCCAGTTGGAATACATCGGTTCCGCTGATACCTTCAGCAACTTCGCCGGTATGGTTTCCGACAGCCGCAAGCTGTTGAGCTACGGTTCCCGTTTTGAAATGTTCCGCCGCGTGCTGGCGGATGTGATCGGCGCTCACGTTGAACGCGGTCAGATCCCCGAAGAGATCGCTCTTGATCTGGTCGAACGCATGGCGTTCAGCGGAACCAGAAAGTTCTGGAATCTTTAATCTGTAACAGGAGTTATTTTTATCATGGCAAAAAGTGACCTTTACAAAGCCGCCGGGGTCGATATCGACCTCGCCACCTCTCTTCTGAGCAAAGTTAAAGCTGATCTGGCTTCGACCCGCCGTCCGGAGATGCTCTCTCCCATCGGCGGATTCGGCGGACTTTTTCAGATCGATCTTTCCAAATACGATGAACCGGTCATGGTTTCCAGTATCGACGGTGTCGGTACCAAATTGATGATCGCCGCCGCGATGGAAAAATATGATACGGTCGGTTATGACATCGTCAACCACTGTATCAATGATATTTCCGTGCAGGGTGCGGAACCGGTCTACTTCCTCGACTACATCGGTATTGGCAAACTCCGCAGTCCGCTGTATGAACAGGTGTTATCCGGTATTGCCGGAGCGTGTAAAGCTGCCGGTTGCGCGGTGCTGGGCGGCGAGACCGCTGAAATGCCGGGTATGTACGGCAATGATTTCGACCTGGTCGGTGTCATTACCGGTATCGTCGAAAAGAAAAAACTCATCACCGGCGAAAAGATCCGCCCCGGTCATGTCGCTCTGGGTATCGCGTCCAACGGTCTGCACACCAACGGTTACAGTCTGGCGCGTAAAATCCTCTTCGGCGAAAACAAATACACGGTCAATACCTACGTCGAATCTCTCGGAGAAACTGTCGGTGAAGCATTGCTCAAACCGCACATTTGCTACTACTCCGCTATCAAGGCGGCGATGAACCGCAATCTGCCGCTGGACGGTATTGCCCACATTACCGGCGGCGGTCTGTATGACAACGTTCCGCGTATTCTGCCGGACGATGTCTCTGTTATCTTCCGTCCCGGAACGCTCCCCGTTCCGCCGATCTTCAAACTGCTCACCAGCGAAGGCAATGTCGGCAAGGAAGAAGCCTACCGCGTGTTCAATATGGGTATCGGTATGGTGTGGTTTGTGCCGAAAGATGCTCAGGAGAGCGCTCTGGAAGTGATCCGCAACGCCGGATTCACCGCCGATGTCATCGGTGAGGTCGTTCCCGGAAAGAAAGATGTTCAGGTCATTTGACCCCGGGACATCTTTATCCAAAAAATCAGGTGATTTTTGATGAGTACAGAGAAGTTCAGGCAATTTTTCTTCCACCGGATCGACATCGGGCGGACGTTGCGGGAGAGTTTTGACTTTGTTTCCGGACTGGTCGGATTTGACAACTCCGGAGATGCGGAAAAGAGCCGTATCCGTTTTGCTGTGAACTCTCTGGTTCATCATATATTGCTTCTGGATGGACGTATTTCCCGGGAGCGGTGCGATATCTGCCGTCGTATCTGGGAAGAGCGTCTCAGTCACGCTGATGCCGCTGACCGGTTGCAGGAGTTGATTTCTCTGCAGCCGGCGGAGCAAAATGAAGCTGTGGCAATATTGGAATCCATTGCGCCGAATCAGAAAGAGTCCATTATGGAGTTTTTGATGGCGCTGGAAGTGGCTCTGGGTGATGATGCTGATAAAAAAGAGATGATCTTTGATGTTGGCAGAAAACTCGGTGTTGAAAAAGAATTTATGGAAACCGGATATCACCGGCTGCAGGAAGAGGCGCGCAAACGCAAACTTTTGCTGAGTTCCGGTTGGGGCGTTGTGGTGGCGATCGGAGTGATACTGCTCTTTATCATCACGGCAAAATTGCTGCAATCGGTTATTTTCGGTTTGATATTGGGTTGTGTGCTGCTGCCGTTGGAAAAATTTATTGAACGTCAGTTGCGCCGCCGTTCCGGACTGTTTTTCTGGTTGGTTTCCGGAGTGGAGATGTTGTTCAAGCCGTTGCAGAAATTGCAGGGTGTTTTAACCAGAAAAGATAAAGAACTTCAAATCGATGAAAGCAAGGTCGCTGACAACCGGATCATCCGCAAATCTGTTTCCATGACGGCAGTAGCGGCGCTGATACTGGTTTCCGGAGTGATTCTCGGCATATCCAGCCTGACCGGACACTATATGCGTGATTGGCGCAAGCGGGTCCATCAGGAAAGCAGTGAATACAGCCGTCAGGGGTATGTCAAAAAAATCAACGACCAGCTGGAAATCTGGCGGGAAAAGTTTGAGAAGCTTCCGCCGGTACGCAAAGGGTTGGATCTTGCGGAACGGATGGTCAATGATCCGGAAACGCGGGCAAAACTTGCTGAAGAGCTTATCCGGCGCAGTGGCGGTGTGATGAAGGTCGTTGCCGATATTTTCGGTGCAGTGACGGCATTTTTTACCAATTTACTGTTGACGGTATTTTTCGGATTGCTGTTTTTGTTCAAACTGGCGCAGTTCTGCCGGGATGATGACAGCGACAAATCCAAGAGTGAATATGTTATCAGAATGATATTCAACGGTATCTGGCTGCCCGGTGCCGAAGAAAGTGTTATCGCTGAAGCGCGGCGGATAATCGAAGGAGTGTTTTTCCGTTTGCGGGTTTGGATGAAGGGATATTTGACACTGGTGCTGGTGGACAGCTCGGTGTATACTGCGATATTTTTCTTTATGGGACTGCCATTTTTCTGGGCATTGGGTATCATTGCCGGATGCGGAATCCTTCTGCCGTATCTGGGACCGGTGATTTCCTGTGTTATCACCGTTGGTGTGACGTGGGCATTAGGCGGCGCCAGCGGTTCACTGCTGCTGGGAATCGTTATTGCGTACCTTATATATAATGGCATTGTGGAACAATTTATTCTTTATCCGGCGGTCATCGGTGAAGCGCTGGGGTTGAGTACGCTTGAAACCATCATCGTGGTATTGCTCGGCGCGATTTTCGCCGGTATCCCCGGTATGATTTTTGCACTTCCGGCGGCATCGGTTGCCAAATACATCATCCCGCAGCTTTACCGGAACTTCATCCGTCCGGTGCCGGCGGTGGAGAAAGAGGTCTCATGAAGCTTTGCGGTTTCCGGAAACACTCTTTATTATTGCTGATATTTGCCGCAGTTTCGGTGGGGATGCTGGGCGGTTGTTCCAGTGCGGTCGGAATAAGAAGAAGTGATAATACCGATGAGCTGAACAGTTATTACTCATTTATCAATCGCGGGCAGAATTTTTCGGTGGAAACGGCAAACCTGCTCGGAGATTATCTCTTGGCAGATAAATTGGATGATCTTGCTCCGGAAACATTTGTTTCTGAAATCGAGGCACTTTACCGGCGGGATAAACGGCATGGCTTGCTGGTGGCAACGGCGGAAACTGCATTTTTTCTGGCGCAGAAGCACCGCCGCAACGCCGATTTATCGGCATCGCTGCTGCTGACCTCCCTCATGTACAGTCACGCTGCGTTGACCGGGCAGGGGCGGCGTGCCGCATTTGCTCCGGAGGTCGTGCTGGTGCAGAATATCGGAAATATTGCGTTGATGCAGTTGTTTGAATACCTTGAGAAGAAAAAAATTGCATTGAACGGCTGTTTCAGTTTGCGTTCCGCCGGAGGCAGACAGATTTTTTTCCAGATGCCGCATGTGGAATTGGCATTGCCGGAAAAGTTGATAAAGCGTTTTATTCCGTGTGCAAAGTTCCGGGCGAAAAATTTGACCCATTCGGCGCGGCAGTTCGGTATCGGAGTGCCGATGATTGCGCAAATCTCCCCGGAAATATCCCGCAATGACAGGACGCTGTACGCGCTTCACAACATTCCGGCAACGTTGCTGTTTGTGCCGGAAAAAGATTTTGATGTCACTGCGGCAAAACCGTTGAAAGTGCGGTTTTATTTTGTTGATCCGGTAAAATATGATTCCGTCAAATACGAACAAATGGTGTTGCCGCTGGAGCAGGATTTCTCCACGGTGCTTGCCTGTGCTGCGGCAAAGAAAACGCCGTTGCGCCACTTTTTACTGCGGACGTTTTTCCCTGAAAGCAGTCAGTTTGAAGGCTTGTATCTCCTTTCTCCGCGGGATGAAAACAAAATTCCGGTACTCCTGGTGCACGGTTTGATGTCTGATATCCGCACCTGGCTGCAGATGATAAATACCTTGCAGAACGATCCGGAGCTGAGACGGAATTACCGCTTTATGGGATTTTCTTATTCCAGCGGCAATCCGGTGTTGTTTTCCGGAAATTTACTGCGTACCGCGTTGGCTGAAGAGCGTCAGAAAATGGCTGATGCCGGACAGTCACTGGAAAAATTTGACAAAATGGTCGTTGTCGGTCACTCAATGGGAGGTCTGCTCAGCAGGTTGTGTGTGAGCTCCTGCGGAGAAGATAACCTTGCCGGAGTTGTCGGCAAAAAGCAGTTGAGCGCATTGCAAAAAAAGCTTCCGCAAAAAGAGCTGGATATGGTGAAGCGTTCAGTTATCTTTTCTCCGGTACCGTCGATCAAGCGGGTGATTTTTGTTGCTTCCCCCCATCGCGGTTCAAAAATGGCGCAGAGCTGGTACGGCCGCCTCGGTGGAATGTTGATCCGGCTTCCGGTATATATGCGCGATTACAATGAAAAACTGATTACCGTTTTGCTGGGTATCGGAGAAAAAGATTATGCCGAAGAGTTGCGGACATTCAACGGGATAAACAATCTCGCACCGGAAGGAATGGCTTTGAAGTTGATGAATTCTCTTGCCATGCCGGAGATACCGTACCACTCCATTATCGGCAATATAAAAGCACCTGTTCCCGGCGGTTCTGACGGAGTTGTCGCTTACAGCAGCAGCCATCTGGATGGCGCGGCAAGTGAACTGGTGGTCAAAAGCGGACACAGCGTACAGCAGAATGCATTGGCGATCCAGGAGATCCGCCGCATATTGCTGGAACATCTCAGCGCGATCGGCACGGAAAAATCCCGTCCCCGTATCCTGAAGGTGCCGGATGGCGGCATGGGAGGTGGCAGATGAAGAAATTTCTGTTTCCTTTGTGGCGCGGTTTGGAAAGTGCGGTTCTGCTTGCAGGAGGAGTATGGTGTACCGGTGTCGCAATTTGGGTGTGGGAGTTTGCCGGATGCAGACTTGCGGCATGGAGTATATGTATAGCTTTTTTGTGGCTTGCCGGGGTGTTCTGTTTGCGGGCGCGTACAGTTTTGTGGATATTGGAAATATCGGTTGCGTGTTCCTTTTGGATGCTGACTCCGGAGCGGCAGTTTTCGGCAAACAAGTGGAATGTGGAATGTCAGAAAATCGCGCAGATTTCTTATCTTGATGATGGAAAAATCCGTATCGGCAATGTTCGTGACTTCCAATACCGCAGCGTTGATGATTATGATGTGCGCTATGTGACCTTGACGACCGATGTGAATTTGTTGGAGTCGATGGATATTGCATTTTCGCACTGGGATGAATTGGAGTGCGTAGCCCACATGTTGCTGTGTTTCAATTTCAGGGACGGGAAACGGGTCGCCGTATCCTTTGAACCCCGGGTCCCGGCAGGAAAGCGGGGAGGGGATTTCTTTTTGGGAATATACCGACGTTACGGTCAGATGATGCTCATCGGTACGCCGGAAGATCTGTTTGATTTGCGGAGCGTTTACCGGAAAGAAACTTTTTACTGTTACCGCACGGAAGCGCGCCAAGAGGTGTTGCGGCGGATTTTTCTGCGGGTGATCGAGCGGGCGGCGCATCTGGAGAAGAAAGCGGAATTTTATCATTCACTTACAGAAAATTGTACGACCGGACTGCTGGCGGCTATCAACGATGAAGTTTCTTTGCGTAACTGGGACAGCCGGATGCTCTTCAATGGATTTTACGATAAATATCTCTTTGAAAAAGGTTTTCTCTCGCACCAAAAAGGAGAGAGTTTCGGGGCGCTGAAAGCGCGCAGTTATGTTCCCGGTTTCAACCGGAAAGGAAAGTGATTCAGTTTTTTTATAAAACAATATATAGAAAGGTAAAAAATGAAAAAGACGTCCTCTATTTTGCGTTCACAGGCACATTTTCTCAAGTATATACCCAATATGCTGACATTGTGCAATTCGTTGTGCGGTTTTGCCGCCATACTCTATATGATGCATTCGTACAAAGCTTCTCCTGCGGATGCTCTGGACATTTTTTGTGTTGCCTCCTGGGTGATATTTTTTGCGATGATCTTTGACGTGTTTGACGGACTTGCCGCGCGGCTGCTCAATGCGGCAAGTTTGCACGGTATCCAGATGGATTCCCTGTCGGATATGGTAACTTTCGGTGTCACTCCAGCCATTATGTCGGCGCTCTTTTTTGAATGTTGTTACGAGTGGGCGCCGGTTCGCTGGATGCGGGTGTTGAGTTATCTGCTGTGCAGTGTATACCTTGGCGGAGCGGCGTTGCGTCTGGCAACGTACAATGTGCATGCCACGCTGAAGATCAAAAAGAGTTCTGACCGTTTTTCCGGACTTCCTTCTCCCGGAGCCGCCGCGGCACTTTGCGTGTCGGTGCTGTTTTTGGAAAACCGTTTCGGCGACAACAATATGATGCTGCAAAAGTGCGGTATTTATCTGGTGATATTTGCTGCCATTCTGGGGTTGTTGATGACCAGCACCATCCCGTATATCCATGCCGGCAAGTGGCTGATGTCCATCCGGCGCAACCGGAAAAAGCTTCCTGTCGTGTTGATTGCAGTGGCGGTATTGGTCTGCTTCCGGATGGATGGATTGGCGTTTTTGACGGCGTTGTACATTGCATCGGGTCCGATATTGATGCTTTTTGAAATCGGTCAGAAGAAAAAAATTGAAAGTACCGAGGTGGAAAAATGAAGTTTCTCATCACCGGCGGAGCCGGTTTTATCGGCAGTCATCTGGCGGCGGCATTGCTGGCGCGTAATGACGAAGTTGTAGTTGCAGATAATTTTTCAACCGGTTCAAAAGAGAACCTGTTTCCGGTCAATGGCCGTTGCGCCGAGGTGCAGGAGATCGATGTGGCTGTCGAAAAAGAACGGTTGCGGGAACTGATAAAAGATGTCGATGTCATCTTTCATCTGGCGGCGGCGGTCGGGGTCGAACTGGTGGTCAATGACCCGGTACGGACGATTGAGACCAATATCGACGGCAGCGCCAATGTGATTACGCTTGCCGCAGAGTACGGTAAAAGATTGTTCATCGCATCGACCAGCGAAGTTTACGGAAAATCCGGCAAGGATGTTTTCTCTGAAGACGATGATCTGCTGATCGGCTCCCCGTTGAATTCCCGGTGGAGCTATGCGTGCAGTAAACTTATGGATGAATTTTATTTGATGGCGTATGTGCGCGCGGCAAAACTGCCGGGAACCGTGGTGCGTTTTTTCAACACGGTCGGCCCCCGGCAGACCGGGCGTTACGGCATGGTGATCCCGCGTTTTGTCCGCAATGCGCTTGCCGGAAAAAATCTGCAGGTTTACGGCGACGGCGGACAGTCCCGCTGTTTCTGCCACGTTGAAGATGTGGTGCGGGCGTTGCTGTTGCTGCTGGAGAAGCCGGAATCCATCGGAAATGTGTACAATATCGGAAGTCAGCATCTGGTGACGATAAAGGAGCTTGCCGAAGAGGTTATCCGATTGACCAAGAGCAGCAGCGGAATCGACATCGTTCCTTATAATGTTGCATACGCCGAAGGTTTTGAAGATATGCGGCGGCGCAAACCATCCACGGATAAGCTGCAGGCGTTGACCGGATGGCGCGCAGAAAAGACACTGGAGGAGATCATTCTGGATGTCGCAGAGTTTGAAAAAAAAACGATAATGGAGGGTTTTATATTATGTTGAAAAAATTGCATAACATTGATCCGGAAATCTTGACCATGCGTTCCGGAGATGGGAATATTCTGGTGTCCAACAAATTGCAGGGACGGATTTTTGCCGAAATAGATGATGTTCTCATGCACCGTTTTCTGGCGGATCTTGCGGCAAACCCTGATCCGGAAGAGTTCAACAACCTGGGGGGGAATTCGCTCTGGCCGGGACCCGAAGGCGGTGATTTTGCGTTCAATTATCCTCCCAACGGCAGCTGGTATGTGCAAAAAGGCATCAATCAACTTCCGACGGTAACGGAAGTTGCCAACGGACAGCAGATAACTGTTTACAAGGATATTGAACTTTTGAACCGCAAAGGCAATACCGTAAAACTTCGCTTCCGGCGGAGCGTGATGCCGTTGCAGAATGGCGATTTCCCGGAAGGGGATAAATTGGGATTGAAGTACACCGGATACCGCAGTGTCGATGAGCTTATCCCGCTGGAAAAGTATCATTGCAGTGAAGCCATCTGGTGCGCGTGGAGCTTGGAGCAGTTCCCCGGCGCAGAAGGCATCAGCGGATTCGGACGTTGCCGGAACGGTGCGGAAAATTGTGCCAACAGTGATTTTTACGGCGATCCCGGAGAACGGTTGATCTATGATGGAAACATCTTCAAATTTGAACTTGGCGGCCCGAAGCGGCTGCAGATCGGCATCAAGGCTTCCGCCCGTCCGGATATGATCGGAGCATTGGATCGGTCACGGAAGATGCTGGCATTGCGTTTCACTCCGGAGCGTTGCGATGGCCGCTATATAAATATTGCTGACAACGATCAGCCCTCCGGCCCGTATGGCGCGGAAGATATGTTCAGCATCTTCAATGGTTCGCAGGAGCTGGATTTCTTTGAGCTGGAAACCATCGCCCCGATGAGTGTCGATGCTGACGGCTTCCTGCTTCCGGGAAAATTGGAGTCGAAGAGCATCATCGCAACGGCGGAATTATCGGAGTTGACCGCATGTATGGAAGAGTACGGCGTGAAAATGTGAGGTTGTTAACAAGTTGTTAATAACTTTTTTCCGGCGGATAAAAAAAGTTGTAAAATCTTTATTTCCGCGAATGGTAGACAAGTTAGCTGTGTTTGCCGATCAAAAATCCCCCTCGCGGCTGCGGGCGGGGATTTTTCAGGCTAAATACGGAAAATCGGGCAAAATAGTTAGTGCTTTTTTTATCGGAGTTCGCTGCCCGGCAATCAGCGTTTTTTGCATAAGTGCTTGAATCTGTGCGAAGCTTATGAAAAAGTGTTAATAAGTATCCCCGGTATGCGAATTTTTGCCGATAAAAAAAATAAAAAAATTTTTTGTATTGTAAGTTGCTGATATTGACGTGACCTTGCGATTTCCGGAGAGAGGGGAATGAAAAAAACGGGGTTGCAAAAGTTGAGTTGAATGATATATTATGTGGCATGCACCGGGAAGAATTCCAAACAACAGGAAACGGTGTTGACAATCGTCTGCAAGAGTGACGATTGACAAATTGGAGAGTAATGTGATCGATGAATGCGGAATGATTTTCGTGTTCGTAATTTTTTTAGGGAAAGAAAACGTAAATGATTCAGGATTTCGTAACCGCACAAAACGTATGGGAAGTTGCCATACCGCGATTGCAGGCACGGAGCGAATCTGTCTACGACCAGTATTTTGCCTGTATGCAGGCACTTGAGCTGGCAGGAGAGGTTTTGCATCTGGGCGTTCCTGATGACTTTTTCCGGGATGTGGTGCTGGATAATTACGGTGACTTGCTCAGCGAAGCGTTGCGTAATATCAACGGAATTGATTACAGTTTTGAGCTTCACGATGGATATACTGCCGCACCTGCCGCGCCTGAAGTAAAGGTCGAAGCGGTAAAAGAGGTGCAAAAATCGGTTGCACCGGCATCGACTCTTGCATCCAAAGTTGCCGCCTCCGGACGTGGTATTCACACCTATTCTTTCGGCAACTTTGTGGTCGGCCCCAGCAACCGGGAAGCGTTTGCGGTGGCGAAGGCTGTCGCCGGTGAGCCGGGAAATATTTACAATCCGTTTTTCGTTTACGGAACCAACGGAGTCGGTAAAACCCACCTTCTCCAGGCGATCTCGGCCGAAATCAATGTACTGCATCCGGAACTGGTTGTGCGCAGCGTTACCTGTGACGGAATTTTGAACGATTTTTATGACCTGCTGCTGAATAAGCGCAGTTTTACCGATTTCCGGGCATTTTTGCGCGATGTGGATGTGTTGCTGATCGACGATATCCACTTGCTCTCTAAAAAAACGCAGATGCAGGAAGAGTTTTTCAACATCTTCAACCTGCTTTACCGGCAAAACAAGCAGATTGTGTTGACCAGTGACCGTCAACCGTGCCAGATTGCCGACCTTGACCAGCGGCTTGCCAGCCGTTTTGAGCAGGGAATGACCTGTGAAGTCGGTATGCTGGAGTTTGAAGAACGTCTGGTGACGTTGCGGATGTGGCGGGAATCAAGTTTGAACAGATGCGCGTTGTCGGATGAGTTTCTGGAATTTCTTGCCGGAAATATTGCCAGCAACGTCCGCCGGTTGAAAGGATGTTTCCTGCGGTTGTCGGCTGCAGTGGAAATGAGTGGCGGCCGGGAGTTCACCATTGAAGATGCTGAAGAGCTGTTGCATGTCCAGTTGGCAGAAGAGAGCGCTTCAAGAGAGATCAAGCCGGAATCCATTCAGCATTTGGTGGCAAAACATTTCGGCGTATCTGTTCCGGATATTATCGGAACCCGGCGTACCCGGCAGGTTGCTGAACCGCGGATGGTCGCCATGTATCTGTGCCGGGAACTGACCCGCCTTTCCAGTAATGAAATCGGAGATGCCTTCGGTCGTACTCACGCCAATGTGCTGCACGCGGCGCGGACGATCGCAGACCGCTGCCAGACCGATGACGATATGCGGCGGGCAGTCAGCCAGCTGAAAAAACAGCTTCAGCACTGAACTCAAAAAAATAAAACTTGACAACCGTTGTTGACGGGATTATATTATCTTCCATGTAATAAATGGAGGATTTTTTTATGGTCAAATTGCCTGAAAAAGTGCGGTATAACGACGATGCCGCGTATGTGGAAAAGCTGTTGAAAGCGCTGGAGATGCGCGGCGGATATTGTCCGTGCCGAGTGCAGCGCATTGAAGATAATATCTGCATCTGCCGGGAGTTCCGGGAACAGATCGCAGATCCGGAGTTTTCCGGATTGTGTCATTGTAAACTTTTTTATAAGGAGAAATGAGATATGGAAGTATTGCATATTGACCGGGCGGCGTTTGAAAAGCTTTCCCAACAGGAAAAACCGGTGGTCGTTGATTTCTGGGCGACGTGGTGCGGACCGTGCATGAAACTGGGACCGGTGCTGGAAGAAATTGCAGCTGAACGCACAGACATTATCGTTGCGAAAGTTGATGTGGATCAGCATCCGGAATTTGCGGCGGAACTGGGGATCGATGCGATTCCGGCGGTGTTTTGCTTCCGTAACGGCAAAGAAAGCGCGCGGGGTGTCGGCTTTATGGACAAAGCTTCATTATTAAAAAAGCTCGGGCTTTAATCCCAGCTGCCGGTTGCGTTCATATCAATTTTTGAACGCAACTCCACTGGCAGCGCGGCGCGGAGCGCACGCGCGTTTTGCTTGCGCAAAACAATATCAGACAAAATCGCTTTTTCGACATACAATTTTATTCCACTGAAAAAATTGAAAAACAAACGTTTTGCTGATTTTATGTAATAGCTGTGTTGAGAATAAAAAAAACACGCCTTTTTTTTATTGTTTTCGGGGAAATGCACTTGAAAAATTCTGTTGTTAGAGGTACATTTTACAGGATTGGATTTATACTTAACAAAAACACAAGAGGTTTTTTATGACAGCCAATGAACTCAGAGTTAAATTTATTGAATTTTTCAAGAGCAACGGTCACGCTCAGATCAAGAGTGCATCGTTGATTCCTGATAACGATCCGACCTGTTTGTTTACCACTGCCGGAATGCATCCGTTGGTGCCGTACCTTCAGGGCGCCAAGCATCCTGCCGGACGGCGGTTGACCGACTGCCAGAAGTGTATCCGTACCGGAGACATCGATGAAGTCGGCGATCCCGTGCATCTGACCTTCTTTGAAATGCTCGGCAATTGGTCGCTCGGCGATTATTTCAAGGAAGAAGCGATCAACTTCAGTTTTCGCTTTCTGACTCAGGAACTTGGTATTCCGCTCACACAGCTGGCGGTTACGGTCTTTGCCGGAGATGAAGATTGTCCTTTTGACGATGAAGCGTGGAACATCTGGCACAATTTGGGCATCCCGGCTGAACGTATTGCCAAGCTGGGCAAGAAGGATAACTGGTGGGGCCCTGCCGGTACGACCGGCCCCTGCGGTCCGGATACGGAGATGTTCTATTGGACCGGTCCGCAGCCGGCTCCGGAGGTCTTTGATCCGGAAAATAAACTCTGGGTCGAAATCTGGAACGACGTGTTCATGCAGTACAATAAGACTGCTGACGGAACCTTTGAACCTCTCTCTCAGCGCAACGTCGATACCGGAATGGGGCTTGAACGTGTGACTGCGGTGTTGCAGGGCAAACCCAGCTGTTATGAAACTGAAATTTTTGCTCCGCTTTTTGCCGAGCTTGATGCGGTGCGCGGAGTTGAAGCAGTCCCCGCCAATCAACGCTCTGCTTCTGAACGCATCATTGTCGATCATTTGCGCGCTGCGACCTTCATTATCGGCGATGGTATCACTCCGGGACGCGTGGATCAGCCCTATGTGCTGCGCCGCCTGATCCGCCGTGCCATCCGTGAAGGACGGAAATTGGGTGTCACGGATGTTTTTGCCGGACGGATCGCCAAGGTTATTGTCGGACAATTCGGTGAATTTTATCCGGAACTTTCCGCCAATGCGGAGATGATCTACAGCGAGTTGGAACGCGAGGAAAAGCAGTTTGCTTCCACACTGGAAAACGGTACTAAAGAGTTCCAGAAGCTCATCGACCGGGTTCCGCCGCATATCGCCCGCAAGGTCATCAGCGGCAAGAACGCGTTCAATCTTTACGAAACCTACGGATTCCCGCTTGAACTGACCGTGGAAATGGCAAAAGAGCAGGGCTTTGATGTCGATATCGAAGGTTTCAACGCCGCGTATGTGAAACATCAGGAACAGTCCCGCGCCGGTGCGGAGCAGAAGTTCAAAGGCGGACTCGCGGACAACTCCGTTGAGACGGCGAAACTTCACTCTGCTACGCACTTGCTTCAGGCGGCGCTGCGTAAGATCCTCGGAGACCATGTCGAACAGCGCGGTTCCAACATTACCGCAGAACGTCTCCGTTTCGACTTCTCCCATCCGGACAAAGTCACTCCGGAACAGTTGAAGGCGGCAGAAGATATGGTCAATGAAGCCATCGAACGGAAACTTCCCATCGTGTGCGAAGAAATGAGCGTTGAAGAAGCTCGCGAAGCCGGAGCCATGGGACTTTTCGGTAATAAATACGGCGAAATTGTGAAAGTTTACACCATGGGCGATGTCAGCAAGGAAATTTGCGGCGGCCCCCATGCCGAAAACACCGGCGATCTGGTTCACTTCAAGATTTTGAAAGAGGAAAGTTCCAGCCGCGGCGTCCGCCGTATCAAGGCGGTCATTGGTGAAGCTGCGCTTAAATAATTTTCCCGGGAGGAAAGTATTATGAAGGCTGAAGATCTCAAAATTACCGTCATGGACAAAGGATACCTCATTGAGGTTTCCGGAAGAGCGAATTTTGACTATGCCGTGCCGTTGCGGGAGCTTGCTGAAAAACTGGTTCCCGGCAACTGGATACAGTTTGATATGGAGTATTGCGAATCGATGGACAGCACCTTTATGGGGGTGCTGACCATGCTGGCGTTGAAGCTGAGAAAAAGCGGTTCTCCGCAAATCATGCTGATAAATGCTTCTGCACAACTTAACAAGCTTCTGCGTGATCTCGGAGTGGCAAAGTTGTTCAAGTTTGTCTCCGGAGAAGAGTCCGGAGTTGCCGGAAAAACTTCCGGTTCCGTGGTGGAACTTTCATCCGGCAAAACCTTGCTCGATACCGCGCAGACGGTGGTCGATGCCCACAAAACGCTGGTCGAAGCGGACAGCAGCAATGCGGATAAATTCAATCAGGTTATTGAATTTGCGGAACAGGATGTTCAGCGTTTGAAGGATAACAAGTGATATGACCGCTAAAAAGTTGGTTGCCTTTGACCTTGACGGCACACTTACCCAGCATAAATCACAGCTTGATGATGTAAACCGCGCGGTACTGGAGCGTTTGGCTGAAAAGTATCATCTGTTGATGCTCGGTGCCGGAAGTTGCGAACGTATTTACCGGCAAATGGGAGAGTTCCCCATTGAGATCATCGGCAACTACGGAATGCAGCACTCGGTTGTGCGCGATGGAAAGTTTGAAATCGTTGAAAGCAAAAGCTGTGCCGTGGATCGGGAGTGGGTCGATGCAGCTGTAACGCAGTTGCGCCGGGAGTTCGGGTATGAGAAGTTTTACGGAGACAACGTGGAGTTTCACGCCTCCGGAGTGGTTACGTTTCCGCTGTTGGGGACGGCCGCACCGTTGAATGAAAAGCTCGCCTTTGATCCTGACCGGAGCAAGCGGCGGAAGATTTATCAGCGTGTGTGTCAGGTCTTTGGTTCCTGGAACGTGTTCATTGGCGGATCATCCAGCTTTGATCTGACTCAAGGAGAGTGCAATAAATATTTTGCGCTGAAAAGCTTTTGCGAAAATGCCGGTTACTCTCTTGATGAAGCTGTTTACTTCGGAGACGACTTCGGAGAAGGCGGCAACGATTCCCATGTGAAAAACGGCGGGATCGATTGTATTGAAGTTGTTGATTATCGGGATTTTTCAAAATTGGCAAGTTTTTTGTTTTAATTCCGTTTCGACGGAGTTTTGTTTATGTTAAAATGACTGGACTTTTTTATGTATAGAACAGAACAAAGCAGAGAAGAATTCAAGCGGGAAGTGCATGTCGATCTTGTCGTTGCCGGAGGCGGTGTTGCCGGTGTGATCGCGGCAGTTGCCGCCGCCCGGGAAGGGGTAAAAACGGTACTCATCCAGGACAGACCGGTCTTGGGCGGACCTTCCAGCAGTGAATGCAGTGACGGCACCGGAAAGATGATGTGCGGCGCGTACAACTACTGCAACCGCAACGCGCGTGAAGCCGGACTGGTCGAAGAGCTGCGCAACTTCCATTCCCGGCGCTACGTCAACGGCTGGCGTAACCACTGGAGCTTGTCGTTGCGCGATTTTGTGGAAAAAGAGAGCAATATCACCTTGCTGATGAATACCGCTCTTTACGATTGCAAATGTGAAAACGGCAAGATTATTTGTGTTTACGCGCGGCAAAGCGGCAGTGAGTTGGAGTACACGGTGTTTGCCGATAACTTCATCGATGCCACCGGTGACGGAGCGTTGGGATATCGTGCCGGAGCCGATTTCCGTATGGGACGCGAGGGCAGGGCGGAGTTCAATGAGCCGCTGGCGCCGGAACAGCCGGACACCAAAACGATGGGAACCAGTATCAGTTTCCGGGCGGAAGATGTGGGACACCCCATCAAGTTTGAAGCGCCGGAATGGGCATACAAAATCAACAGTGATGACGACCTGCCGTTCCGGATGCACAACAATCCGACCAGCGGTTACTGGTGGTTGGAATACGGCGGCGAAATCAATACGATCACTGATAATGAAGAAATTTACAAGGTGCTGCGCAGTGTGCTGTTCGGCATGTGGGATCATGTGAAAAACGGAGGCGACCACGGCGCAGAAAACTATGCTATTTCCTGGGTTGCTCCCGTTGGCGGTAAACGGGAGTCCCGCCGCTTTATGGGGGATTACATCATGCACCAGAGCGATCTTCTTGAACATCCCGACTTCCCGGATGCCATCGCCTACGGCGGCTGGCCCATTGACATTCATCCGCCGGAAGGAGTGTTCAGTAAAGGTCATCCGGGCAGTACGCCGCCATTCATCTTCCCGGGAACGTTCCCGATTCCCTTCCGTTCACTTTATTCACGCAACATCAGCAATCTGATGATGGCGGGTCGCGATATCAGTGTCACTCATGTGGCGTTAGGTTCCACACGGCTTATTGCCACCTGCGGACTTACCGGTCAGGCAGCAGGTACGGCGGCGGCACTGTTGAAGAAGTATGGTTGCACGCCGAGAGAACTTTATCAGCAGCACATTGGTGAACTGCGGCAGTTGTTGCAAAAACGCGATGGCGTCATCCCCGGTTTTCCGGTGAGTTTGAGTGATGATCTGGCAAAGAAAGCAAAAGTTTCCGCAACCGGAGCTTTTGCGTTGACCATGGAGACTCCGGAGCGTTTCATTCCGCTGGTGGCGATCGATACGCCGACAAAGAAGTTTGACCCCTGCGATGTAGCGCCGAATGACCGGCGGCTTGGAATGAATTTCGTCTGGGACGGGCGGACGTTGGAAAAAATCCGGATTGCAGTAAAAAATGATTCGCAAGAGGAAAAGGAGCTTACCCTCCGGATCAAAAGTGGATTTTTTGCGGCGGAAGATATCGCCGTTGCCGCTTGTAAAGTTGCGCCCGGAGCGGAAGTTGCTGAATTTGATTTCAATTTCGCACTTGCGTTGGGAAGTTACGCTCTTATCTTTGATGATGAACCGCAGATATCTGTAGGTGTTTCTTCGACACATCTGCCCGGATTTGAGCGGAAGCTGGACGGATGTTATCTTAATTATGAGCATTTTGCCTTGGAGTTTTTGCCCATCCAGCATCCGTATACCCCGGAACGGGTGGTGAACGACTGCGGCCGCAGTGCGGCAGGAGTGCCGTCACTCTGGATGTCGGATGTTATGGGAGAACGTGAAGCGCTGAAACTTAACTGGGATGCTCCGGTACAGCTCAAAGAGGTCGATATCGCCTTTGACACCAACCTTGACCGGATAAATCTTGACCGCATTGCACCGGAGTGCGTAAAATCATTCTGTTTGAAAGCGGATGGAAAAGAGATATTCAGCAGTGACAACAACTCGCAGCGTTTTGTTCATATCGTGCTGCCGGAAGCGGTTGCGTGTTCTGAACTGGCACTGGAAATCACTGGTACTTGGGGCGATGAGCGCGCGCGGGTGGTTTATCTGCGCTGCTTTTAAACCGATTTTATGATTCCGCACCGTAATTTTACTGAAATAAAGTTGTAACATGCTTGCAATTTGATATTTTTAATGTATATTATTCAACAATAATCGTCCGGAAAAATTCCGGATGGTATTTTTTAATTTATTGATGCTGTCACGTTTTGGCAGTGTAATTATCGCCGGAATAAAATCAGGTTGCCGGTGAGGATCAAACAACTTTGTCAAGGAGTAATTAGAATGACAAAAAAACGGTATGCTGTTTGCGGTGTTTCTGCACGCGCAATTGGTATGTACATCCGTCCCATGATGCAGAGCTTCAGCCATTGCGCCGAGCTGGTCGCGATGCTGGATATCGACCCGCTGCGTTTCCAGGTTTGCAAAGATCTGGTTCCGGAAGTGCAGGGCAAGAACATTGCTGAATATACGGTGACCCTCGACAACTGGAAAGAGGTCTTTGACCGCATGATCGAAGAACAGAAGGTCGATGCCGTTCTTGTTGTTTGCAAAGACTGCCACCACGTCGACTACATCGTCCGCGGTCTGGAACTCGGTCTCGATGTCATCAGCGAAAAGCCGATGACCACCAACATCGCCGATGCCCGTCGCGTTATCGAAGCCGAAGACAACTCCAAAGGCAAACTTATCTGTACCTTCAACTACCGTTACAACCCCATCCACCGCAAGCTGCGTGAATTGATCGTTGACGGCAAGATCGGTCGCGTCACCCACGTCGACCTGACCTGGTATATCGACATCAAACACGGCTCCAGCTACTTCAACCGCTGGAACCGTATGCGCGAAAACTCCGGAAGTCTTTCCATCCACAAATCCAGCCACCACTTTGACCTCGTCGGCTGGTGGATCGACGGTGTGCCCGAATACGTCCATGCTTTCGGCGCGCTGAACCACTATGGTCCCAACGGCGAATTCAACCCCTCCAAGAAAGATGGCCGTCATTGCAACGATTGCCCGGAAAAACTCAAGTGCGCTTACAAGAAACGCTGGGCGACCCGCAACTCCACCATCTTCGTCAAAGACGACCACATCAACGCTTACGAAACCAAAGTCAAACAGTTCAGCGAATATCGTCCTGATATGTGTATCTTTGATTCCGAAATCAACATCTACGATACCTTCGTGGTCAACGTCAAATACAAAAATGGTGCGTTGCTGAACTACTCCGCCAACTTCTCCACCCCGTATGAAGGTTATCGCCTCGCGATCAACGGTACCCGCGGTCGTTTGGAAACCCAGGAATTCGGCGGTGCCGGCGGCAAAGGTCTGCCCTCCATCAACGAAGGCGGAATGCGCTACATCGATTACTATCCCATCTTTGAAGGACGTGAACGCATCCACGTTCCCGCCGGTGAAGGCGGTCACGGCGGCGGCGACCCGCTCATCCTCGAAGACATCTTCCTCGGAGAAGATCCCGATCGCAAGTTCGACATCCTCGCCAAGTCTGTTGACGGTCTGCGTGCCATCAGCGTTGGTGATGCGGTCTTCACCTCCATCGAAGATGGTCAGGTGCAGGATTTGACCAGCTTTATGCGGTAATATCCCGGCGCGATTACAAAAAGGAACCGTTGCAAAACCTTGAGTTTTGCAACGGTCTTTTTTTTTATAAGAACAACCTGCGGCGCAGCCGGTGGTTTTTGCCTTACTTGCACAACTGAACAGCAAAGTCGCTTAAAGAATTATCCCGAGCGCCCATAATGGTGACGATATCCCCTTTTACAGCATTGGTGTCGATAAACGCTTTGACCGCATCGCGATCGGGCAGGGTGAGAAAACGTTCCGGCAGAGCAGAGCGGCTCTGCCACTTGGAGTGAATATCTTTTGCCGACGGCGAAAAGCTGGATGTGCCGCCGGCATAAAACGGCTCAAGCAAAATAAAACGGTCTTCGGGACGAAGAAACTTATCCATATATTCAAAAAGCTGCTCTTCCATAAAACCAAACGGCTTATAACCGTGAGGCTGAAAGATGGCAATCAATTTCCCGGCGCAACGTTCTCTCATCCCGGAGAGGCAGGAGAGGATTTTTTCCGGATTGTGGGCGTAGTCGTCAAAAACTTTTGCTCCGGATGATGTGACTCCGGCAAAGTCATCCCGCCGCCAGACTCCGGAAAAGCGTTCCAGTGCGCCGTTGACAGCATCCGGATTTACCCCCAGCATCTCCAACATGAGTTTTATGCAGAGCGCGTTGATCGCCATGTGCCGTCCCGGCTTGGGCAACCGGATGGAAGTGTTGTCAGAAAAGCGGACGACAGCACCATCGGGGGATGAGGTGTATTCGGTGATGGCGCAACTCGCGTTGGGAGATGATGCATTTGCCGCGGCAATTTTGATATCCAGCCCCTGAGGAATTGCCGTTTTCACTGCTTCGTAAACCTCTTCTGTCAGCACCGCACCACGACGGATTTGCTTGAGGAACGCTCCAAACATCTCAGCAAGTTCGCGTTTATCATAATGATCGGTTCCGATATTGAGGATAATTGCATAATCCGCACCGTAATTGAGCAGACTTTTGTCACTTTCATCAGCTTCAAAGACCAGGTGTTGACCTTTGCCGGGACGGTAATTCCCGGCGAAAATATCGTTTTTGAATCTCTTTGCCAGACCGCCGGCAAGCATCGCCGGATCAAGGGAGAGGTTTTCCAACGCTTCCGCGAGATAACAGCAGACTGTACTTTTGCCGCAGCTGCCGGTGATGGCAATGGAATATTTGCCGGAGATTTCAAGCAGATGCCGCAATAATCCGGAGCGGTGCAACCGGGGAATGTCTCCGGATTTCATGAAGTCCGGGTTATCTTCTTCGATCGCGGTACTGTAAACAAGCGTATCCGGAAGCGGCGGTGCATCGAAACGGGAACCATCCTGCGGGTAAATTTCAATCCCCTGATTTCTCAATGCTCCGATAATGGTACGGTTTTCCGGGCGCTCGGCGCCCCGGTCACTTCCGGTAACGCTTATGCCAAAATCTTTGGCGGCGGCGGCAAGTCCGCTCATGCCGATACCGCCGATACCGATAAAATGCAGGTTTTTCATAGATTATTTAGCTCCAGATCGGTGAAAAAACTTGAAATTATACACTTTCTATACTATACTAAGTAAAAGTTAAATTTTCAATAGTTGTTTGTGCTGAATTCATGAAAAATAATGCCCGTCTTGTCGAATTTGCCGGAGAGAGCAACACCGGTTTACTGCGCCATTCCAACGAGGATCATTTTCTCGTGTGTCAACTGCATGGCACCGAGATGGCGCTTGCCGTGGTTTCCGATGGTATCGGCGGACACTCAAAGGGCGAAATTGCCAGTATGATTTGTTGCCGGGAGTTGTTTCATGCGGCACTTGAGTTGAAGTCGGACGTTGATGCCGGAGAGTTTTTCCGGCGGCAGCTGTTGGCAGTAAACCGGAAACTTTTTGAACGCAACTACCGTGAAGCAAGAAGACGCCCCATGGGATGCACTGCGGTTGCGGCTCTTTTTGACCGGGATAAAATCACCGTTGCCAGTGTCGGCGACAGTCGCTTTTACAAATACTCGGTTCCGGATGGAACTTTGACTCAGATAACCCGGGATCACCGCCCGGATGAAGCTATGCTGGAGAATATCGCCGCACTTTATCATCAGGATAAAGAAGAGTTGCGGTCGCGTTTGCTGTTGAATGCGCTGGGGACAAAGTATGCTCCGGAAGTCGATATTTTCCACTTGGATGCAGATAAGGATGCACTTTATCTGCTCTGCTCGGACGGTTTGACCGGACAGACTCCGGACAGTGTGATATCCCGGGTACTGGCACAACCGGCAGACCGGGTACGCAGTGTCACATCCGGATTGATAAGAGAAGCTCTGCTGCACGGCGCAAGAGATAATGTGACGGTCGTGTGTGCCAGATATAAATGATGGAGATAAAAATGCCACTTCTTGAAGTAGATGACCTTGCGGTATATTACCCGGTAAAAAGCGGGATTTGGGGCAAAAAAAAGATGCTGAAAGCGGTCGATGGAGTCTCTTTTACCATTGAACGCGGAGAGACTGTCGGGTTGGTCGGTGAGTCCGGTTGCGGCAAAAGCACACTCGGACGGGCTGTGGTCAAACTTGAAGAGCCGTGCCGCGGAACGATTCGTCTTGACGGCGTGGATATGGCGGAAGTCAAAGGGGCGCAGTTGCGGAAAATGCGGCAGAAGTTCCAGATGATATTTCAGGATCCATACGGTTCACTGAATCCGAGAATGACGGTTTTTGCCGCATTGGATGAAGTTATTTCATTGCACCGGAAGCTTGCTCCTGCGGAACGGCGGAAGCAGGCGGTCGAATTGCTGGAATTGGTGGGATTGCCGCCGGAAGCACTTGACCGTTACCCGCACCAGTTTTCCGGAGGTCAGCGGCAGAGAATCGGTATTGCCCGCGCGCTGGCGCTGGAACCGGATCTGGTGGTGGCTGATGAACCGGTGTCCGCGCTGGACGTCAGCGTACAGGCATCTATCGTCAATTTGCTGGAAGATATTCAAAGAAAACGCGGAACCGCATTTTTGTTTATCGCCCATGACCTCGCTGTGGTCGAACACATCTCCAACCGGATATTGGTCATGTACCTCGGCAATATCGTGGAAGAAGCTCCGGCGCACGAGCTGGTTGCTGATCCGAAACATCCTTACACCCGGATGCTTATTGATGCCATACCGCTGTTGACACCGATGGCTGAGCGGGGAAAAGTGAGCGCTCCGGCAGCAGAAGCGGTTTCTCAAATCGATTTACCTTCCGGCTGTCCGTTTCATCCCCGCTGTCCGCATGCAACCAACAAGTGCAAAAAAGAAAAACCGCAGTTGCTCCCGGTGAGTGGAAGCAAGCGGCGGTGTGCATGCTTTTGGCAGGAACGCAGTTCAGAAAAGTAAACTCAAACTCAATACAGCTCCTGCGGTGAGCGGGATGGTGAAGTTGTCATCTATTTTTAATTGTGCAGTGAACAACTCCACGACAGCTGCAAGAATCGTTCCGGCAAGTCCAAAGAGATAGAACCATTTTCCCGCATGGCAAATGGTGCCGACGATGGAAAGAAATGCAAAGCCAACGATAATAAAACTCAACGTGCCTTCCAGAGATTTGCCGTTGACGATTTTGTGTTTGCCGAATCTTCTGCCGAAGAGTGCGGCAGCGGCATCGCCGGTGAGCATAACAACCAGAGAAGCTGCCGCGATGGGAGAGGTAAACAGCACATTTACCAGAATAGCCGCAAACAGAACCGGCGCGCCGCCGGAGACGATCCATTGCCCCGGCTTAACTTCGGAGCGCAGCATTTTTCCAAAAAGTTTCCCATAAAGTTTGCCCAGATATTTACCGCCATTGGCATAGTCGTGTTCCGATACGAGTGTTACCTGCAGGCATACTGCAAAAACTGCAACCGCATACCAGCGTCCATGCGGCACGAACAAACGGGGCAGGGCAATCGTTGCGGCGACCATCCATAAAGACGAGAGATGTACCGCTTTGCGCTTGATTTCTTCAAAGTAACTTATTGGCTGAGACATAATCAAGTTTCCGTGGCTGGAACTGTTACAAAAAAACGCGCATCACCCGGAACGGGAAATGCGCGTTGCAAAATCAAGATGAAATCAGCGGCGCTTTCCGCCTTTTCCGGACTTGCCTTTTTTATCATCGGCATCGGCATCATCCTCTTCATCTTCAAACTCTACAAACTCCAGCGCGCCGTCGTCTAAATCATCATCAAGATCCAGATCGAACTCTTCGTCCGCAAATTCGCTGTCCAAATCGTCATCAAAGAAGATGTTGTCATCGTCCAGGTCTGCACGGGCAAAGTCGTTGTCATCATCATCGAGTTCGCTGAAAACATCCTCATTGACATCGACTTCGTAATCGTCAGCAAATTCGTCAGAATCCTCCGGGTCATCCAAAAAAGAGCTGACTGCTCCGATAGATGCGCCGCACTCCGGACAGCAACCGTCCTCGGCTTCGATATCGCTTTCACGCACTTCAACATTGCAATAAGGGCAGGTGGTAGCCATTTATAATCCTTTAATTGTTGTTTTTACCACAAAGATACGATCTAACTTCAAAAAAAGTAATATATTGTAAAAAAGTGATTTGTCAAGTGTTTTTTGAAAAAAACACTGAAAAAGTTCTCAGCTGTCCCGTAAGAAACAACCAACGGCGGCGCCTCGCGGGCAATCTTGGGGGCAAATCGGCGGACTCAGCTTCAGTCGAGGACGGAAGTCCACTCCTTCAGCTTCGCCTTGATTTACCCCCAACCTTGCACCACGATCCATCCGCCGGTCGCGGCAGACCAGTTTTGAACGCAACTCCACTGGTGGCGCGGCGCATGGCGCACGCGCGTTTTGCTTTTCGCAAAACAAAATCTGACAAAATCACTTTTTCAAAATCCTATTTTCTTCCGCTGAAAAAATTGAAAAACAAGCATTTCGCTGATTTTATGGGATAACTGCTATTTTTTTTAACAACTGCTTTATAAAAGACTCTTTTGCGACGGTGGAAATGCGTTCAAAACCAATATGAACGCGACCGGTGGCCGTAGGTTGTTCTTATAAAAAAAGACCGTTGCAAAACCTTTGGTTTTGCAACAGCCTCTTTTTTGAGCTTACGCTTCGGTAAATTACCGGGCGTAGTATTCGACGACGCTCATGATCTTGACCGGAACCGGAATCTCCTCGAGCTGGGGAGCGCGGACCAGGGTCGCTTTGAGGTTGTCGAGATCGACTTCCATGTACGGAGGAACGATGTTGTTGCTCTTCTTGGCAGCTTCAGCAGCGGCGGGAGACTTGGCGGCATCAATGGAGATGACCTGACCTTCTTTGATCACGCAGCTGGAACGGTCAACGCGTTTGCCATCGACGAGGATGTGACCATGGTTGACGATCTGCTTGGCAGCGAAGATGGTCGGAGCGAAACCGGCGCGATAGACCAGCGCATCGAGACGCATTTCGAGGCTGCGGAACAACTTTTCGTGAGTAAGACCGAGACCGCTTTTGGCCTTGGCGAAAGCGATGCGAAGCTGCTTTTCGCTGATGGCATAGTAGTTGCGGAGTTTCTGTTTTTCCAGAAGCAATTCGCCGTAGGTGGAAAGTTTGACGCGACGGCCCTTACCATGGGGACCTGCAGCATACGGACGCTTGACGCTCGGACATTTCGGGTCGCCCCAGAGGCACTGACCGATACGACGACAGAATTTGTGTTTTGCTCGACTTGCGGTTGGCATAACCAATCCCTTTCTTTTTAAATTTGTTTATCTCCGGCACTCCGGGTGTCAAGCCTTATATTATATAATGGGGCCCGAAATACCAACGTATTTGTATAATATACACCGAAATCGGCTGTTTTCAAGCAATATTTTCTTTTTTTGCGTAAAATATCACAGCTTTCCCATAAGAAACGACCTGCGGCGGCGCCTCGTGGGCAATCTTGGGGGCAAATCTGCGGACTCAGCTTCAGTCGAGGACGGAAGTCCACTCCTTCAGCTTCGCCTTGATTTACCCCCAACCTTGCACCACGATCCATCCGCCGATCGCGACAAAGCATTTTGAACGCAGTGTCACTGGTGGCGCGGCGCATGGCGCACGCGCGTTTTGCTTGCGCAAAACAAAATCTGACAAAATCACTTTTTCAAAATCTTATTTTCTTCCGCTGCAAAAATTGAAAAAACAAACTTTTTTCTTATTTTATGGGATATCTGTGGTAAAATATCATCAGTTCCACTCCTTATCAAAATTAAATGTCGCGGTGTCGGCATTTTTCCAGTGCGCATTGCGCAAATCGTAGAAGTCGTACAACTGCGCCATGCGCGGAATGGACATCACCTGTACCGGAAATATCCGGGACAGACCGCTTTTGTGGTCGTAACGCAACTCAAACTTGTTGCCGCGCGCATCGTTGAATGCTCCATCAAAGGGGATTTTTGCCCGGGTGACAAGCAGTGCCGGACGTCCCAAACGGTAGCACTCAAGTTCAATCTCTGCTTTCTGGCGCAAATCTTTGATCTCTTTTTCCGTCATCTCCACATGCGCGGTCGCGCGTGTCACGTTAAACCGGTTCAGCTCTTTCAAACACATGCTGTTGCACACCGGAAGCGGCGCGGAGACTATGAGTTTTACATCGTTATATTTTTCCATAAGAGTCAAACCGAAAAGCGACGTTATCCGGAAACGCCGGATGCCTTGTTTGTATGCAAATGCAATCGCTTTTTCCACCGAAGCCAACCGCGCTTCCGGGCAAAATTCCGGCAAGATGGCTTCTTGTGTCATCTTGTTGATGTCAAAAAGATTGTCCGCTCTGATCGCCCGCCGGTCAGCCGGTTCGGCGCCGTTGGGTTTCATCGCAACGGTTTCAATCAGATGGGCATCTTCAGGAAGTTCCAGCGGTCGGATCATCCGGTAATCACAGAGAAATTTGTCCAGTGCCATGGCGCTGTTGCTGCCGGAGATGATTTGTTCCGGCGTGACGGCGGCATGGAACGCTTCCCAGAAATCCCGGCGGATTTGCTTCAACAATGACCCGGGGAAAAAGTACGCGCCATCAATGGATACTTTGCTGTTTCTTCCCGAAACAAAATCGGCGGAATTGCTTTCTGCGAATGCATTTTTGACCGTATTTTCATCCAACGGATGCTTGGCGGCATCCTGAAGTTCCAGCGGGAACTCCATGGTGGCGAACCCGGCATTTTCCACAGCCACTTTTAGCAAATCACGGGTAATGCTGATGTTGAGATCGACCTCTTTGCGGCGTTGCGGCAGTGCGGCGATCCGTTTTGTGTAATCGGTGAAACTTTCTCCGATTTTGAAAACGATGCCATCATAGGGGACAGCCTTGTCGCAGCAGACAAAGACCTTATCTCCCGCCATCGCCCGCTTGACCGACTGATTGTTGACAAACATTTTGGTCAGCGTTACCGCCGTGCCGTCATCTCCGGAGTGCGGCTGGATCCGCAAGCGGTCGCCCATAAACAATCTCTTGCCGGTGGTGAAGAGGAATCCGCGTTCTTCAACACTTTCAATATTGCCGACCCGCATACCGGCAGCTCCGAGAGAATCCGGTTTGATAAGCTCTTTGGCACTGGCATCCTGATAAAATCCGGTAGACCATTTGCGGCCGCAGGTGCGGCTCAACATGTTGCGCGCCTCCGGCAGAGCTGAGGCAAAATCTTCATCCGGAGTGTCCAGCAGCATCCGGTAAGCCTTTACCGTGTTTGAAACATAATCCACCTGGCGCAACCGTCCTTCGATTTTGAGTGAATCGACTCCGATTTTTCTGAGTTGCGGAATCAGCTCAGCCGCACACAAGTCTTGCGGAGAAAAGAAGAAGCCGTTGCCGTTTTTGGAGTAATACCGGCGGCGGCAGGGCTGCTTGCATTTACCGCGGTTTCCGCTCCAACCTCCCAGATAGGAGGAAAAGAGACAACTTCCGGAAAGCGAACAGCACAGCGCACCGTGGATGAATACTTCTATTTCAAGCTTGGTACGTTTACGGATGGCGGACAACTCTTCCAGAGTCAACTGCCGCTCCAAAACCACCCGGGACAACCCCAGTTTCTCAGCCAGCTTCATCCCCGCAGAGTTGTGAATGCCCATCTGGGTAGAGCCGTGCAGCTCAAGGTTCGGGAAATATTCCCGTGCCGTGCGCAACACGCCCAGATCCTGAACCAGAACTCCGTCCGGCGCGATGTCATTCACCTCCGCCAGCATCTCCAGCAGCTCCGGCAATTCGCACTCTTTGATCAATGTATTCAATGTAAGATAGACTTTCCGTCCGTTTTTATGCGCGTAATCGACCACCGCCCGCAGTTGTTCCGGGGTGAAGTTGTCTCCTCGTTCCCGGGCGTTGAATTTTGCCAGACCGGCATAGACGGCATCGGCACCGGCATCAAAGGCGGCAAGGGCACACGCGGCGTTGCCCGCCGGTGAAAGCAGTTCCGGAATTTTCATGATTTTTTACTCCAATTTTATTCGCGGGTCAGCCCAGGCGTATGCCAGATCCGCCAGCAGATTCATTATGACAAAGAGCAGTGCGCTCAAAAACACCAATGCTTTAAGCAGCTGCAAATCACTGGTGTTCAGTGCTTCGATTCCGGCAAATCCCAAGCCGGGGATGCCGAAGAATGATTCCAGAAGCAAGCTCCCGGTAAAGAGGAACGGCAATCCGGCGCTGATGCGGGTGATTATCTGTATCAGCGAGTTGCGCAACAGATGCCGACCGTAAAGCCGGAGCGGTGAACATCCTTTTGCCGCTGCGGTGCGCAAATACTCTTTGCGCAGTTCATCAAGAAATACGGTGCGGAAGAAACGGATATTACTGCCGCAACCGCAAATTATCCCGATCAATACCGGCAATCCGTAATTCGCGATCCCGTCATATCCCCATACCGGAAAAAGTTCCAATTGGTAGCCCAGTATCCATTGACCGAAGATGATCGCGGCAAGATAACTTATGCTCATGGAGACGATGGAGAGCAGTGTTATCATCCGGTCTGCCAGGTGTCCGGCGCAGGCGGCGGCGGTAAGGGCAAAGATTATACCGAAGATGATTTCTCCGGCAAAAATCGGCAGCATCAGCGACAGCGAGGGTTTCATCCCGCGCGCCAGAACGGTTGAAATTTTCTCCTGTGTAAGCAGCGTGTTGCCGAAGTTGAAACATGTGACAAAGGGAAATGTGCGTTTGAACCAGATCACTTCCCGGAATGATTTGGTAAGTTGGCTGTTCCAGGGGGAATCCTGTTTGCGGAACACATCGACCCGGACGATTTTCTCTTTCTCAGGAGCCTTCAACGTTACGCTTTTAGACTCATCGGAAACATCTGAGTATTGCGTGTTTCCATTGGTGTATTGAATTCGCAATGTTATATTTTTGCGGGGGAAGTTGCGCTTGAGCGTTACTGTTGATAAAGGCGCACCGTTATAGGCGTTAAATGCTTCACTGCGGCAATATTTGCCATAAAACAGCGGCAGATCGCCGCCCAGCGCTTCCCGGAAGTGTTCGATTTCTTCCGGCAAGGCATTTTTTCCCAACACCGCTGCCGCCGGGTCACCGGCTGACATGTTAAAGAGGACAAAGGTCAATATCAACACTCCGGCAATAACCCAAAGTGAGTAGAAACTCCGCCGTATAACGTAGCTCAACATGATTTCTTTATCCTCTTTGCTTCAAACAAACCACGGACGGATATTGCCGTGTTTTGTGCAATATCCGTCCGGAATACAAACAAACGATTATTTCTGCGCCGCCTGCGGGGCAGGGGTGGCAGGTGCCGGAGTTTTAAACTCAGCGCCGTAGGGGGTGAGCATCAAACTGGTGATAAGCCAGATAAAAAGGAAGGTCATCACGATGACAGAGTAAAGCCGGTAGGTGAGTTTTTTCCGGATCGCCATCATTCCCATGCGCAACAGCGCAAAGAGCAGCACGGCAGCACGGATGATCGTGATCTGTTCCCAGTTGCTGAATTTTGCCGGAAGCAGGTCAGCCCACGGGTAAACCAGAAGCGTTCCGGCAACGGCGAAGAACGCAAAAAGCATGAACAATTTTGCTTTGCCTTTGATGATCGTCCCGGGACGGCGCAACGCCTTCATACCGATATCTTTCCGGTAGAACATGTCTTTGAAGCTGATCGGCTTGACGCCGTAATATGCGTTATAAATGGCGTTGCGGATGGAGCTGCCGGTGGCAGAAACACCCAGCACGCGACCGCCGGCAGTGACGATCTTGCCATCTTTTTCAGCAGTACCGCAGTGGAAAACCACAGCGCCGGTTTCGGCAGCTTTGTCTAAACCTGTGATTTCAAAACCGTTCTCATACTTTCCGGGATAACCGCCGGAAGCGAGGACGACCGAAATCGCGGCATCTTTGCTCCATTTGAGTTCAGCTTTGTCCAGTTCTCCGGTGGCAGTCTTGTACAGCACATCGTACCAGTCACCTTCAAAGCGGCGCATCACCGGCTGGATTTCCGGGTCACCGAAACGGACGTTGAATTCCAGAACTTTGGGAACGCCGTCTTCAATCATCAATCCGCAGAAAATAACACCACGGAAGTTGAGCTTTTCTTCGTTGATACCTTTGAGGAACGGTTGAAGGATCTCTTTGTCGATACGTTCACTCACTTCTTTGGTCACGACCGGGGCAGGGGAGTAAGCTCCCATTCCGCCGGTATTGGGGCCGCGGTCGCGGTCAAAAATACGCTTGTGATCCTGGCTGGAAACCAGCGGAATGATGGTTTTGCCGTCGGTCAGAGCCAGAATGGATGCCTCTTCTCCGGTGAGCATCTCTTCAATGACGACCCGGGTACCGGCACTGCCGAAGGCGCCATTGAAACATTCGTTGACAAAATCTTTGGCGCCGGTGCAATTTTCCGCGACCAGCACGCCTTTTCCGGCGGCGAGACCATCGGCTTTGACGACGATACCTTTGACTTTGCTGACGGAAAACTGTTCATCAATATATTTGCACGCCGCTTCGGCGTTGTCAAACGTGGCGTATGCCGCAGTCGGAATGTTGTACTTCACCATGAACTGCTTGGCAAAATCTTTGCTGCCTTCGAGCTGCGCGGCAACTTTGTCCGGTCCGAAGATGGCGAGGTTTTGCGCTTTGAAAACGTCGACCACACCTGCGCACAACGGGGCTTCCGGACCGACCACGGTGAAATCAATGGCGTTGCTTTTGGCAAATTCGGCAAGTTTATCCAACTCATCAACTTTGATATTCACACATTCGGCATCTTTGGCGATACCGGCGTTACCCGGCGCGCAAAAGACTTTCTCCACTTGCGGGCTGTTTTTCAGCTGCCACACCAGAGCGTGTTCACGCCCGCCGGAACCGATAACAAGGACTTTTTTCATTTTTTCAATCTTTCAGTTTATATGTTTTAAAGGATGATTCTTTATCTGCCGGTCACACTGCCGCGATACCGCAAGTCGAAAATTTTCCAATCACTTCCGCTGCGGAGGATAGTTGTCTGCAGCACCGACAGTAAATAAAGGTAGTCGGTTTCGCTGTCAGCCGGAAAATAGACAATGCAATTTTTGAATCTGCGGTAACACAGGTAAACACACAATTCTCCGCGTCTTTTTAGAGATATTTGCTGGATGGCGATGTCCGGATAGTTGTTAAGAGCGTCCATTATCAGCTGCATCGCCGGTTTCAGCTGAGAACCATTTTGCATATTGACCACCCGCGGCAACCGGATGTTGGAGATGCTCGCTTCCTGAGGTTTCATCAGGTTTCCGTTTTTATCGAGAATCGCTGACGGCAAACGCGAGTTGCCCAAATATAATCCCGCCCGGGGGATGCGCTCGGTGATTTTGAACTTCAATGTATCCGGAAGCACGATACGGACTTCCGCATTTTCGATACTGGAAATATTCTGCAGTGTATCGCGCAACTTTTTTATGTCGATGGAAAAGAGGTTGGTTCCTTTGGTCAAATTCAAACGCTTGAGCAAAAGCTCCTCTTTTTTGTTCCAATATCCGGTGCTGTCGATTTCCAGATTATTGAAACGGAAACGGTCATTTTCAGTGTACAGAACTTTTGGCAGTTTGATTATTGCAACTGCCAGAAGCGCAACAAGAAGAACCACCGCTGCGGCGATGACCGACCACAACAGCTTTTTTCTGCCGGAATCAGATTTTGTCTTATCTCCGGCGCCGGTTCGTCCGGCATTTCCGCGGCGTATCTTTGTGCTGCTTTTTCCAGTTGCCATTGTACACTGTTTCCCAAACAAAAATAAAGACAAAACGACGTTCCAGATTTATTTCCGGAACGTCGTTAAAACGGGCAACAACATTCCGTTGTCTTAATATATATCAAATCCGCGACGCTTCAACTCCGCTTTCAATTCCGGAATCTCAATCATCTTGAAGTGGAACACCGATGCCGCCAGCAATATTTCAGCTCCGGCTTCTGCCGCTTCCACGAAGTGTTCCATTTTTCCGGCGCCGCCGGATGCCACGATTTTCGCAGAACATGCCTGCGCCATCGCTCGGATGACCGGCAGATCATAACCGGTTTTCGCGCCGTCACCGGCTTTGCTGGTGGGCAGAATAACCTTCACGCCGAAATCGTCGACCTTCTTGGCAAAATCGACCGCATCAGCGCCGGTCGCAGTTCTGCCACCGTCAATGTAAACCTCGTATCCGGAGGGCATAGCCGGGTTGATGTCGAGGTCAATAGCAACCGTAACGGCATCGACACCAAATTCACTGATAAGCTCTTTGATAAGCTCCGGACGGCGGAACGCCGCACTGCTGGTGGAAACTTTATTGGCACCGGCGGCAAGCACCTGCCGGGCTGATTCCAAATCACGGATGCCGCCACCGACCGTAAACGGAATGGTGCAGACATCAGCGACCTTGCGGACAACTTCAGTAAGCGTATCGCGTTTTTCCACGGTTGCTGTAATATCCAGCAACGCCAGTTCGTCGGCGCTGGCGGCGCAGTACGCTTTCGCGCACTCCACCGGGTCTCCGGCATCGGCGATGTCAACAAAGTGAACCCCTTTGACCACCCGTCCCGCCTGCATATCAAGGCAGGGCATAATCGAAATTTTACCGGGCATGATAGTTATCTCTCCTTAAATAAATAATGTTATTTCAACGGGGCATGCGATCCGGCTCTTCATTGGCGAGCTTCTGGAGCCACTCCACGTTGGGGAAGTAATCTTTGTAGAAAGAACGGATGAGGATTTCCAGTCCCTTGGCGCCATATTCCCAATCAAGCACCTTGTCGCCCAAAACTTTGCGGACATTGCTCTGATCGAAGACGATGTCGCTGCTGAAGTAGGGGAACAAGTCGCCGACAAAGCGTGACATGAGTTCGGCGTTCTGATTTTCAGAACCTTTTTCCAAACCGACGGTAACGTCATCCAGGCGCAGAACTTTGCAGATGGTGTGTTCGATCTGCTTGGTCGTGACCGGACTGTCACCGGTGATGTGGTAAGCGGTGTTGGTCACCGGCTTCTGGAACAGAGCGGTGATCGCTTCCTGAACATAGTCGATGGGGACAAAGTAGACGTGTTCAGAGGGAACGGTGGCAAAGTTGATGCCCATGGGAACCCATTCCGCAGGATCAATGCCGCGTTTGGCGCACTGATGGCTCTTGATTTTTCCGAGAAATTCCAGAATACGGTAGAAGGCAAGCGGCTTGCGGATACGACCGTCGGAACGGCGTCCGGTGACGATAGCGGGACGATAGACCGAGAACGGAATTCCGGAATTACGAACCAGAAATTCAGCTTTGAACTTACTCTCTTCATAGGGATTGTTGAATCCGCTGTCGATGGGATTGTCTTCGATGGCGGTTCCCTGAAGCTTACCGGCGATATAGGCGGTTCCGACATAGTGGAACTCTTTAACGTTGAGCAATTTTGCCAAAGCAACCATATTTTCGGTTCCGTGGTAGTTGATCCGGAACACTTTGCCGGTGGGGTCTTTGCCCAAATTCACGTCGGCGGCACAATGGAAGACGATGTTGACACCGGCCATTGCGGCATCTTTTGCCAGTTCCTCAGGAACAATGGAGGTAACGTCGCCTTCGACAACACTGACTTTGCTCAAAATGCGGTCTGCATCCTGAGGAAATCCGTCAAATGCACATTCGTCACGGATAATCGAGTCCACGCGTTCTGCGGCACTTTTTCCGCCGCCGGAACGAACCAGACACACCACTTCGTAATCATCACGCTCACGGAGCAAAGCCGCAACAAATGCACTGCCGACCAAACCGGTCACACCGGTTACCAGAATTTTGTTCATATTGTATACCTGTTAATAATTTCTTTTTACATGGCGGTTGAATGTTCCCCGTTACGGAATGTCTGCCGCCAACTTCGCAACCCCGGAGGCAATGCTCTGCATGTGTCAGCGCACTGCTGCATCTTTTTTCCCGGTTGCCGTAAAAATAAAACAAACTGCTATACTATACACTAAACATTCACTTTTATCAAGCGTTTTTTTGAAAAAAAAGTTAAAATATCTCCTTTTTGTCCGGCTGGGTGCAGTGGAGATTGCGGTGATACAGTGTTAAAAAATAACATGAAAATTTTCCCGGAGAACTTGTATTTGTCCGGGTTCAATATTATCTTTTAACAATGTCATTGTCAATAACCGAATATTTTATTTAGAGAGGTGTTTTATGAGTGAGTACAAATTCTTCAACGTCGTCCCGTATTATCCCGGTCACGAGGAGGAGACTGCGCAGGATTTGATCGAACTTTACCAGCGTACCGGAATTGACCGCATCCTGTACAGCTTGTCTTTCCACCCGGAAGGCAGAAATGCTATGGAAAAAGCGGAACGTCTGGTGGCAAGCTACCGCAAACTCCGCGACGCTCTTGCCAAAGAACCGGCGATCCGGTGCGGCGTACTTATCCAGAGTATCCTCGGTCATGTCATCGGTTCCAAACTCGACAGCGAACAGTGGACACGAGTCATCACCCACGAAGGTGTGATCGAAGGAAAAAATACCCGTTTCTGCTCGCTGGATGCGGGTTTTACCAACTATATCCGCTCCGTCGGAGCTATGGTTGCCAAAGAGAAACCGTTCTTCATTCTCGGTGACGACGATATCCGTTCCTGGTCGTCAGGTGTGGAGTGTTTCTGCGAACTCCACACTGCGGAATACAACCGCCGTCACGGAACAACTTTCACTCCGGAAGAGTATCGCAAAGCGGTTTGCGAGTCTCCGGCAGACAGTGAACTCTATAAAAACTTTGATCAGCTCCGTCAGGACACCGTCAACCGGGTCGCGGCTCTTCTCCGTGAAGGCATTGACTCTGTCGATCCATCCATCCCCGGCGGAAGCTGTATGCCTGGTGGAGAATATTTCTTCAATCAGGACACTTCCCGCGCGCTCGGCGCCAAAGATCAAACCGACTCTGTGATGCGTATTTGCAATGCGTTGTATGTCGAACAGTCTCCGCGCGATTTCGCCGCCAACGTGTTCAAGAGTCAGGCTTACCGGAAATATCATTCCGGTGTCACCACCGTGCTGGATGAAAGTGATACCTTTCCCCATTCGCTCTTCAGTAAATCCGCCATCAGTTTCCACGCCAAAGAGTGTTCGGCGATCTTCAATGGTCTCAACGGTGCCAAACTCTGGTTCGTGAACTGCCGCCGCCCCGGCATTGTGGTCAGCCGGAAGTACACTGAAATTCTGGAAAAGTACCGCAACTTCTACCCCGCTTTGTCTGCCGCTGTTGCCGACAGCGAGACCTGCGGTGTCCGTATTCCCATCCATACCGACAAGGGTAACTGGCACGCGATCACCAACCGGACTCCGAATATCACTCCCGGCTCATCCTGGGCTGAATTTCTGGGGATTTTCGGCATTCCGTTCTCTGCGGAAAAAGATTACACCCTTGATGGGATTTACGCCATCAGAGGCAGTGAATTCGTCTCCCGCAAGAGCGATGAGGAGCTGCTCACTTTGCTCAAAGGAAAACTGCTGGTCGATGGCGATGCCGCCAAGGCTCTGACGGAACGCGGTTTTGCCAAATACCTCGGTGTGGAAGCTGTTGCGGCAACGCATCCGTTCAGCGGCGAGCGTTATATCGACGGTGATCCCATCTACTGCCGCACCTGGGTGGATGCGCCGCAGCTGGTTCCGTGCAGTGACGACCTTGAAGTGCTGACCCAGATGTACTACACCCCTTACATGTACGCTCCCAATTCCAAAATCGTCTGCCCCGGCGCTGTCATCTTCAGCAATGAACTCGGCGGCAGGATCTGTACCACCGTCTTCCGGACTACCGATGAATTCACCCCGCGCGGCGGAGAACCCCGCAAGAACTGGCTGATCTATCTGCTGGAAGCTATGGAAAACGGCGGCGCATCCGGAACCATCATCACCGATCAGCCGGCACTTTCCATCACCCGGAAGATGAGTGACAACTCCACGCTGGTCATGATTTGCAATCTGGGCTTTGATGCTCTGGATGATATTGTGATCAAGTACAAAAATGCCTCCATGGTCACTGTTCTTTCTGCGGATGGAGTCTGGGAAAAGGTTCCGTTCGCCGCAAGCGGCAGCACGGTTTCCATCCCCCGGGCTGTTGCCTGCTACGAGACTGTTGTAATCAAAATCAAATAACCAGATATATATAAGGAGTTGTATTATAAATGAAAAAAATGTTGTTTATGTTGTGTGCATTTGCGGCAGTTGCCGCGTTGGCTGCACCTCAGAAATATGATGCACGCTACGATTACCTCACCAAAAAATTCAATATGTTCAATATCATTCCCTGCCGGATCGGTGCGGAAGAAGAAACCGTTAAAGACATTATTGAATTTTATCAGCGAACCGGTATCGACACGGTTTTGTACAGTATGCCTCTGCATCCGCAAAACAGCACGCCTTACAAACGGTTGGACGACGTGCTTGCCAGTTATCGCAAAGTCAAAGCCGGTCTTGCCGGATATCCGATCAAGTTCGGCGCCCTGATCCAGGCTATCCTCGGTCACGTCACCAATCCGACGGTGGTTATTGATGGTTGGACCAGAACTTATACTTCCCGCCAGAAGGCCGCCCGTTTCTGCGCGTTGAACCCCAACTTTGCCAAGTATATTCGGACAGTCGGTGCGCGGGTCGCGGCGGAAAAGCCGTTCTTCATCCTCGGTGATGACGATATCCGTTCCAACAATGGCGGCAGAGAGTGTTTCTGCGCGCTGCATGTTGCAGAGTACAACCGCCGGTTCAAGGGGAACTTCAAAACTCCGGAAGAGTACCGCAGTGCGGTCGTCAATGCCAAAAATACCGATCAGGTCTATCTCAATTACGAGATCCTGCGTAAAGAAGGTGTTGCCAATGTCGGTAAGTTTTTGCGTGAAGGTATCAACTCTGTCGATCCTTCCATCCCCGGCGGAACCTGCTGTCCCGGCGGTGAATATTATCACTATTTCGACCTCACCCGCGAGATGGCGGCAAAAAATCAGCCGCACATGATGCGTATGTGCAATGCTCATTACGTTGAAGAGTCCCCCCGCGACTTCCCCTATAATGTACTCAAAACTCAGATTTACCGCAAGCACTTCAGCTCCATCCCCTCTCTCTTCGACGAAAGCGATACCTTCCCGCAGGCTCTGCACAGCAAATCTGCTATGAGTCTGCACGCCAAAGTTTCCTCTGCCATTTTCAACGGCTTGAGGGGAACCAAGCTCTGGTATGTGAATTGTCACAAGCCCGGCGACTTTGTGGTAAGCCGCAAATATACTGATATTCTTGCCAAACATGCAAAATTTTATCCGGCGCTCTTTGAAGCAGTGCAGGGCAGTCGTGACGGCGGGGTTTTTATTCCCGGGTTCAAGAGCGAGCATCTGTTCCACTCCACCAATTTTTCGACCCCTATCATTCCTCCGGAAGTGCAGAACTGGGCGTGGTTCATGGGTATCTACGGTATTCCGTTCTACGGAGAAGTCCACTTCAACAAGCTGGGAGTCTATGCGTTGCGCGGTGCGTATGCCGTTGGACGGTTGACTGATGCACAGTTGAAAGATATGTTCAAAAACAAAGTTCTCGTAGACGGCGCCGCTGCTGTCGAGTTGTGCAAGCGCGGTTTCAGTAAATATCTGGGAATCGAAACGCGCACGCCGGATTGCTTCTACCGCAGTGAAGTTTATCCTGACACCAAACAGAACATTTACTGCCGCAGCTGGAAAGGTGCTCCGGAGCTGGTCATAAAGTCCCCAAATGCCAAAGTTCTGACCCTTATCAATGCGATCAGCTATGCGGTAAAAGGCGACCGCAACCGGGTCCTTCCCGGAGCGGTGCTTTGTGAAAATTCCCTCGGCGGCAAAGTGTTGACCGTTGCTTTCTGCAGTGAAGAACACTTTTCTCTCCGTGCCGGTACTCCCCGACAGAATTGGTTGAACTATCTGCTGGACAACCTTGATTCGGAAGTTACCCAGGGGGCAGTTATGAACGATCAGCCGGTAATGGCGGTCAAACGTTTTGCCAAAGATGGTTCCAAACTGCTGATGATCGTCAATCTGGGATATGATCCGCTTGATTCTGTCACCCTCAAGCTGAACAAGGTGGCAAAAATAGAATCTTTGAACGAACAGGGGGAATGGGTCCCGGTCAAATTCAAACGTGCATGTGCAAAAAACGTGGTTGCCGATATTGCCATGCCATGCTACAAAGTCGTCATTTTGCGGGTAAAGTAAGATGAATAAAGTTATCAAAGCAGGGTTGAGTATTATGTGTGCTGTTACAATGACTAATGCCGGTATGGCTGATGAAAAAAGTTCCGCCAAGCGGAATGAATTGATACAGTTGCTGTTCAAGCAGATCGACGGAGAAAAAATCGGTGCGGATTATCAGGATGCCTGCCGCAAAAAGGATGAAAGCGGCATGATCCGGGCGCTCGCAGCGTATTATCGCAACCGTCCGGAGTCGATTTATCTGATAACGAAATTCAAAAACAAGAGTTATTCAGTTGAAACCGCTGAACGGGCACTCAATAATGATTTTACTGTCATCAATATTCCCTGGAAATTTGAAAGCGGCGTAAACTGGATATTCAATCCGACATGGAAAAAAAAGCCGGTAAACAACGAATGGCTCTGGCAGCTCGGAAGAATGTATTTCTGGCACGACATGATGCACTGTTACCGGAACAGCGGTTCGGAGCGTTACGCAAAAGTGTTTGAAGAGCAGCTTTTGTCGTGGATTTATCAGGCGGACAAAAAAACGGCGCTTTCAGGCCCAAACAGTCACAATACCTGGCGCACTATCGAAGCCGGTATCCGGCTGCTCTATGCGTGGCCGGCGGCGTTTGAAGTGTTCCGCAAGTCGCCCGGCGTCAGTGACGAAGCACTTTGCCTGATGCTTGGTTCCATGTATGAGCAGGCGGAGTTTCTGCGGCACAACCACAAGAAACGAAGCAACTGGCTGTTGATGGAGATGGCGGGAGTGTACACCTTTGCCTCCCAATTTCCGGAGTTCAATGATGCACAGAAATTCCGGCTCTATTCCGCAAAAGTTTTCAGCAAGGCGTTTTGCGGACAGATGATGCCCGATGGCATGCATGATGAGTTGTCGCCGGATTATCACTGGGTGAGCTTGACATGTGCCAAAAATTTTATCGATCAGGCGCAACAGCTCAACCGGATGAGTGAACTTCCCAAGGAGCTTCCGGCGGCGTTTGAAGCTGGTTTCGATGCCTTTATCGCATTGGCAACACCGGGACTTACCGCGCCGCGAACCAATGATTGTTATACATTTGATTTGTCAAGAGTCATGACCACGGCGCTGGAGAACTACCCGGATAAAGAACTGTTCAAATGGGTTGCCTCCCACCGCAAGGAGGGGAAAGCTCCGGACGACAAACCTACCGCCTCCCGTTTTCTGCCCTATGCCGGTTTTATCGCCATGCGCTCCGGCTGGGATAAGGATGCACTGTACTGCTGTTTCGATGTCGGCCCGCTGGGCATGGGACATTGGCATTGGGATAAACTCAACATCAATATCTATAAAGGTAAAGAGGAGTTGATTTACGATGACGGCGGCGGACAATATGAGTTCAGCGTGTACCGTTGGTACGGGCGCTCTTCCGCCGACCACAACACAGTGCTGGTCGATGGACTTATCCAGATGCGCAACCTGCCCAAAAAGGTGAAGCGTCCGATCGATGCAAAGTTTGTCAGCAATGAAGTGTTCGATTATGCCAAAAGCAGTTACACCGACACCTTCGGGCTGATGAAGTTTGATGGCACTGACGGCGATGTTATACCGCTGTCCAAGCCGGCAACTCATACCCGGGAAATCCGTTTCTGCAAACCGGAATTTTTCTGTGTCGTCGATAATCTGCGCACGGCAGACGGAAAAGCTCATGATTACGAACTGCGTTTTCACTTGAACACGCTGAAGACCCGCAAGGTGCGCCAATACCCCGGCGCGGTACTCTCTGATTATCCCGGCAACGAGTACGATATCCTCATTGTGCCGCTGTTCCCTGAAAAAATTGAAACGACCACCGCCTCCGGACGGAACAAACCGTTGATGGCAGGCTGGTTCATCGGGCGCAATGATATGGCACGGCACAAGGCGACCACGGTGATGATGCTGGCAAAACAGCAGAAAAATTTCCGTTTTGCCACGCTGCTTATCCCGGTGCGCAAGGGAGATAAATTGCCGGAGATCAAGTCTGCCGGACGGAATAAATTTAAGGTAGCGGTCAACGGAAAGCTCTTTGAACTTGATTTGACAAAACTCAATCAGTGACTTTTTTGAAAATCCTCTTGACTTGATGGGAAAAACGTGTTATATTCTCAGATTGTATTTGAATTATCTTTAATTGGCACAAAAGGTGAATATAAATGATTTTGAGAAAAATTTTGACAGCGTTGTTTGCGGCAGCTGCCGTGATTTCCTGGATGAGCGGATGTTCCGGTGAACGCGCCGGAAATAATGACAAAGTAAAAGTCGTATGCGGATTGCCGCCGGTGGCGTTTATTGCCCATGAGATCGGCGGGAAATACGTTACAGTTCAATCAATGCTTCCGGTGGGCAGAAGTCCGCACGACTACGCCCCGCGTCCGGCGGATATCCGCGATGCCGGACGCTCGGCGGTGTTTCTTACCACCGGAATGAATTTTGAAAAGAGTGCAGTGCGCGCCATGCCGGAGCAGGTGAAGGTGATCGATGTCACCACCGGCATCCGGCGCCGTCACTTTGATGACGGGCAGGGGTGTTGTGACGGTCACGGTGAAGCACACGATCATAACAGTGAAGCGCTCGATCCGCACGTCTGGCTCTCTCCGGTCATGGCTGGATATATCGCCGATACGGTACGGGATGCGCTGGTCGCTGCTGACCCGAAGCATGCCGCAGTGTACCGGGAGAATTGCCGCGCGCTGAAGCAGAAATTCAGCGATATTCATGCGGACAATCTCCGCCGTCTTGCGCCTTTTGCCGGACGGGAATTTCTGGTCTATCATCCGGCATTCGGATATTTTGCCGATGCGTACAAGCTCCGTCAGCATCCGTTGGAGATAAACGGCAGAGAGATGACAGCAGTGCAGTTGGCAAATGTGATCAGTAAGGCGCAGAAAGAGAATATCAAAGTGGTCTTTGTTCAGCCGCAATTCAATCCGCGTACCGCCAATGAGCTGGCGCGGCGCATCAATGGTGCCGCCGTACCGCTTGATCCGCTTGCCTACGATCTGGTGGAAAATTTCAGACTTATGGCCGATGCGATCTGCCGGGGATTCGGAGGAAACAAATGAGTTGCTCCTGTCACAGCTGCTGTCCGGAACATGCATCGGTTCCGGTCGTTGAGTTGAAAGATGTGAATTTCGCGTATCAGAACGGCACACCGGTGATCGAAAATGCCAATTTGCAGATCATGCCGGGAGAATCCGGGTGTATCGTCGGCCCCAACGGCGGCGGAAAAAGTACGCTGCTGAAAATTTTGCTGGGATTGCTGCCCATCGACAGCGGCAGTGTCCGGATTTTTGGAAAAACTCCGGAGGAGGCCCGCCGCCGGGTCGGATATATGCCGCAGTATCACCAGTTGGATGCGGCGTTCCCCGTGAGTGTGATGGAAGTTGTGCTGATGGGGCGGGTCTCCAAACGGACACTGTTCGGGTTTCGCAGGCAGGATAAAGAGTTTGCCCGCAGTGTACTGGATGAATTGGGTATCGCTGATTTGGAAAAACGTTCCTTTGCCGGATTGTCCGGCGGACAGCGGCAGCGCGTGCTGATCGCCCGGGCGCTTGCCGGAGAACCGGATCTGCTGCTGCTGGATGAACCCACTGCCAATATCGACCCCGGGGCAGGGGAGCAATTTTATTTGATTCTGGAGAAGTTGCGAAAACGCATGACGGTGGTCACCGTCTCCCACGATTTGGGGTTTGTACACCGGGAAACTGATCTTATTATTTGTGTGAATAAGCAGGTGGTCATCCATAAACCGGCAGATTTCACGGCGGAGACCGCCAATGAGATCTACCACCACAACATGAGTTTGATAAAGCATGACCACTCATGCTTCTGTCATTGCGAAGGGGGGAGTCTTTAATGGATATCAACACAGTATTATTTGCCCCGGAATGGGGATTCCTCCGCTTTGCAATTTTGATTGGAATATTGATCTCTCCGGCGCTGGGCGTTATCGGAACGCTGGTCGTCACCCGGCGTATCACTTCACTTGCCGGAGCAAGTGCGCACGCAGCGCTGGGGGGCTTCGGTCTGGCGCTCTTTCTTCAGCGCAGCTGCGGATTGGCTTTTGTCACGGCAACCGTCGGAGCGCTGACCGGCTCCATGCTGGCGGCGCTGACGGTCGGCATTGTAAGTATCACGGCAAAAGAGAGAGAAGATACCGTGATCGGCGCGGTATGGGCGCTGGGAATGTCGGTCGGTTTACTGTTTCTGGATCACACCCCGGGGTATGTCGATTGGCAGAGTTATCTTTTTGGAAATATTCTGCTTCTTTCCCGGCAGGATTTGTATCTGGTACTGACACTTGATGCATTGGTGTTGATTCCCACGGTGATTTTTTACCCGCAGATACTGGCGATGCTGTTTGACAGCACTTTTGCTGAACTGCGCGGCGTAAAAGGAAATATCATTTATCTTGTGATGCTGGGATTGACCGCACTGACTATTGTACTGTTGATAAATCTGGTCGGAATAATGCTGGTCATCGCGTTGTTGACTCTTCCCGCTGCAGCGGCGGGATGTCACACCGGGCACTTGCGTTCCATGATGATACTTGGAGCCGTGTTCAATGGCGTTTTTGTGGTATCAGGGCTGATTGCAAGCTCGCTTTTGAGTTTGCCTTCGGGACCTACTATCGTGGTTATATCCGGTGTGGTGTATATTGTCAGCATCGGGATAAAGAGATTGCGGACTAAATGATTTTTGAATAAAAGAGGAAGTGAGGCGGTTATGCGGCGTGTATTTTGTGCGGTGCTGCTGACGATGTCAGTTGGCGTATTGTGCGGTTGCGGAAAGCGGGTTTCGGATAATGAACGGCTGAATGTTGCAGTCGAAGAATTGAAAAACGGGAATGCTTCCCATTGTTCAAAGCAGTTGGAAGCGGTGTTGAAAAAGAATCCGGACAACAGTTCGGCACGGCTTCTTCAGGCGTTGCTTCATGAGAAAAACGGCGAAGATGACAAAGCACTGGATATTGCGACGCAGGTGGTCAAGGATTATCCGGACAGCTTTGCGGCATTGTACACGCAGGGACGGCTGCTGGCAAAGTCGATGCCGCGCCGGTCACTTGCTTACGAGGCGCTGAAAAAGGCGCACGAACTTCAGCCGCAGGATGTTTCCACGCTCATTCTGCTGTGCAATATCGGAACTGCGCTCAATTATCGCAATGTCTCAGTTTATTTGAACGCATTGCAGAGATATCCGGAATTTGCGAAGAACAATATCCTTCACTATCAGCTGGGCAAATGTCATCTTAACAACGGCAGACGTCCGCAGGCGTTGGCATCGTTCAAAGCGGCGCTGCGCGGATGCCGTGATGCCGCACTGGTGTTCAACGTTGCGCGCGCCATTGATGATGCCAACCTTGACCGGAGATTCGCCGCCAGTCTCTACAGCCTTTATCTCCGCTATCCCGGTCAGCGGGGCAAGAGCCGCGCCGCAACCGCGTATGCAAGTCAGAGAATAAGAGTGCTTGGACGTTGATATATCATGAGTCTGGATCTGAACAAAGACATTATTGAAGAGATCCGTTCCCGCAGTGATATCGTTGATGTGATCTCCAGCTTCGGGGTGCAGCTCAAGCGTTCCGGAGGGGCGAGCTTCAAAGGATTGTGTCCGTTCCATCAGGAAAAGACGCCATCGTTTCATGTCGATTCTGCGCGCCAGAGCTACCATTGTTTCGGATGCGGCAAAGGCGGGGACGTGTTCCGTTTTTTTATGGAACGGGAAAATGTGGACTTTATCAATGCCGCGCAAATTCTTGCTGCAAGGTGCGGTGTTATCATTCCGGAAAAAGAGTATAATCCGCAACAGCGGGCGCGCCAGAGTGAACAGGAACGGTTGTTGGCAGTCAATGCTGAATTCAGCAAGTTTTTCTGCCGGGTCCTTGCCGAGAATCCCCACAGTGAAGGTGCGCAGTATTTAAAAAATCGCGGCATTTCATCCGATGTGATACAGAAGTTTAAAATCGGCATGGCGCCGGACGGGTGGACAACTTCACTTGATTACGGCCGCCGCCTCGGATTTACTGAACACGAACTGCTTACCGCCGGTATTATCCGCAAAAAAGAGGATACTGGAAGATTGTATGACCAGTTCCGCAACCGTGTGACCTTCACCATTGAAAACGAGCAGGGGCGTCCCGTCGGCTTCAGCGCCCGCTCGCTGGAAGCCAAGCCGGCTGACGGCAGAAAATATGTCAACACTCCGGACACCCCGGTCTTTCACAAAGGCCGGTTGTTGTATGCCTTGCCGCAGGCGCGGCAGGGAATAGGAAAAATGAAAAAGGCGGTTTTGTGTGAAGGTCAGCTCGATGCCATTGCCTTTCACCGCGCCGGATTGGAGTGCGCAGTGGCACCATTGGGAACCGCTTTCACGCCGGATCAGGCGCGTATCATCCGGCGCTACTCCAACAACATCGTACTGGCATTCGATGCCGACAGTGCCGGACAGAAAGCGGTGTTGCGGGCTGCGGAAATTTTGCTGCCGCTGTCGATCGACCTCCGGGTACTGCAAATCCCCGGAGGTAAAGACCCCGATGAACTTTATTCCAAACAGGGTGCCGAGGCGTTGAGTGAGGTTTTGAACAACGCCGTACCGTGGCTGGATATAATGCTCGACGTCTGCCGGGAGAAGTTTACTCTGGATATGCCGACCGGACGGGCGGAGGCGGTAGCGTATGTTGCCAATTTCCTCAAACTGGTGGAGAATCAGGTGGAACTGGAAGTTTATCTGGAAAAGGTTGCCGCGATGTTTGAGGTCAGCGTGAGCGCGGTAAAATCAGCTCTGGACAAAGCTCTTTTTGCAGTGAACCGCCCCCGGGTGACTGCGCAAACTGAAGTTCCCGTGCCGCAAGAGAGCAAACAGGAGATATCCAAACGTGATCCGGCGCGGGTGGCGATACTTGTTTTGCTTGAAATTGCAATGACTTCTGTCGACAATGCAAGAAAAATCGCCGCGTCAATCGAAGACATCGAACTAAAAGAGAGCGACCCGGTGGTAAAAGCCTTGAATGTGGTCATCAATTACGCATTGAACGATGAAATGGATATGGTTGACTCCGGATTGCAGGATCTGCTGATCGAATATCCGGTTCCGGAAATCAGCAAATTGATGGTTGAAAAAACCAAAATCACCTCGGTTGACCGGGCGGTCAACGATGCGGTTGCCGAGTTGCGCCGGGTGCGGAATTGTTCCCGACGGGAGGAACTGATTGGAAAACTGCGGGAAACCGCAGATGAACAGGAACGGTTGAATATACTTATGGAAATAAGTAAGTTGAGCATTACAGGAGAATAATTTTATGAAAATCGATTTGAAAATTTGTGCATTGCTGGCAGTCGGAACGCTTTTGACCGGTTGTGTAACTCAAGAAGCTCCGCGCCACAAAATGGCAATGGGGGTACCGCATGGAAAAGTCAAATATAAGAAAATCAAAGCCGATGGTCTGGAACTGCGGAGTTTCGGTTCCACCACCGTCCGGGGCGGTCGTCCGGGGCGGTTGACCTTTGCTCTTAAAAACAACAGCAATCGAATGGTGCGTATTCCGGAGTGGTTCAGCCACGAGTCGGACAATCTGGTCATCTTTATTCAGCCGTGGATGTCCGGCATGATTGAACCGGATGACAAAAAGTGGATCCGGCTTGATTTTGATTACAAAATGCCGATATTCCACTATCCGATAACCTTGATGCCGGGCAATCAGGTTCTGGTGAACAAAGAGCTGGGCGTGATCGAAAAGCTGATCGTCCGTCCCGGCGATGAACGCCGTTTTTTTATCAGGGCGGCGCTGACATTGGAGTCGCTGGATCTGGTGAGCAACGTCTTTATGCTGACGGTCACCTCCAATTACCAGGAAGATGGAGCAAATAAGTCAGCGCGTTGACCGGCATCATCAAGAGTTGATGCGCTTCATTTGTTCAACGCAGACTTTGAGACAGCGCGGCAGGTGGAAAAAGGTTTTCCATTTGCCGCCTTTTAATTTGTGGGTAACTTCGCCGCGCCGGTTGAGATAGGCGAACCATTCGCCATATTCCGGATCGGGAAAATGCGCCCAAGTCCACTGGTCGACCATGTTGAATTTATCCAGAAACTTCGCGTCATGGCTGTGACGGTAGGCAAAGAGCAGGGCGATCAATGCTTCGTTGTGCGGCCACCACAACTTCATATCATGCTGAAGTTCCAGATGCGGTTTCCCCAGAGCATCCATGAAATAATAGATGCCGCCATATTCTTTATCCCATCCCAGTTCCAGCGTATCAGATATTATTCCGCATATCCGGGCAGAGCGTTCCCGGTTTTCCGGTGTGTCGGGACGCTGTTCAAGGGCATTGAGCAAAAACCACATCGCTTCAAGAACATGACCGGGGTTGAGCATTCTGCCCTGACAACTTGCCAGATCAAAGCTTCCGTCCGGCAGAATGTTTTCAAAAACGACGTTGAGCTCACGGTTGTAAAAGCGGTCAAGCACCATCTCCAAGGCGGTGTCGAGTTCAGCTGAATAATTGTTTCCCCCGAGGCAATCATCCATTATCAAACCCAGATTGGCGAGCATCATGTAGTGACCGAGAGAAAGATACTGCTGTTTTTTCGGCATGGCTTTGTTCCAGCGTCCGGCCGGATTGCCGCTGCGGATACGGGAGGTATAGTTGGCCATCGCTTCGCGGGCGGCGGAGGCGTAACGCGGTTCACCGGTAGCCTTGTACATCATAGCACTTCCCATAGCGGCGAAACACTCCGAAAACACATTGTACGGCGCGATGACCGCATCCCCCTGACGGTTCAGGGCGAAGTAGTAGTTGCCCTCCTCATCCCGTCCGTTCCGGTAAAGAAAATCAAAGCCGGATGAAGCTATGTCGATAAACTCATCTTTCCGGTACGGAGAAAGATAAAACTCCGCAAACATATAAACTATCCGCCACTGCATCCACATATATTTTGTAGTGTCATAAACACTGCCGTCCTGATCCAGACTGGTAAAGAATCCGCCGTATTCACGGTCGATACAGTGTTGCTGCCAAAAGGGAATGATGTCTTGTGTCAGCGCATTTTCATAACGGGAAATATATGTTTTCATAACAACGGCTCCGTTTAAAACATCGAGGCATGATCATATTCATGCAAAAAACAAAGGGAGATCGGAGCATTGGTCCAGCCGGTGTAAATGCTGTTGCCGCCGCCTTCAAAGAGGTCACCGCCGCCCCAGGAGCCGGTGTTGATGTCGAACATGCCGCGCCAGCAGCCGTAAAAGTGTTTGTTGTCAGCGGTGTCCTGGATCCGGCAGAGCAGGGCAATGAGTTTATCAGCATAAGCCGAATATTCCTTTCCGGCAATCAAACCGAATTCCCGCAAGCCGAGCAAAGACCAGTTTACGGTATAGATCGTATCAACCAGATTTTTTCCGGTCGGAGTTTCCCGGGCGTGTTCAGAGGGCGGGAAGCCGTTGTCGGGATCAAATTTGGAAATCAGGGTATCCGCATGCTTTTTGGCAATGGGGAAGAAAATCTCCTTATCCAGCTTCAATGCACAGTTCACAGCGCCAATCAGAGCGTATGCATCTTCACTGACGTTGGGGCAGGTGAGGTTTGTAAAATAATCCAGACAGAATTTCTGATATTTTTTTCGGGTTTCATCCGTTGCCGCCTGAGCCAGTGCCATTGCCGCCAGAGCGCCCCAGTGCGGAAGCTGAAGATTTCCGCGCCAGTTGACTTTATTTTCTTTATCCATAACGCCTGCATAGAGGCTTTCGGCAAGACGGTATGCCCATTTGCGCATCTGATATTTCCGGTCGAGTTCCGGGAATTCGCCGGCGATATTGAGCTGGATCAGAATACACCAGGCCTCATCGTCAAAATAGACAGTGGACTCCTGTTTGATGTGGGACCAGTTCCAATTTGCCGGAATGGGGGCGTCCGGGTTGCGTTCCAGCAAGCCGCTGCGGAAGTAGAGGAAATCCAGAATGTTTTTTCCGATATCGCCGTAACCGTTGCCGGGAAAAAGTTTCTCTGCTTTGAGAAAGAGCCACGCGGTTTGAAAGTTGCAGTCGGCTCTGCGCTGTTCAATGACGTAGCAATCATCCTGATCGCTCCATGCCGGGAATGATTCCAGAATAAGTTCCAGCGCCCGGTTGCCGCTTTTGACGGCGAGCCGCTCCGCCACGCCCCATAAGCCGTTTTCCGGAACCATGACCCCGGAGTTGATGAACCAGTCTAAATTTTTCTTTATGCAGTTTTTCAAATTTTCCATCTTTCTTTCCCCTGCTGTTATCAGACATTGAGACTAATATAGCGCAGTTTTGTTTTATTGCAACTGTGTTTATTGCTTAATCGGAAAAAATGTGCTATATTATATAAAAGTATCGAACAATAAAAAATATACAGGTGATCTATGTTTTGGGAATTTATGAAAAATCCGGTCGTGTTGGCAGTTTTGGTGTTGCTGGTGCTGTCCGCATTGCGGTTGAATGTGGTGTTTGCACTGGTGTTTTCCTCGCTGGCAGGCGGTATAATTGCCGGAATGAACGGGGTGCAGACCATGGATGCATTCAGCAAAGGGTTGTCTCACGGTGCGCTGCTGGCGTTCAACTATGCGATGCTGGGAGCATTTTCCATAGCGATCTCACGCTCCGGAGTTACAGAACTTCTGGCGCGGGAACTGTTTAAAAGATTGAACAAAGAGTTGACTCCGAAACATCTTCTTATTTTCAAATACACTCTTATTTTGATTCTCACGCTGGCAGCGATTTCTTCCCAGAACCTTATTCCGGTGCATATCGCCTTTATCCCGGTACTTATTCCGCCGCTGCTGGGAGTGTTTGAAAAGCTCCGGCTCGACCGGCGCATGGTGGCATGTATTCTAACCTTCGGACTCATCACACCGTACATGGTGATGCCCTTCGGCTTCGGACGCATTTACCTCAACGAGATCCTTATCGGCAACATCAACAAGTTCGGTCTGGCGGTCACGGCAGATATGGCACCGCGGGCGATGTTTATTCCGGCGCTGGGAATGCTCGCCGGATTGCTGATCGCGGTTTTCATCTCCTATCGCAAGCCCCGGGATTATAAAAGCAGCAATAGCGCGCCGTCTCTGGCGCAGGCGGCGGATGCGGTCGAAATCAAACCGTGGAAAGTTACCGCAGGATTTGTGGCTATTGCGGTTGGGCTTGCCGGGCAGATTTTTTGTGATTCACTGATTATTGCTGCGCTTGCCGGAGTTTCAGTTTTTGTTATTGCCAGAGTTATCACGCTGCGTGGAACGCAGGATGTTTTCACGCAGGGAGTCTACCTCATGGGAGGAATCGGTATCGTGATGATCGCCGCCAGCGGTTTTGCGGAAGTGATGAAAGCTACCGGCGGAGTGGATACGCTGGTTCAGCTCACTGCCGACGGGATCGGCAACAATCGCGGACTTGCCGCATTTATCATGCTGTTGATCGGGTTGATCATCACTATGGGGATCGGATCGTCATTTTCCACAGTGCCGCTTATTGCAGCAATATATGTGCCGTTGTGTATAAAAATGGGATTTTCGCCCTTGGCGACGATTGCCATTGTCGGTGTTGCCGGAGCCTTGGGGGATGCCGGTTCTCCGGTGTCGGAATCAGTGCTGGGTCCTACTGCCGGATTGAATGCAGATGGTCAGCACGACCACATTTACGATTCCACTATCCCGACCTTTATCCATTACAATATCCCGTTGCTGATCGCGGGGTGGATCGCCGGAATGGTGTTGTAAATCAACTGCTGTTTCTCCAAGACGACCTGCGGCGGCTCGCTGGCGAAAATAAAAACCATAACATCCTTACGCCCTTAAGGTTCAGAAAAAAAAAGAATGGACTCTAACGGGGATGCATCGTGAGGTAAGGTTGTGGGTAAATCAAGGCGACAACGAAGGAGTGGACTTTGTGTCCATGACTGAGTGGGCGTCCGCCGATTTGCCCACAAGATTGCCCGCGAGGCATTCCCGTTTACCGTCATTTGAACTGTGGCAGATATACCTTGTTGGTCTCGTGTTTGCGCAGTTTCAAGTCGGAAACATCTATACCGAAAAGCCGGGAAAAGGTGCGGTACATAACCTCTGTCGCATCCGACACACTGTGAACACCTGCCTGATCGTTGCGGTTGATGGTAGCCGGAGTGTCGTTGCCATCGCCGGAACGCCCGACCAACCGGGCGGCATGGAAAGCATTCATGGAGTGCAAGTCGCCGGAAAAGTCATGGACAAAACTGTTGTCAAAAGCATCGATATCGCGCCAGCGGATATAACTTTCATAATTGGGGTTGCCGCTCACGCGGCTGTAATCAGCTGAGGTCATGGCATAATAAGCGTTGTCTATTGCCGGAGTATTACTGCCGTGGCGGATACTGCCCTGATAGGAAAAAGGTATTTGCAAAGCCCCGGTGTTGCGGCTGCGCATACGGTAATATTTTTGTCCATCTTTGAACAATGTAACTGAACTGCCGAAAGAACCGGCGTTGCCGACATAGGCTTTGTTCAACCGCAAGGAGGGGTAGTACCAGGTTGAATATTCATCGGAATACTCAACTCCTCCATCGGAGTTGCGTGCGGCTTTATGGGCATTGCTCCTTGCGGAAAGGAGCAGAGTGTTGCTGCGCATTTCAATGCCGCTCAACATAACGACCGCCAATATCATTCCGGTAAGGATGAGCAGCATGATGGTCAACTCCATAAACGCCTGACCGGATTCACCGTTGTGGAAAAATCTTTTCACATCCGCACCGGACCTTTCTGAGTACTGAAACCACTGCCGAAATGGGGTAATCCGCCTCCTTCACCGTTGCAGTCACAGCAACTTCCACAACACTCAGGATCCAGAGTCGGGTCAGCTTCTCCGCGTTTTACAATGTGACCTTTGCTGTCAACGACCATGTAATTTCCTCCGCGGATATAGTGCCGCTGAGCAGTGCCGCCATTTATCTGATCTTTATAGTTGACAATGCCGACTTCACCTCTTTTATTGACACAGGGAACAAAAATCGCAGGTTCCTGAAAATATCCGGGCAAAGTCCGGTCACTGCCTTTGAAACTGTACTGGTAAGCATCCGGCTTTTTGACCCGTTCCTCATCCCACTCTTTCAACTTGGAGCGCCAGGTGCGGTCAAACTCGTTTTCGTTGAAGAGCGGATTCCACAGATAATAACGGAACTGCGGCCCTTGAACCAGTATGCGCAACGCGTTGAGGTAACTTTCACAACCGGAGGGGAGGGAACCGTCACTGTTTTCAAGATTTTCCTGAATGGAAAGCCACATCAGGAAGCGGCGCAAAGTTCTGTCCTCCGGGCGCAAAACATAGAAATTGTACGGTATCGGCATGTAAGTCGGCATCAAAATAACCTTATCGAATACCGGCAGAACCAGCGGCAAAGCAATCGGCGGCTGCTCATCTTTCAGCTCGCCCAGCGTTTTGGCGATGGTTCCGGGGCGGTAATCACTGAAGTCGGTAATGTTGCCGCCGGTGCGGTTACTGCCGATGCGGATGGTGTTTTTGTTGAAGTTGCGCTGTCCGGTAAAGCGGACGATGGAGGTGACTTTGCCCACATCGGCTGCCGTTTCAACGTATGCCGCAGGGCCTTCATAGTGGTATTGTTTTTTTACACTGCCGCGCAGAACACGCTTTTTGGGATCACGGTCTCCGCCGTTGAACCAGTAGTTGTAGTGGTTGGTGTCGTAATCGCTGTAACGCTGGCGGAAGTAATCGGGATACCAGGAGTTGTCGTAACTGAAAAAGTTGAGAGACAAACTGCCGGGGGCGAATGGTCCATTCTGATTGTCATAAACTAACTGCAAATGTTCCGGAGCAAGGTGATTTTTTGCGGCATCGAGCAAGACGGGGCGCTTTTCAAGGTTAAAAATGGAAGTGTCTCCAGTAACAGATACGCCGAGAGAAAAAATCTCACTTTCTTTGGGAAACGCGTTGGTAGAATAATCGATATCCCACCACGGAGGATTGGCAAAACGTTCATTCCATGCGTTATTTTTCACCAGGCGGGCGAGGGCGCCGTAACTGTTCTGGTGGGGATAAATTGCACCGTACCCGGCAGCTTTGATTGCCGAATCAAGAATATATATTGTGTCATAAAAAGATTGATATGCCAGCTCCGGCGGTTCCACGCGGGGAGTTGAGCCGTTGATAGCATTGGGATAAACGGCGATGCCGTTGCGGGAGATGGTTTCAATCAAGCCGGTGTAAGGAGTTTTCCACGCGTAATTGTAGATGAACTCAGGTGCGCCGCCCAGCTCCGGACGGTAACGGGCGCTGTGATGAAGTTGATCGATATAATCGCTCAAATCCCCAATGGAGACGATGCCGTTGGCTTTTGCCGCCTGCTGCGCCGCGGCAAGCCCGATCAATGGACCAATGAAGCTGATACGGCTTTGCATTTCAGTTAAAACATCAATGCGCTTTTGAATGGCTTCGATGCGCAGGGAACGGAATGCCGGATCGGAAAGCTCCGGATATTGTTCCCGCACCGGCAGTGGAGTTATCCAGTTGTCATCATCGGTCAAAAGAACAGAGCACGCTTTGATGAGATTTATTTCGCCAATGAGATTAAGAGAATCCCGCTGCCAGGATGCTCCGGCGATAGCTGCAGCCTCCTGAGCGGTCTCAACTTTGAACTTTGCCCGGATGCTGTTGTAGATGTCAAAACCGGCAAAAACCAACAACAGCAATATAATAAGGATGAATATTCCCGCAACCAGAACCTGACCGGATTCCGGAGAGTGTTTCAAACGCAGACGGCGCGATTCGTTCATGTCTTACTCCTCCAGCAAAGTTTTTGCGTAATTGTTGGTATAGACCCGCGATGACGGAACCGGGTTGCTCTTTATGGAAAAGAGAGAGGAGAACGATTCGTTCAGCAACTGATCGTTTTCCATCCGCACCAACGCTACGACATCATCATCGGAATATTTGCCGTAAACATGCAGTGACGGCGCTTGGAAGGTATTATTCTGGTGCCAATATTCATAACGGACACCGGAGTTGTCGCCGTAGACCATGTAGTTTTCGGCGGCATATTCATCGTTGTCACCGGAACCGACACTTCGCCCGGACATGGCGATCCCCGCAACCCGTGCCGCGCGCAGCGAAAGTTCCGGTTCAAAGCCGAGCGCAAGGGATTTGGAAGCGTAAAATGCCGAGTATTGGCAAATTTGTCCCGTAATGCACCACTTGTACACCTGAAGCATGGCAAATACGATCATAAACAAAATGACTATCGCCATGACTGCTTCCAATGCAGTCGCACCGCGTTGACGGCGGTGTTTGCGCAACAGATGAAACCGGGTGCGATCCATTCAAATCACCTCATTGAAAGATTTACTGCAAATGTTCGCAACGCCAGTTCATCACTGACGTTGAAACGCAAAGTCCGCTCCAGCTCTTCCGCCTCTTTCAAAACGGCTTCTCCCCGTTCCGGCGGGATGTTGAGCGGGATGGTCAAGTTGTTAAAGATATCCGGATTGGGCAAATCCACAGGCGACACGCCGTGCGACAACATGAACAACTGGGAACAGAATGTGGTTATAAACGCGATAAAACGGCGGCGCTGACGGATATATTCACCGTTTGCCGCATCGGAAATGCGCGCTTCAAGCTGTTTGATAAACGCCGCATCTTCACTGTTGGCGGCGGCGGCGATCTGATCTTGAAACTCGACTTTTGCCCACTCTTCAGCAGAATCAGCCAACGCTGACATCACATTCAGCAAACGCTGCAAAGTCTCCTCTGTCCGGCAAAGGTCGTTCCGGCAGTTGAAACACAAATCAAATACTGCACTTGCGGCATCCTGAACTCCGGCAAAATCGAAGCGGCACAAATTATCCGGCAGAGAAAGCGTCTGACAGCGGGAGCGGGTAGTCGGCAAAAGCGCCGAAGGATTGGCGGTACACAAAATAAGTGTCGTTTCCGGCGGCGGCTCTTCCAGAGTTTTGAGCAGAGCATTTTGAGCTTCCACGCCCATGCGGTCGGCATCGATGATGACTCCGAACTTCCGGTGTTTACCGGCAGTGTAGCCGAGATGGTCAAGCATGTCACGCAAAGTGTTCGGTTCCGGATTGGCACGGTCGCCGACCCGGATCTGATACATTTTTCCTACCGGGGAAATCTTGTGCAGATCGGAGTATGAACCGTTTTCAATCTGCCGGCAAAAGGAACAGGTCGTATCCGGACGTCCGTTGACCGGATTAAGACATCCGGCAAGCTGTTCCAGAACAATGGCAAACTCCGCGCGGGTGCGGTCATCCGGGGCATGGATGAGAAAACTGTGAGTCAAACGTCCGGCATTACGGGCGTTTTCCAGACATTCCAGAAGTTCCGGACAGCGTTTTAAATATTCAGAATATAAGCTCATTGGCAACTTTTTCCACTTGTTCGACCACGTTATCAAGAGTTTGTGAAGCATCGATCACCCGGAAGCGCTGAGGATATTTTTCTGCAAGAGCCAGAAACGCCGAGCGGACTTTGCGGTGAAAATCCAACGCTTCAGCCTCAAAACGGTCGTTGTCCGCATCGGCACTGCGGCGGCGGACAACCCGCTCAAAACCGGTTTCCGGCGGCAAATCCAACAGCAGAGTAAAATCCGGCACACATCCGCCGGTGGCAAAATCGTTTAAAAACTCTATCGTTCCCATATCCATGTTTCTGCCTCCGCCCTGATAGGCACAAGTGGAGTCGGTAAAGCGGTCGCAGATGACCGAAATGCCGGAATCCAGGGCAGGGGATATTTTTTCTCTGACATGCTGAGCTCTGGCGGCTTCCATCAACAGCAATTCAGTTTCCGGATGGATGACTTCGTCCTGATCCGGTTTGCTTTTTACCACTTCGCGCAACTTTTCAGCCAGCGGAGTGCCACCGGGTTCCCGGGTGCAGATGACGGGATAGCCGCGAGCTTCAAGATGCCGGGTCAAGATATCGGCACAAGAACTTTTTCCGGCACCTTCCGGGCCTTCAATGGTGATAAAGTATGCCTTTTTTTTCCCGTCTTTCATAATATACCGTCCTTAAATGCAAAATAATTCAAAAAAAACACCTTTTAAAACATAGTTCCATTTGCTCTAAAGTTCAAATGGTGATATATTGTAAAATGTGAAATTTTATTGTTTTTTTTAACAAAAGAGGGGCGGAACGCTCCAAAACGTGAAAGAGAGTATGATTATGGCTAAAGAATTGTCCCGTTCGACCTATCTGGAGAAGAATGTCGGCGACTATCCCGCAACCGTGGAGATCGCCGGAAAACTCTACGAAAAAGTTGAAGACCTCCGTTATGGAACCAACCCCCACCAGCCGGCGGCGTTTTACCGTCAGGCGGGGGTCGAAAGCGCCATCGGTTCCATGCAGATATTGAAAAACGGCAAAAGCGGTCTCTCACAGACCAATCTGGAAGATATTTCCGGCGCACTCAATATCGTCAAATATTGCGACAGCGCCAGTTGCGCCGTGATGAAACACGTCAACCCCTCCGGCGCCGCCATGGGATGCGAAGGAGAATCTCTGCTGGATGTTTACAAGAAAGCCCGCGATGCTGACTCCCGCGCCGCCTTCGGCAGTGTGGTCGCATTCAACGTTCCGGTCGATTGCGAAACGGCAAAAGAGATCATGAGCACCTTTGTCGAATGTGTTGTCGCTCCGGATTTCGCTGACGGCGTGCTGGAAATCTTCAACGACGGCGAAACTTACAAGCTCAATAAACACATCCGCATCATCAAATGCGGCGATCTGGCGACTCTGCCCCGTTTCCGCAGTGAAGCCGCCGCCGGAAGCGACACCATCAAAGTGCTTGCCGACGGTTCTCTGGTCATCGCGGCTCCGCTGCTGACCGCCATCCGTTCAATCGACGAACTGGTTCCGGCATCCGGCAGCAACTCCCGTTGCGGCGAACAGGTCTCCAATGTTCCGTGCAGTGAAGCCATGAAGCAGGATCTGGTCTTCTCCTGGCACGTCAACCTCAGCGTCCGTTCCAACGGCGTGGTCATCGTTGCCAACGGTCAGACCCTCTCCGTCGGTACCGGTGAACAGGATCGGGTCGGTGCGATCGAACAGGCTATCGTCAAATTCAAAGAAAAATACACCGGAACTGCCACGCTGGAAGGTGCGGTCATGTCCAGTGACGGTTTCTTCCCCTTTGAAGACGGTGTCGAAGTTGCCGCCAAAGCCGGTATCAAAGCGATCATTGCTCCCTCCGGCAGTCTGCGGGATGCTGATGTCATCAAGCGCGCCAACGAGCTGGGAGTTGCGCTCTTCCACGCTCCGGAACGCATCTTCTCCCACCATTGATAACCAATAATGAAAAAAATGGAGAGTACTTATCATGGCTAAACGTGAAGTAAAATCTATTGACGGTTTTGAAAAGGAATTGCTTTCAGAATCTGAACGCGTTGAACTCTTTATCAGCAAATACTGGCTCAAGATCGCGATTGCCTCGCTGATCGTCATCGTTATCGGTGTAGCAGTGTATGCGTTCATGCAGCGCGCTGAAAAAAAGACGCTCGCCGCCCAGCAGGAACTCTTCTCTGCATCCAAAGAGAAGCTTGCCGCCGCGATTGCCGCGCATCCCGATGCTCCGGGAATCGAACTTGCCCGGTTGCGGCAGGCGACTTATCTTCAGGAAGATAAAAAATATGACGAAGCCGCTGACATGCTGAAAGCTCTCGCCGCCAGCGATGCGGATATCCAGATCCGGCAGATTGCCGCGATCAATGCCGGTTCCGTGTTGGAAAAAGCAGGAAAACTTGCCGATGCCGCCGCCGCATACGCTGCTATCGTTGATATGAACGATTTTTCATCCGGTGTCAAGGCTGAGGCCGCTTTCCAGGCTGCGCGCATCTATGTCGCACAGAAAAAGGTCGCCGATGCAAAAAAATTGCTCAAGCGGATGATCGACCGCAAGGCCGGAGTCATGAATGACATGAGCTTCATGGTCTGGGTCTCTCAGTGCGAACAGTTGATGACTGCGATCGAAAACGGCGACCTGCCGGTCAAAGCGGCGGCAAAAAAGGCGGCTCCCGCTGCCAAAGCTGCCAAAGCTGCCAAAAAGTAAGGCAAAGAAAAATGGAATTGACCCGGCGTGAAAAAAGCCTTGTCAAAGCCCTGGCAACCCGGAATGGCCGCCGCCGTTCCGGGTGTTGCCGTTGTGAAGGGGTAAGAGCAGTACGGGAGCTGCTGGATAATTATCCGGAGCTGGTCAAATTCACCGTTGCAACTGAACGGGGACTTGAAGCATTGCCGGGGACGGCTCCTGCTGAATTGCGTATCGTAAGCGTTCGGGAGTTCGATGAACTTGCCGACACAGTCAATTCTCAGGGAATACTCACTGTTGCCGCGATTCCCCCGGATGCCGACGACCGGGCGGAAGGGGATTTTATCCTCGCCCTGGATCAGTTGGGCGACCCGGGAAATTTCGGAACCATCGCCCGGACGTTCCGGGCCGCAGGCGGCAGGGAGATGTGGTACACCAAAGGTTCTATCGACCCGTGGGGAGATAAAGCTATCCGTGCCGGAATGGGCGCGCAGTTCGGTTTGAAAATGCGCCGTTTTGAAACGTTGGAGGATTTGGCAAAACGTGCCGCCGCTGACGGATTCACCAGGTTTTTTATAGCAGACCCCCATCAAGGGGAGAGCTGTTTCAAGTGTGAAGGGTTGTTCTCCCGTTCTGTCATCGTCATCGGCGGGGAACCCAATGGAGTATTGGGCGTTTGCCCGGATGCGGGCAGGGTGATCATCCCGATGCCCGGAGACTATGAATCGTTGAATGCCGCACAGGCGGCGACAATTATAATCTTTGAATCAGTACGGCGGAAACTTGAAGCCGCCGGTAAGTAATATTGGCATAACTCATGAGTAACTGGCTTGTTTTTTACGCGGCATCATTCTGTGCCGGATGTTCTCTTTGCATGATAATGACACCGGTATTCCGGATAATCGCGGCTAAAACCGGTTTTATGGATGTTCCGCAGAACAACCACAAAGGTCACGGGAAAGCCACGCCTCTCCTCGGCGGTGCGGCAATGTTTGTTTCCTGGCTGGCGGTGTTGGCAGCAGGAATACTCTTTTTGCTTTATGCGATCAGTAAAAATTGGTTTTTCAGCAATTACATCACCCGCGGCGGAGTGCTGAGTGCATCATCGGAGTTGATGTGGCTGATCGTTGCCGCAACGGGAGCAGTGATACTGGGGCTTGTCGACGACAAGTACGCACTCTCTGCCGGAGTCAAGTTCGGCGGTCAGTTCATCATCGCGCTGGCAGCAGTACTGCTGGGCGGAGTCAAGGTGACACTTTTCATCAATAACGCTACTCTGGCATCGGCAATCAGCGTGTTCTGGGTCATGTTGATGATGAACTCCATAAACTTCTTTGACAATATGGATGGACTCGCCGCCGGAACGATAGCGATCGCATCCGGGTTGTTTGCCGTTATTGCGGCGCTGAACAACCAATATTTCATGGCGCTCTTTTCGGCGTTGAATTGCGGCGTCTGCTGTGGATTCTGGTTTTACAACGCCGCTCCGGCAACGATTTTTATGGGAGATTCCGGAAGCCATTTTATCGGATTGCTGGCGGCAGTGATGGCAGCTAAAGTCACCTGTTTTGACTCCGGATATTCACTTTCCCGTTTTCCGGTGCTGATTCCGGCGCTGATACTGGCATTGCCGTTGTTTGATACGTTGATGGTGGTGATAATCCGCACCTGCAATAAAAAACCGTTCTGGATCGGTGACCACAACCATATTTCACACCGCTTTGTCAAAATGGGATTGAGCCGCCCGCAGGCGGTATTGCTGGTTCACCTGACCGCATTGGCGATTGGAGTTACGGCATTGCCGATATACTGGGGTGATTTCCGGACGGCAACGGTGCTGATCGTACAGTGCATGCTGATCTTGGGGATAATCACCATATTGCAGATTGCCGCCGCCAAGACTAAGGATTGAGTTTAGGTAATCCCAACGCGGCGCGCTGGCGGCAAAACTCCTGATAGAGCAGGGGATCACGGAACAGCTTTTTCAACAGTTTACTGCCGGATATGCCGCAAATTTCCGCACTGCGCTTGTGGTCAAAGGCATTGGCATGGAGAACGTCAAAAAGTTGTGCCGCAAAAAGAGGATAATCAAACGCCTCCATTGAACACTCGATACGTTCCGGCGGCACGGGAGCGGAAGCACGCATATTGAGCGCGATCAAAAGTTTCAGTTTTCTTACCGCATTACTGCGGTTGCGGTGCTGACTGCGTTCTGAGCAATCTTCCGCGCGCAGTTCCGTTCCGTTGAGCAGAACCCGGACGGCGCTTGAAGTTTTGTTGCGGTGCTGACCACCGGCACCGGAGGCTTTGAAAAACTCCAGAGTGCAGTGGCGCAAAAATTCATCTTCCGGCAATGAGAGCAATATATTCCGTTCAATCATCTTCAGTAAAAATATATGGTTTATACTTGAAAAATCGTACTGGTGAAAATATATTATGTTAAGAATGATATTTCAAGTAAAAAAAGCGATATTTCTTCGGAGAATACAGCAAATGAATAAATGCGCAGTTATCACCGGTGCCAGCCGCGGTATCGGTGCCGGTATAGCAGAAAAACTTGCACAGGAAAAGTTCAACCTTGCCCTCTGTGCCCGGCAGGAACAGAGTGTCGGAGACCTTCAGTGCGCGGAACTGGAAGCCAAATATGGAATAAAGGCGGCGTATTTCCGGTGTGATATATCTGATTCCGATGCGCGCAAAAAAACTTGCGCGGCGATAATAGAACGTTTCGGCAAGGTGGATCTGCTGGTCAACAACGCCGGTGTCGCGCCGAAAGTCCGGGCGGATATTCTGGAAATGACCGAAGCAAGTTACGACTTTGTCATGGATATAAATCTGAAGGGAAGTTTCTTCTTCACTCAGCTTTTTGCCAGACATTTTGCGGACCAGCGCAGTGGAACCATTGTCAATATCGGCAGTTGTTCCGCTACCGTCGCCAGCGTCAGCCGGGGTGAGTATTGCATGGCAAAAGCCGGTGTCGGCATGGCAACCAAACTCTGGGCGGTACGCATGGCTGAATTTGGAGTCAATGTTTACGAGATCCGTCCGGGTATCATCGAAACCGACATGACCAGTACGGTAAAGGGAAAATATGATAAATTGATCTCCGAAGGATTGACTTTGCAGCCGCGCTGGGGGTATCCGGAGGACATTGCCAAAGTGGTTGCCTCTCTGGCACGCGGTGATTTTGCCTATTCCACCGGGCAGGTCATCAACATTGACGGTGGAATGAATATCCAAAAATTGTAATACAATGAGTGGAAAAAAACGCAAACGGGTCATTGCCGTAATCTTTTCTGCTGTTGCAGCAGTTTATTTGACATACACCGCGCAAACGGTGCCGGTCAAAGAGGATTTCCGCGCCCGTGAGGTTTATATTCCGCCGCAGACAAACGGCTTTACGCCGATACAGTTGACCGGAACTCCGCGTTTGCTCGGAGGGGTGTTCGACTCCAACACTCCCGTGTATGGCATGTCGCTTGGCGGCATGGTGCATCAAAAGGAGATCAACGGCTTGAGTATAGCCGGCATCCATGCTTTTACCAAAAAGAAAAGCGGATTGAGTTTTTCGTTCATGGATGTGTGCAATGAGTCGCGCGGCGTATCTTTCTGTGCCGTCGGCGGCGCTGAACGCAATTATGGTCTTGCCGCCGGATTGTGGAATCTTGCCGAACATAATGCCGGAATGCAGTTGGGAATCATAAATGAGGTCAAGCCGGAAGCGCTGATCGAAAACAATCTCAATTACGACACCAAACCGGAAGGGTTCGGAGTACAGGCGGGCGTTATCAATTATTCCGAAGGGAAGGGGGTTCAGTTCGGTTTATGGAACACCAACCCCAACGCCTGGCTGAAACACTTTCCGCTGATAAATTTTGCTTTTTAATATTTTTGTATGCAAGGGTACACCATGTTCAAAGTCAATACTTTAATAATCGGTTCCGGTGCCGCCGGATTGGCCGCAGCGCTGCGGTTGAGTCAGGAGGGTGAACGCGACATATTGCTTTTATCAGAAGGATTGTCCAGAGGGACATCCATCAACACCGGAAGCGATAAACAAACTTACTATAAACAGGGTGTTTACGGAACTGAACCGGATTCCCCCGCTCTGCTGGCGCAAACGCTGTTTGACGGCGGCTCCGTCCACGGAGATGTGGCGCTGGTGGAGGCGACCCTTTCGTTGCGGTGCTTTATGAACCTTGCCAACCTCGGAGTACCGTTCCCTGCTGATGAATACGGTCAGTATATCGGGTACAAAACCGACCATGACCCCAAACGCCGTGCGACCAGTTGCGGGCCGTATACTTCCAAAGAGATGTGTCTGTCACTGATCAAAGCGGTAAAAGCTGCCGGAGTTGAAATATGGGAAAACCGTACCGCAGGCGAACTCGTGTGCTGTGATGACCGTGTTGCCGGTGCCGTCGCGTTCAACAGCGACACCGGAAAACTGGAAACTGTACTTGCGGAAAATGTAGTCTTTGCCACCGGCGGCCCCGGCGGGTTGTACGCGCAAAGCGTTTATCCGTGCGGCCACTCCGGCGCAATCGGGCTGGCATTGGAAAAAGGTGCCATTGCGCAGAATCTGCCGGAATCGCAGTTCGGCATGGCATCAATAAAATTCCGCTGGAATGTTTCCGGAACTTACATGCAGGTACTGCCCCGCTTTGTGTCAACTGCCGCCGATGGCAGTGATGAAAGAGAGTTTCTCCGGGAACATTTTCAAAACGACACCGGCAGAATGAACTCCATGGTCTTTTTGAAGGGCTATCAGTGGCCGTTTGATGTGCGTAAAGCGGAAAACGGTTCATCCATTATCGACTTGCTGGTGCATCATGAAACTGCAGTCCGGAAACGGCGGGTCTTTCTGGATTACCGTTCCAATCCGGAAGGCTTGGATTTTGCCGCCTTGTCGGAAGAAGCGTACACCTATCTGGAACGCTCCGGGGCGCTCTTTGGAACGCCGTTGGAACGGTTGGAAAAGATGAATCCCGGAGCCATAGCGCTTTACGCCGATCATAACATTGACCTGAGGTGCGAAATGCTGGAGATCGCCGTGTGCGCACAACACAATAACGGTGGTTTGACCGGAAATATCTGGTATGAATCTCCGACATTGAAAAATCTGTTTCCCATCGGAGAGGTCAACGGTTCTCATGGAGTCACCCGTCCGGGCGGCTCTGCACTCAATGCCGGTCAGGTTGGAGCGTTCCGGGCGGCGGAATTTATCGCCCGTTCCGGACGGAAGAGCTGTTTTGATCCCAAACGTGCCGAAGAGACCGCTCAGAAAGTTCAAGCACATCTGGAAAAATTTCTTTCCGGCAATAGAGATGTCCACGCCGACAGAAAAGAGTTTCAAAACCGCATGACCTTGTGCGCCGGTCACTTGCGGGAGTATGCGGCGGTCAAAGAAGCTGTAAAAGAGGCAAAAGCGCTCTTTACCGCCATCGAAGCTGGCGGTTATCCGGCAAAATATGCGCCGCAAGCGCTGATGAACCGCCAGTTGGCTTTTGCCCACTGGGGATATTTGTCCGCCATCGCATTTCAAATCGCCTCCGGAACCGGTTCACGCGGTTCGGCGGCGGTACTGGATGACGGAGGAAATATTATTCCGGAAAACGACACCTTCCGGAAACAGATTTTGGAAACGCGCTTTTCTGATGGCGACTTTTCCCACCATTGGATACCGTGCCGTCCGCTGCCGGTGACCGATGGCTGGTTTGAAAATGTCTGGGCAGATTACCGCAGTGGAAATGTTTATCAAAATTCAGCAGGAGAACAATGATTATGGCTGATTACCCGAGAATACCGTCATTTAAAACCGCCGCCGATTTCCGCGCGCATTTAAATGAATTGAAGTTGGACATCGATTTGGATGAAGAGATTCTTGATGCATCTTCGTCTCCGCTTGCGCAAAGTTGCCAGTGCTACGGGAAAACCGTAGGCAACCGGTGGGCGATACTGCCGATGGAAGGATGGGATTGCCTGCCCGATGGTTCGCCCAGTGAACTTACCCGGCGCCGGTGGATGAACTTTGCTGAATCCGGAGCCAAACTGCTCTTTGGCTGTGAAGCGTGCGCCGTCACGTTGACCGGCAAGAGCAACACCCGGCAGATGATGATGACCCGCGATAATCTCCCGGCATTCAAAAAACTTTATCAGGACATGATTTCTGCCCATGCCGCAAAATTCGGCACCGCCGATGACTTGCTTATCGGCTTGCAGCTGACCCACTCCGGTCGGTACAGCCATCCGTTTGACGATGCCAAACTGGAATCGGTCACCGCGTATTCCCATCCGTTGCTGGATGAAAAATTCCATTCAAGCAAAGACAATGTGGTAAGCGATGCGGAAGTGGAACGGATCATCGACTGCTTTGTCGAGTCAGCAAAACTTGCCCGGGATGCCGGATTTGATTTTGTCGATGTAAAAATGGCACACGGCTATCTCGGTCACGAGTTCCTCAGCGCCTTTGACCGTCCGGGAAAATTCGGCGGCGACTTTGAAAACCGCACCCGCTTTTTCCGGGAAATCGTGGAACGCATCCGGACCGAAGTGCCGCAAATCGCTGTGGCGACACGGATATCGCTCTTTGACTGCCTGCCCTTTGAACCCGGTCCCGGACATGTCGGTATCCCGATGGAACGCAACGGCATCGGTGTCGGCAACTACCGTTACGCTTTCGGCGGAGACGGTACCGGTCTGGGGTATGATTTGACTGAAACAATCAAACTTATAGAAATGGCGCAGGATCTGGGAATTGAACTCATCTGTACCACGGCGTGCAGTCCATATTACAATCCGCATTTTCAGCGTCCGGCATATTATCCGGTTTCCGACGGTTATCTGCCGCCGGAGGAACCGATCATCGGTGCGGCGCGGCAGCTCCGCGCGGTGGCGGAGGTAAAAGCTCACTTTGCAAAGAGCAAAATGCGTTTTATCACCTCCGGCTGCACTTGTTTGCAGGAATATTTTGTTCAGGTCATGCAAAAGCAGATCCGGGATGGAAAAGCGGACTTTGCCGGATACGGCAGACTCGTACTCTCTTACCCGGATATTCCGGCCGTGACACTCGCCGGTAAAACGCCTGATCCGCGCCGGATTTGCCGAACTTTCGGCGATTGCACCACGGCACCGCGCAACGGTCTGGTTTCCGGTTGTTATCCTTTGGATTGTTTTTACAAACAGCATCCGTCATGTGCCGTTTTGAAAGAGTGCAAAGCGGCTCTTCGTGAAAGAATGGCAAAAAAACATTAAAAAAGGTGTATATATATATGAGTTTGTTTTTTGCTGATTTGTCTGCCGGCAACGCGTTTAAGCTGCCGCCGAGCACCTTGACGACACTCTGCATCGGCATGGTGCTTTACTGTGGAGTAATGCTGTTTATCGGATGGTGGTCAAGCCGCAAGGTGCAGGAAGTGCACGATTTCCTCGTGGCCGGACGGAGATTGCCGCTGTGGATGGCAACTGCAACGCTTCTGGCAACATGGTTCGGCGCAGGTTCCAGCATGGGAGTTGCGGCGACAGTGTACAAAGACGGCATCAACGGTGTGCTTGCTGACCCGTTCGGCGCAGCATTGAGCTTGATTTTTGCCGGTATCTTCATCGTCGGTTTATTGCGTAAAAAAGGATGCATGACCGTAACCGACATCATTGCCCGCCGTTACGGGGAGGGGGCAGGAATATATGCTTCGCTGTGGATGATTCCGGTTTATATCGGATGGCTGGGGGCCCAGCTTAAAGGATTGGGAACGATTCTCAATCTGCTGACCGGCATGAGTGTTACCACCGGAACCTGGATCGGTGCTGTCGTAGTGTTGTTCTACACTTGTGCCGGCGGCATGTGGGCGGTAACTCTCACCGATGTGGTGCAGGTAGGAATCATGATAATCGGTCTGCTTATCATCATGCCGGGGGCGGTGAATCTCTCCGGCGGAGCTGAAGCACTTATGGCATCGCTCTCCCCCCGGGATTTGAGTTTGCTTCCGCAGGATGTTGCCAACGCCAATGACGTGGTTTATTACATCGGCAGCTGGATAATAATGGGCCTGGGCTGTATGGTCGGTCAGGATCTTATCCAGAGATCGCTTTCCAGCCGCGATGATAAAATCGCGGTATCAAGTTCGATTATGTCCGGATTCTTTTATCTGCTGGTCGGAATTATTCCGATCACCATCGGTTTCTGCGCCAGACTGGTCTTCAAAAAGTATGGCATCGACGAAAATATCATGGGCGGCGACCTTGAAAACCAGGTGCTTCCCCGCATGGCGATGATAATTCTCGGAGATATCCATCCCATTTTGCTGACCATATTCCTGTCGGCATTGGTGGCGGCGATCATGAGCAGCGCCGACAGTTCGCTTCTGGCGGGAGCATCGCTTTTGTGCAACAATGTGCTGGAACCGTTCTCTCCGGGCTTTTTGAAACGACACATGCTCGGTGCGACCCGGATCACCACCGTGCTTCTTACAGTAATTGCACTTTATTTTGCCATAAATGTGGAAAGCATTTACGCACTGATGATAAACAGTTGGATATCTCAGTTGGTCGTGGTGTTCCTCCCGGTAATGATGGCGCTCTATCTGCCCCGCTCCAGCAAACAGGCGGCATGGGCAACGATGCTGGTCGGCACTGCGGTTTGGCTGGGTTACACTTTCATCACCAGCTGCGGCAGCGGCATGACCTTTGTGCAGCTGCTGGACAGTGACCGCTTTGACCGGGCGATCACCTGCGGAGCGGTGTACGGTTTTGTCTGCGCCTTGCTGACCGCGATCTTCTGTTGCTGCGGAGAACGCATTTCCGCAAACTGCCAGGAGGAGTGATGCAAAAAGCGGTGTTTACCCCAACGGATGATTTATCCGCCATCGCCGATCAGGCGGTCGCGGTGTTGAAAACTCCCGGATGTGTGATACTGGTTCCGACAGAAACGGTTTACGGTTTGGTCTGCCGGGCGGCAGATCAAGCTGGTTGTGAAAAGATTTTTACCTTAAAGGGCAGGGCGGAGTCCAAACGTTTGGGCTGGTTTTTAAGTGATAAAAATATGGCGCTGCAGCACGGAGTTATTTTAAATGATTTGTCTGCTGCGCTCATAGATAAATACACTCCGGGCGCATTGACCATCATCGCAGAAAAATCAGACGGCACGACTCAGGGATTCCGGATACCTGATCACCCGTTGCTGTTGGAGATTTTACATCGTATCAACGAACCTTTGGTACAGACCAGCGCCAACGGTTCCGGGATGCCGGATGCCGTTTCCGTGCCGGATGCATTGGGGCAGTTGAATGGTGAAGTCGATCTGGTCATAGATGGCGGAGCGATCCCTCCGGGGAGCATGGGGTCGACTGTGGTTGATGCAACCGGGGATTCAATAAAAATTCTGCGGCAGGGGAAGCTCGAAATCACAGCTTTTTCTGCAAATGATTTGTAAAACTGTATTTCCGGTAGTATATTATTTGATTGCATCATATTATGGGGAGATTTCAGTTGAAAAAGTTTTTTTCGATATCTGTACTGCTGTTTGCGGCAACCGTATTATACTCTGCAGATAAAAAGGTTGAGCATACGCAGGCGGAGGTGTACTCCATCCTTGCCAGCGTCAATGGCAACGCCATCTCGCTCAAGGATGTTCTGCCGTTGACGCGCAATCTTGAATATCAGGCGTATGCCGCCTTCTCCGGAAAAAAACTGGAGGAGGAGATCCGCCGCATCCGCAAAAAAGCTGTCGATGAACTGATTGACCGCAAACTTATCATTGCCGCGTATTATAAACAAACTTACCGTATCGCCTCCGCAGACATTGAACATGAACTCGACGATGCCGCAGTCCGCATGGGATGCCGTTCCCGTGACGAATTCCGCCGGAAGCTCCGGGAAAACAAATTGGACATAAACGATTTCCGCAAAGAGTTGGAAGAGCGGATGATTTTTCAATTTATGCTCCACCGCCAGGTGACTATCGCCGGAACTCCTACACCGCAGGAGGTATATGAGTATTATCAAAAACACAAGGACGAGTTGTCCGGAACAGAAACCTATGAGCTTGCCATGCTGAAACTCGATCAATCAACAACAGATATGGCAAAAGAAGAAGCCGGTATCACTCAGATTTTATCCAACGAACCGGAGCGCTTTGCCGAACTGGTGCGCCGTTACAATCCGGATAACGCCGATGGCAGAATCGGAGCTATTGAACCGGGCAAGTTGCGTATCGAATTTTCAGTAGCTTTGAAAGCGCCGCAGGAAGGAAAGATTTACGGGCCAATCAAACTTGACGATGGTGTGGCATGGATCAAGTTATTAAAGCATAACAAAAAGAATGACGTTTCATTTAATGCAGTCCAGGAGAAAATCAGCCGGATATTGGAGATGGAACAGCGAAAAAAAGTGATTGAACTTTACACCCGGGATTTGCGCCGGGATGCGGTTTTGGAATATTTTTTTTAATAGCGGGAGCAGGTTGTATATGAAACTTTATTGTGAGAAATGCAGAAACGCATTTGTGGTTGAAAGAAGTGAAGCTCAAACGGAAGCCGCCTGTCCGGTTTGCGGTGAAAGCATCGCGTTGCCGCAGGAGGATGTCGGTCCGGGTGTGGTGCTGGGGGATTTTTTGATAAAAAACGTTCTCGGCAACGGAGGCATGGGTGTTGTCTATCTCGCCCATCAGTTGTCTCTTGACCGCGATGTAGCACTCAAAGTCCTGCAGAACAAACACTCTGACGATCAGGAATATGTGGAAAGCCTTTACCGCGAAGCCCGCGCGGCGGCAAAAATCAATCATCCCAATGTGGTGCAGGCTTATGCCATCGGTGAAGAAGATGGTGTATTTTACTTTGCCATGGAACTTGTGCGCGGCAATACGTTCAAAGAAATCCTTAAACAGAAAGGCGGCAAGCTTGAACTCAAAGAAGCGGTCAAAGTTATTCGCGACGTCTCCCGCGCACTCTCCGTTGCCTGGAAAGAACAACAGCTGGTGCATCAGGATATAAAACCTGACAACATCATGCTTGATGCCAGCGGTTTTGCCAAACTTGCCGATCTGGGATTGGCGAAAACCGCCGGTAGTGTAAGTGGAGACGATGATTCCAATGAAGTTCTCGGCACACCGCAATATATAAGCCCTGAGCAGTTGACCGGAGTTCCCACTGACGTCCGCAGTGATATTTACAGCTTGGGCGCGACCTTCTACCAATTCGTTACCGGTCGCTTTGCCTATGTCGCAAGTAACATCAGTGATTTACCGCGCCTCCACGTTGAAGGCAATCTGGAACCGCCAAAAAATGTCAATCCGGAACTTCCCGATGCAATCAATGATATTATCGTAAAAATGATGGCCCGTCAGCCGGAAAACCGTTATCAAACCCCGGATGAATTGATTGCCGATTTGGAAAAATATATGCATGACAGTGCGGCACCTGCCGCTCCGCAAGCAGCTCTTCCCGGAGCATTGCGCATGGGCAAGCCGGTTCCCGGCGGTGTGCCGCAGTTGAAGATCGGCGGTGCAAAACCCGCTCTGCGTCCGGGCGCAGCTCCGGCAAGACCGATGGGAGCTAAACCTGCTCCTCTCAATTTGCCCGGAGGCAAAGCGCCATCTCCTGCAGCTGGCGGACTTGCTCTTAATAAGCCCGCAATGCAAAAGGCAACTCCGGCAGCCAAACCGGCAGCGGCAGCTCCCGCTGTACCCAAGCCGGTTGCTTCTCCCGCCGTCCCCAAACCGGTGGCAGCTCCCGCTGTACCCAAGCCGGTTGCTTCTCCCGCCGTCCCCCAACCGGTGGCAACTCCGGCTGCCCCCAAGCCGGTTGCAGCTCCCGCTGTACCCAAGCCAGTGGCAACTCCGGCGGCCCCCAAGCCGGTGGCAACTCCCGCTGCTGTTGCGGTAAAACCCGCCGCCGGAGACAAACAGCCGGCGGTAAAACCTCCGAAGGATGCCGCACCCAAAAGTGCGAAAGCCGAAGAAAACGAATCCGCCGCCACCGGTGTTGTCGGAAAAATATTCAAAGGATTTTTCCTGACGATAGCCATTATCCTGATATTGGTGATTACGTTTGTTGTGACGATCGTCGTGTTGAAAAAGATGGATAAACTTCCGAAATTCCTCTCCCGTACCGAGCGTTTTATGAGCAATACTGCGGAAAAGGCTAAAGATAAAGCAATTGAATTGGCGCAGGCTCCGGAAGTTGTTCAGGAAACCGTTGAAGCTGCTGCCGTTACCCGTCCGGAATATTTGCAGAAAGTGGACGAATTGATCCAGCTCAGCAAGAGTGATGTTTCCGGAAAGAAACTTCTCCCCGCTTTCGACGAAGCCTATCCCATGCTCCGGAATTACCAGACTCCGGAAGAGCAACAGGCTTATGAACGTTTGATGCAGACCATTTGCGCTTCTGACGAAGAGCTGCGCTGTGTGCCCAGCCGTAATGCTTTGCGGACAAAATACCGCAAAAAACTGTTAGATGCCCGCGCCGCTGCCCGCAAGAAAAAGCTGGAAGAAGAACGCCAGATCCGTCTGGCGCGCGAACAGGAAGAGGCAAACCGCAAGAGTCAGGCAGAACTTGAGCGCAAGCGTGTCGAATCGGCGAAGGTCGCCAAGGCGCGCTACGAAGAGTTGAAGAAAAATGTTATCTCCGAAGGCAGTAATCTTGCCGAAGCGATGATAAAATCTATTGTGCAAAACAATCCGGAGTTTTTTGCCGAAGCCAAGGCATCTGTGGAAAACTTTGTAAAATATGCCATCGCCGAAACCATGGAAGAACGGGCATTGATTAAAAAATTACAGGATTTCATCAAAGCTGTTCCGGCAGAGATGAAAAAATTGAACTTGCTGAAAAATCGACTTGGTGCAATTTCGCCCAATCATGCGCTGTATATTACTTTGGAAGATGGGGCAATGGTTCTGATTCACAGCATCCGCCCCGGTCAGATCACCTGTTTGCTTGACGACGGCAGTAAACGCACCTTGCTCCTCAGTGACCTTGAGGAAAAATCCCGGACGTCATTCTGCAATGGCCTCAACAAGCGATTTAAAAAATACATTTCCAACTCCGCCTTCTTTATCGCAGTTCTCGACCAGTTCGTTGATGATTTTGCGTTAAAAAATATTCCCAAAGGATTTTGGAAAGACTACTGGGAATTCTTCGCTCCTGTTTTGAAGAAGTAACTTGAGACTCTCGCCCGGAATCGTAAATGGTTCCGGGATTTTTTTTGTTTTGACGCTTGAATTTTATTTGCATAACACTATATTATTATCAGTTAACAACTCAAAACGAAAGGAGTATGTATGAAAAAACTTGCTTTGACCGCACTGATTGTATTTTCCGGTATCGCGCTCAGCGCCGCCCCCCGTATCCTTATCGCCAGTTACTCATGGGGAGGGAACACCCGCTTCGCCGCACAGCAGATACAGAAAGCTGTCGGAGGCACACTCTGGGAAATCACCCCCAAAGAGGCTTATCCCAAAGATTACAAAAAGTGCGTCGCTCAGGCGCGCAAAGAGACCAAAGCCAAATTCAAACCGGAATTGACCGCCGCCCCGGATTTGAGCAAGTACGATATTGTTTTTATCGGTTCGCCCAACTGGTGTGGAACTGTTGCGCCTCCGGTTGCAACGTTTGCTTCAAATCCGGCGTTGAAAGGTAAGAAAGTCTTCCTTTTCATCACTCACGGCCGCGGCGGTTTGCAGCGCTGTGTAACTGACTTCAAAGCGCTGGGCATCACTCCGGCGGCTGCGGTCGGATTTCCGGGAAAAGATATCAAAAAGTCCGGCAGCAAAATCGCCGCCTGGGCGAAGAAGTGCATGAAGTAAGTTTTTTACCAACGCACAAAAAAAGGAGCTTGCCAACAGCTCCTTTTTTTGTACATTGATCACCGCCGGGGATCGAGCGTATCGCGCAGTGCATCGCCCAGCACATTCAGCGCCAGCACCAGAATAAACAGCATACCGGTCGCCGCCGCAAGTTCCCACCAGACCCCGGCCCACAACCGCTGTTGTCCGTCGGAAATCATCATCCCCCAGCTGGGAAATTTTTGAGCGCCCAGTCCAAGGTAGCTTGCAGTGACTTCCAACATGACACTTGCGGCAAACAGTGTGGTGAAATATATTATTGCCAAATGGGTGACATTGGGCAGTATATGGCGGTAAATTATGGTAAAGTTGCCGACTCCGGCGACTTTCGCCGCCAGCACAAACGGCCGGTGTTTCAGCTTCATCACCTCCCCGCGCACCACCCGACACAAGGTTACCCATCCGGTAAGCCCGATGGCGCAGTACACGCCGAACATTCCCGGTTCAGTCCGGATTATTCCGGCAAGAAAACGGAAAACGCTCAACAGGGCAGGGGAGAGAAATTCCTGCGACACCAGCAAGGCAAATGCAAGGATAAAGAGCAAGGTCGGCATCGCCGCAAATGTACTGTAAAGCCAAACGGTAAAATCATCCACTTTTCCGCCGAAATATCCGGCAAACAAGCCCAGCGTCACCCCGATAAACAACGATATACAGCCGGAAACGAAACCGACTTTCAACGCGGTATTGACCGAAGCCAGCGCCCGGAACGCCACATCGCGCCCCTGATAATCAGTTCCCATCCAGTGTTCTGCTGACGGCGGCGCATAACACTGTTCCGGATCGGAACGCATGTACACAGGGACAATATTGTTTGCATCACAAAATGCGGAGTAAATTTCAACTCCGGCGGAAACAAGAAAGAAGAGCAATACCACTATCAACGCGGCAACTCCGAACTTATCCGCACAGAATTTTTTCCACAACTGTTTACGCATCAATCATTCACCTGCAGCTTCTTCAACTGCACCTGCAGTAACGCGATATCTGCCGGAGTAACCCCGTCAATACGCCCCGCCTGCCCGAGAGTCATCGGACGGATTTTTTCCAGTTTCTGCCGGGATTCATTGCACAATCCCTTTATGGCAGAGTAATCAAAGTTTTCCGGAATGGTCTGATTTTCCAGCTTTTTCAGCCGGTTGATTTCAAGATGTTCCCGCTGTAAATATCCATCGTATTTTGCTTCAATCAAAAGTTCCCGCCACACCCGTTTGCCAAGCCGGGTATCCGGAAGAGTGATCTGCATTTCCGCACAGCGGGGCAGGGGACTGTCCACCGGAAGATCCCGCAGTAAATCAAACTTGCTCTTGCCGCCGGGAACTTTACTCATTTTGCAATGTGAACGCCAGCGGTCAAGCTCCGTTTCAAACGCCTTGAACGCGGCAAACTTATCTTCCGGCAAAATCCCCCACTCATGCGCCAGACGGCACAAACGCAAGTCCGCATTCTCCTGGCGCAAAGTCAAACGGTATTCCGCCCGGCTGGTGAACAACCGGTAAGGTTCGACGATCTCCTTGGTCGAAAGGTCGTCCAGCATCACGCCGATATAACTGCGGTCACGACCGGGAAAAACCGGTTCTTTGCCGGCGGCACAGCGGACAGCGTTCATTCCGGCAATCAATCCCTGACCGGCGGCCTCTTCATAACCGCTGGTTCCGTTGATCTGACCGGCGGTAAAGAGGTTTTTCCAGCGCTTGTTGCGCAAACAACGCTCGGTTTGTTCCGGCGGGATAAAGTCATATTCAATAGCATACGCATAACGGGAAATCACCGCATTTTGCAAGCCGGGCAGGGTACGCACCATTTTGCGCTGCACCTCCGGAGGCAAACTGCTGGAAAAGCCGTTGAGATAATATTCTCCGGTGTCGGCGCCCTCGGGTTCCAGAAACAGCAGGTGATAAGGATGCTGCGGGAAGCGCACCACCTTATCTTCAAAGCTCGGACAGTAACGGGTCCCGATACCTTTGATCACTCCGCTGTACATGGGAGATTTATCCAAATTAGCAAGGACAACTTCTCTTGTTGCATCGTTGGTGTGCAGTTGATAACACGGCAGATGACGGCGGCTGGCACGGGCAAGGGCAGGGCGCAGCCCCATGTTCCAGAAGCTGAACTCTTCAAATTCCGGCTCCGACGGCTGCTTTTCCAACTGAGAAAAGTCGATGGTTTTATCCAGAATACGGGGAGGGGTGCCGGTTTTCAACCGTCCGAGTTTGATTCCGAGCTGATCGCGCAAAGCATCAGAGAGTTTGCATGACGGGTCATCGCCGGTTCGGCCGCCGGGGAAATTCATCAAACCGTAGTGAAGTTTTCCATTGAGCGATGTTCCGGTGGTCAGAACCACGCTTTTACAGCGGATAACATCCTGCAAATGAGTGTAAACTCCGCAAATCTCCTCATTTTCCACCAGAAAACCTGTAACTTCCGATTGAAGAATGTCGATATTGGGGCAATTTTCGAGCAGCTGCTTCATCGCCATGCGGTAAATTGCTTTGTCGCACTGGGCGCGCGGAGACCAGACGGCGGCACCTTTTGTCCGGTTCAACATCCGGAATTGAATACTTGCCGCCTCGGTAACCATCGCCATCGCTCCGCCAAGGGCATCGATTTCCCGCACGACCTGTCCTTTGGCAATACCGCCGATAGCAGGATTGCAGCTCATTTGCGCGATATGGTCAAGGTTGAACGTGATCAGCAGCACACTGCCACCGGCGCGGGCGGCGGCAAAAGCGGCTTCGCAACCGGCGTGACCGGCTCCGACAACAATACAATCATAACTCTTCATAAAAGGTAAAATATCCTGAAATAAACTATCATTTTTATAATGTACCACAGAAATCACTTTATTTCAAATGTTTTCGCTGTGCATCATACTTGAAAAAAGATAAATACATGCTATATTCTCTTCGCAGTCCAACGGGCAATATAATCAGAACTGAGGATTTTACAGCAAATGCTCCGGAGGTGAGAGACAATACCCATATTCAGCTCGGGGATGTTCTTTTGTCAATGGAAGGCATCGTATTGAGCGAAATCACCCAAGCTCCGGAGCTGCTGCAGTGGCGTAGAGAAAAGCCGTGCAACATCTGGGGAAAAATCAGTGTCATCAAACTGGAAAGCCGTAACAACCGTTACAAGCTGACATTCCGTTGTCAATAAAATTCTCTTCCTCAACAGAGCAGGGGTAATGTGCCCCCAAAGTATTGACACGCTGGTAAATAAGTTATCAAGTTATTTACAACCCCTTGTTGACAATCGCGCAACACATTTATAACCAACATGTTGATTTATTAACACACCCTGCTCTTCCCGGCATCAAACTTAACATAACGTACATTATGCGACGTAATAAACCATGATAAAAACACCCTTGCGGGAGAATTGTGTTTTTGCTTGTGATAAAATAGAATTAAACTATAATAGATAGAAAATGAGTCGTCTCCGCTATGGGAAACGACCTGACCTCGACTGCTGATAGTTTACTCGCCAGCAATCCTGCGGAAGCAGCGAAACAGGGTATTGCTCCCAAAGGCCTATATAATGTAGGCGATGATTTAGATTTTTTCAAGTTTTCGGATGAAAAAAATTCTACAAATACGGACAAAAGCGGACCCTCCGCCGCTCCTGACGGAGCTATGGAGGGCAAGCGGACGGAAACGGACAAGTCAGACAAGTCAGACAAGTCAGACAAGTCAGACAAGTCGGACGGGAACGGTGCGCTCTTTACTCTCACTTGCCATCAGCGAAAACCGCCCCTGCCCTGCACACCTTACTTCAGAATAATTGCGGAATTTCATTCAAAAAAACTTCCCCTTGTTGATAAAATACTGTACAATCTTGATAAAATATCATACATATTCCTCTTGCATAAACTGTTTTTTTGGATATATTAAGTACAGTTCAATTGCACATCAACAGCAAAGGAGTTTTTTATGGAGATCAATCAACATATTTCCTCTGCTGATCAGCAGAGGAAGCTGTGCAGCTTCACGCTGATCGAATTACTTGTCGTTATCGCCATCATCGCCATATTGGCGGCGATCCTGCTTCCGGCTCTCCAGTCGGCGCGCGCCCGGGGGGGTCGGCACCCAGTGCCAGAGCAATCTCAAACAATGCATGAGTGCAATCAATCTTTACAGCAATGACTGGGACGGCAACTGGATATTATTCATCGGCAAAGATAAATCCAACTGGTCATGGTTTAGCTCATTGCTCGCAGCCAAAAACAAATATCTCCCGGGTAAAGACACCGAGACAGCTATCAAACTGGTTGTTTCCTGTCCCGATCCGAAGTGGCGGAATGAAGGCATGAACGGCGCATACGGATTGATGGCACACAATAATGTCAACTGGTCCGAGGAGTTTGCCACTTTTGAGACACCGTATTGGCTGCGTATTGGCAAAATGGGGTCGCAGCATCTGATTTTCAGCGACAGCGTTCACACTTCCAGCGGCAAAATCAACGGCATGAACTTTTTCCGACCGGGTGAACCTGACCTGAAGAGCCGGGGGAAATTCGTGGAAAAGCATGCCGGAAAAAATAACATGGTTTTTGCCGACGGTCACGTAAAATCAGCCTCCTTGAATGAATGTGCCGAAGATTATTACGAACACCGCATCGCCGCAAAAGTCAATCAACGCGGCGATTCCATAAATGTCTATGGCTACACCTCCCAGGGTGTTCACAAAAAAATTACTGTCAAAAAATAATTGCCGCAATCAATCGACAATTACCGTTTGCACCGGACAAGTGCAGACTGTATTTTTTTATGCTCTGTTCGCGCCCGGCAGACGGATCGTGCGGCAAGGTAGATTGCCGGCAATGCATCCATAGCACGCCCCTGCCCTGCACACTTTAGAATAATTTGGAGATTATTATGAAAATCAAACTGCTGTGTTTTTTTTCACTCCTGCTTCCGCTGCTGCTCAATGCCAATGTCACAATCGGCAAATGGCGGGTATTCTTCGCGCCCAAAGATAAATTGACGGCAGAACAGGTCTGCAATGCCTCCCGGAATGGTATCCTGCCTGCCGGAGCTGTCGAATTCACACTGAAAAACAATTTGCGCAATCTCAAAGATATCCGGGGGTATTATCACTTTGGCAAAGAAGCCGCCCTTGTCCATACCACCATCACCGCCAGAGAAAAATGCAAAGTCCGGATCGGCACTGGTTGCGACTGGTTCATGAGTGTTTTCTGCAACGGCAAAATGGTTATGAGCAATGAACCGGACGGCAGTACCGTTTATACATCGCATACTGAAATGGATTATCAGCTGACACTGGACCTCAATGCCGGAACCAACCACCTCTCCTTCCGGCTTCGTCCGGGCTCTGCAAGTTGGGATTTCGCGTTTGCACTTGCCCCCTCCCCTGCCAACTGGCCGAAAGAAACCGATGGCCGCCGGGGATTTTTCCAGCGGTTGTTTCCCGATGCAGAACGGACGTTTTACATTTTCCCGTATATCAGTGACATAACTCCGGACAGCGTCCGGCTCAGCATGGAGTTTTCGGATGAAGAAGCTGTCCAGCTGCGCTACCGGAAAATGGGCAGCAACAAGTGGCTTCTCCACGCGCCGGAACTCCGGGAAGGTTTGATTTCCCGGAAAAAACTTCATCATTTTGAATTGAAAAATCTTGTTCCGGCAAGTCGTTATGAGTGTATCATAGAAGTTCTTGCACAGAAATATGGAGCCAAGCCGGTTGAAATCCAAAGGTGTGTGTTCAACACCCTCCCCGACCGCGGCATGAAACACTCTGTTATCATCACCGGAGACACTCAAGTTCGCCCCTACATCTGCCGCGAAGCAGTCATTGCCACCTGTAAAACCGCGCCCGATGCGGCAATGTTTATTCATCTGGGCGATGTTCAACATTCCATTAAAAATCCGGTCAGGGACTTTTTCCGCAATATAGTGGATGCGGTGAATGTCAATTATGCAGAGAAAATTAAAAACAACCCGGAAACTCCCCTGCTCCCGGCAATACTGCTTCGCGGCAATCACGATTTCCGGGGAAAATATTCAGAATATTATACCAGATATTTCCGGAAAGCATACCGGGCATTCCGGATCGGAGATGTATTTTATATCATTTTGGATACCGGAGAAATGATTCCGGAGTGCCGCCAAAAAAACGCAGTCACTTATTACAACGACTTTACGGAATATTTCAAGCAGCAACGAAAATGGCTGGAGGAGGTGATTGCTTCTCCGGAGTGCCGCACGGCAAAGCGCCGCATCGTACTTGCTCATGCCACTCCACTTGCCAACGAAAAGCATTTCCGCAAATCCATTGAAAAAATCACCGGCAACGCCTTTTTCGGAGAAAACCCTAAATGCAAAATCGACCTGTGGATCGCCGGACATGTTCACACCGCCTATCGTTACCATCCGGCAAATAACACGCTGCATGGTCTCAATGTTCCATGGTTGAGACATTTACTGAATCCGGAAAAACAGTTTCTTAAAGGAATAAATTTCCCGTTTTATGTCAACGATGGCCCGGGCGGAGAGATCACACTTTCCTCTTTGGAACTGAAGCATGATCCCGATGGCATGGAAATCATCTGCAGAGACATTCCCTCCGGAAAAGTGTTGGATCACGTCCGCCTTGAAGATAACAAACCATTTATCGTCAAAAAAAGTGTTTTCGTTGAACACAAATGGTGAGTTCGCAAAAACAAGTGTTTCTATTCAACTCTTGATTCCCCGCGTTCCTCAGTGTCTATAGGCATGCTGAATCGCTGGAGTACCCGTTTGGCAATGCAGTGCGTTTCACCGCGCACGAACTTGCCAGCCGGAGGGAGATTTTTTGATTACGCTATGTTCCCGATAAGGGGAGATTGCTCAGGAGAAGGGAAAAACTTCTTTTCACGGGAAAAGAGGTTTTTCCCTTCTCCCGAACCCTCATCCTTTTTCAAGAAAAGCGAAGTATATAAAATTATCATATCCTTGACTTGCAAGGCGAGCGCTTCACACTCCTCCTGCCGCTCCGTTGTCGCGGCATAATCCAACGCAGAAAAAATATTATCTCCCCGGGATGGGAATCGAGCATTTGATTAAAAAAAATTCAGCAACTACCATTCTCAAGGCATGAGCAAGGCTCAGGTACGCGGAATGCCGCAGAGCGTGGTCTCCGGAAAAGCGACTGCAACCGCCGCGTGCGAAGCACGAGCGGCGAGGCGGCTCTCCCG
>JAFTRX010000072.1 GCA_017462015.1 Lentisphaeria bacterium
GCATGAGCAAGGCGCAAGCCTGCGGAATGCCGCAGAGCGAGGTCTCCGGAAAATCGACTGCAACCGCCGAGTGCGAAGCACGAGCGGCGAGGCGGCTCTCCCGCCGCCGCAGGGAGATTTTTTGGAGAAAAGCCGCCGCAGTTTAGATTTCTCACAAAAAAATGAGACAACACTTTTATTTTTATCTGTTTGGTGCTATATTATATGCGAGTACGTTTAAAGTAAATATTTAATTTCAGAAGAGAGGTTTTTATGTCAGAAAATAACGAAACTCCCGTGGTGCGCACCAACGAATTGTTTGAACAGCGCTGTGCCAAAATCGCCGAATACCGTGCCAACGGCATCAATCCCTTCGGCGGCCCGTTTGCCGATGTGGAAAAAATTTGTGATATCCGCGAAAAAGATATCCCCGCCGAAGAAGGCGCTGCCGGTCCCGAAGCCATCGCTGCCGGACGTATGGTTGCCAAACGCGGCATGGGTAAATCCATCTTTGCCGACTTGCGCGACAGCAGCGGCAAACTTCAGCTTTTCGCCTCCAAAAGCGAGATGACTGAAGATGGTTTTGCTCTTTTCAAAAAGCTGGATATCGGTGATATCATCGGTGTCAAAGGTACTCTTTTTATTACCAAAATGGGTGAAAAGACTCTGCGTGTAAAGGAAGTGACTCTGCTCTCCAAATCCATGCGCGCGCTTCCGGAAAAGTTCCACGGTCTCACTGACGTTGAACAGCGTTACCGTCAGCGTTATCTTGACCTCATCGCCAATCCGGAAGTGATGGATGTCTTCAAGAAGCGTTCCGCCATCATCCGCGAGATCCGCAACTTCCTCGCTGACCGTGGTTTTATGGAAGTTGAAACTCCCATGCTCCAACCGCTTGCCGGTGGTGCGTCTGCCAATCCTTTTACCACCTTCTACGAAGCGTTGAACAGCAACGTCTACATGCGTATCGCTCCGGAACTCTACCTCAAACGGCTGCTGGTCGGCGGTTTTGAGCGGGTCTTTGAGCTCAACCGCTCCTTCCGTAACGAAGGTGTTGACCGCCGTCACAATCCGGAATTCACCATGCTGGAAATCTATCAGGCGTACTCCGATTGCCGCGGCATGATGGAACTCATTGAAACCATGATCTCCACCATCGCACTCAAAGTTTGCGGAACCACTAAAATCGACCACGGCAACGGCAAGATCATCGACCTGACTCCGCCGTTCCGTCGCGCCACCTACCACGAACTCTGCAAGGAAAAAGGCGGCGATGACTGGTTCGACATCACTCCGGCGGAACGTGTTGAACGCGGTCAGAAACTCGGTCTGGATGTGAACAGCTCCATGTCCGATCTTGATGTTACCAATGAACTGTACGAAAAGCTGGTCGAACCCAACAACATCCAGCCGACCTTCGTTACCCGCCTCCCGGCGCAGCTGCTTCCACTTGCCAACCCCTGTCCGGACGATCCCAATCTCGTGGACGTTTTTGAATTGGGCATCAACGGTATGGAAATCGCTCCTGCGTACAGCGAGTTGAATGACCCGATCATCCAGCGTCAGCGCTTTATGGAACAGTTTGAGCAGAATAAGTCTGAAGGTGACAAAGTTTCCGACAAGGTCGATGAAGACTTCCTCACCGCGCTGGAATACGGTATGCCGCCTGCCGGTGGTATGGGTGTCGGTATCGACCGTCTGGTGATTATCCTGACCGGTGCTGAATCCATCCGCGACGTCATTCTCTTCCCGCAGATGCGTAATCTCGCCAAATGAATTTATGACCTTATTTCCAACTGCCGGAGGACGTTATGTTGAAAAATGAACGCAGTTATGAGTTCCGCAAGCGTATTGATGTTGTTCATCAGTGCAATATAAACGATTCAACTTGTCCCCGGCAGGCGGATGAGTGTGAAATCTCGTCCGCATGGAAAATTTCCGCTTCCGGCAGTGCGCCGGAAGCAGTGAAAATGACCGTGCGCGATTTGGAAGAGTTTTTCCAGACCTCCATGGGAATGACGCTGTGCCCGCAGTGGGACGGCGAGTCCGGTATCGTGCTGAAACTTGATGAAAACTCCGGTTTGACCAACGGCGCGTTTGAGTTGGAGGTGACTCCGGATAAGGTGGTCATCACCTCCGCTACTGTCGGCGGTATCCGGCGCGGCGGCGTGTATATCGAAGATATGATGAGCCATCGCGGCGCGCCTTGTCTGAAGCTGGGTACTGTGCGCCGCGAAAAACTGATTTCTCCCCGTATCGTCCACTCCGGCTGGGGTATCGAACTTTTCCCCGACTCCCATTTGAACGCGATCATGCATGCCGGTTTCGATGCTATCGCCGTTTTCTGCCGGGGCGAAAACCAGACCAATATCGGCTACCTCGACTTCAACGATCTGATCGAACGCGCGGCAAAGTACGATATTGAAGTTTATCTGTATGCCTATCTGCCCAGCTTCAAGCATCCTGATGATGCCGATGCGGTGGCATTTTTTGAAAATGTTTACACCCGTTTGCTGGAAAAATTCCCCGGTGTTGCCGGAGTCATGCTGGTCGGTGAAAGTGCCGAATTTCCCAGTAAAGACCCTGCCACGACCGGGAAGCACCGCAAAGAGAGCTTTTATCACGGCATCCCCGATGTCAAACCCAGCCCCGGCTGGTGGCCGTGCAATGATTATCCGGCATTTCTGACCCGCATCCGTGATGCGGTACGCAAAGCGATCCCCCATGCCAAAATCATTTTCAACACCTACAACTGGGGATGGTCGCCGCTGGAGATGCGGAAGAAGTTTCTGGAAAACCTTCCGGAAGGCATCACCGTTCAGGTGACCTACGATATCTTCTCCAAACTTATGGTATTCGGACAGATGCGCCGGGTGATGGATTACTCCATCGTCGCTGCGAAGCCGGGATACTATTTTGCTACGGAGTGTCAGGCGGCGGCGGAGTTCAATATTCCGCTGTTGTCAACGGCAAATACCGCCGGTTCCACCTGGGATATCGGTGTTATCCCGTATGTGCCTGTGCCGCAGCGGTGGATCACCCGCTTCAAAGAGCTCGACCGCTTCCGGAGAGAGTGCAATCTCAACGCGTTTTATGATTGCCACCATTACGGCTGGTTTCCCTCTGTGATAACGGAGCTGGGTAAAGCGTACTTCAACTCTCCGCAGTGTGATCTGGACGAGATGCTGAAAGTTCTGGCGCAGCGCCGCGCCGGAACCGGAGCAAATGAGTTGCTTGCCGCATGGCAGAAGTGGAGCGAGGCGTTTGATTATCTTCCGGCGACCAACGAAGATCAGTATGGCCCGTTGCGGGTGGGACCGGCGTACCCGCTGATTTTCCAGGTGAACATCACCCGTACCATGGGCAGAAAAGAGATCCCGTTCCCCGCCGATCCCAAAGCTCATTTTGGCGGCGGTATCGTCAAAACTCTTTATCAGCCCTATGAAAATATCAATCAGCTCCCGGCGGCACTGCGTTATCCCAATGAACTTAAGGGCATCGTGGAATTTCTCCGCCTCTGGGACGAAGGTATTGCCCATTATGAAGCAGCGCTCTCTGCTGCTCCGGAAAATTGCCGTGAACTTCTGGAACGCGAACTCAATCTCGGCCGCTTCATCCGCTGTGCCTTGCAGACATGTTACCACACCAAGAAATGGTGGTGTCTGAACCGCGATATCCAGAACATCTTTACCGCAGAAGAGGGTTTGATGATTCTGGATGAGATCGAAGCTCTGGCACACGCGGAGATCGAAAATGCCAAAAGCGCCATCCCGCTGGTGGAAGCCGATTCCCGTTTGGGATGGGAGCCGAGCATGGAATATGTCGGCGACAAGTGGCACATCGAGTGGAAGATCCGTCAGGTACAGAGCGCATTGCTTGAGATCGCTGATTACCGGAAGATACTCAGCTTGACCGGAGAGGAGAATTGAATTTATGGAATATGCCGCGTTATTGAAACAGCGCCGCACTGTCCGGTTGTTCCGGCAGGAAGCGGTGGCTGACGAAACGCTTGCTGCGCTGGTCGATGCCGCGCGTGTCGCCAGTTGTGCTTCCAACAAACAGCGGTTGCGTTACATCGTGGTACGCACTCCGGAACTGGTGCTGGAGGTGTTGAAACACACCCGTTGGGCAGGTTTGGTTCAGCCCCGGCGCACTCCGCAGCCGGGAGTTACTTCACCTGCGGCGTTCATCGTCATCACGACGACGGAAAGTGAGTTGTCGGAACTTTTGTGCGCCGATGCCGGTGCTGCGGTGCAGAGTATGGAGTTTGCCGCATGCGATGCCGGTTTGGGCTGCTGTTGGCTGGGTGCGATCGACCGCGAAGCGATAGAAGCATTGCTCGGCTGTGAAAAAATCGTCTATCTGGCAGCGGTCGGATATCCGGCGGAGACTCCGTGCAGTGTCGATGTTGCAGCTTCCGACAGTGTGGCATACTATATTGATGAAAACGATACATTGACGGTTCCTAAAATCCGTCTGGAAGATGTTATGAAATGGAGATGAATATGGAAAACGCTAAAATGAATGATCTTATCAGTAAAGCCTCTGTTCTGGTTGAAGCATTGCCTTTTATCCAGAAGTTCCGCCGCTCAGTGGTGGTTATCAAATTTGGCGGCAGTGTGATGGAGGATCCGGAACTGGTGCGCGGAGCCATGTGCGATATCGTTATGCTGGAAGCCATCGGCATCAAGCCGGTGGTGGTGCATGGCGGCGGTAAAGCGATTTCCGCTGAGCTGAAAAAACAGGATATTCCGGTCAAGTTTGTCAACGGTTTGCGCTACACTGACGAGCGCACCATCCGTATCGTGGACGATGTTCTGCACAAGCAGGTCAATGCCCAGCTGATTGAACTCGGCGAAGCTGCCGGCGGCAAAATGCGCCCGGTTTCCGGTAAAAGCGTACTGCGCGCGGCGCGGACTTTTTCCACTGACCCGGTCACCGGAAAATCAGAAGATATCGGTTTTGTCGGCAAAGTCACCGGTGTCGATGTTTCTGCCATTTATGAAGCTCTTGAAGCCAACTGCATTCCGGTGGTAACTCCGCTTGGTACCGGTGAATGTGGTCAGGTATACAATATCAACGCTGATACCGCTGCCAGCGAGATAGCCAAAGCGCTCCGCGCCAGAAAACTGGTCTTTGTCAGCGATGTCCCCGGCGTTCTTGCCAACCGCGAGGATGAGAGTTCCGTCATTCCGACCATCTGCACCAGTGAGATCGCGCAGTTGAGCGCGGATGGTATTCTTTCCGGCGGCATGCTGCCCAAGGTGCAGAGCTGTGCGGAAGCGCTCAACCACGGCATCAACAAAGTCCACATGATCGACGGACGTTTGCGCCACTCATTGCTGTTGGAAATCTTTACCGCAGACGGTGTCGGAACGCAGATCATCCGTCCGGATTCAGTTATGTGAGCAAAGGCGGTAAAAGAAATGGGCGGAAACAGTTTCGGAACTAACTTCCGGATAACAACTTTCGGCGAATCGCACGGCGCAGCACTGGGCGTGATAATCGACGGTGTCCCGGCTGGATTGCCGATAGATATGGATTTTGTGCAGTATGAGCTTGCCCGCCGCCGTCCCGGACAGTCGGCGTTGACCACGGCGCGGCAGGAAGGTGATGCTCCGGAGATCGTATCCGGCGTGCTGAATGGTGTTGCCACCGGTACGCCGCTGACGATCATCATCCGCAATACTGACCAGCGCAGCCGCGACTATTCCAAATTGGAACACACCTTCCGTCCCGGGCATGCCGATTACGGTTATAATGCCAAGTACGGTATCCGTGATGTGCGCGGCGGCGGTCGTTCTTCCGGCAGGGAGACGGCGGCGCGTGTTGCCGCCGGTGCCGTTGCCAAACTGTTTCTTAAAACGCTGGGAATAGATATTTGCGCTTACGCGCTGCAAATCGGTACGGTCAAGGCGGAAAAATTCATCCCGTCGGAAATTGAAGAGAATGCTGCGCGCTGTCCTGATCCGGACGCCGCAGAGGAGATGATTGCCGAAGTCGCCGCCGCCGCAGAACGCAAAGACAGTGTCGGCGGAAAAGTCGGCTGCCGGATATACGGTGTTCCCGCCGGATGGGGGGAACCGGTCTTTGATAAACTTGATGCGCTTCTTGCGCATGCGATGCTCTCGCTCGGCGCAGTCAAGGGTATCGAGTTCGGTGCCGGATTCGATGTATGTTCCATGTGCGCAAGCGAAAACAACGATCCGCTGCGCCCGGGAGAACCGCCCTTTGTCACCAACCATGCCGGTGGTATTCTCGGTGGAATATCCAATGGCGATGTCATTGAGTTCAACATCGCCGTAAAACCGACGCCGTCGATATCCCGCGTTCAGCAAACAGTAGACGATCAAGGTAATGCATGCGAAATAGAAATCACCGGACGCCACGATCCGTGTATTGTGCCGCGCATTGTTCCGGTCGTGGAAGCGATGGCGGCACTGGTGCTGGCTGATACCGCACTGCGGCAGCGGTGTGTAAAACTGGACGATATGTGCAATGAGTGAAGATAATACATTGTCTTTCCCGCAGCGCTTGTGGCTGCTCTTTTTCACCTTTGCCAAAATCGCGGCACTGGTAGTCGGCGGCGGCTTGGCGATGCTCCCGGTGATAGAGGAGACATTTTCGGTCAAAAAGAAACTTTTGACCAAGGATGAGATTCTCGACATGGTGACGTTGACCCAGACCGTGCCGGGGATAATCGCCGCCAATTCTGCGGTTTATATCGGAATGAAAGTTGCCGGTTTCGCCGGTGCGCTGTGTGCGCTTGCCGGAGCGATATTCCCCTCATTCACCGTGATTGTGATGATTGCATGGTTTTTCCCCGGACTTTCGCCGGATAACCCGTATTACCTCGGCGCGTTTGCCGGTGTCCGTGCCGGTGTGACCGGGTTGATCGTCGTCACTGCGTACAAGATGGCGAAAAAAGGCATTACCGGCATCGTGGAAGCCATCGCTGTGTGCGTGTTTTTCCTTGCGGCAATGTTCAAGCTCCATCCGGCGGCAATCATCGTCAGCGGCATGGTGTTCGGCGTGGTGTATACCGCGTTGCTGAAACATCGTGTCACTGCCGCGGCAAAAGGAGGCAAGTCATGAGTTATTTGATACTGTTTTATCAATTTGCCAAGTTCGGATTGCTCTGCTTCGGCGGCGGTTATATGCTCATTCCGCTTTTTATTGCCGAATTTGTCGGGGAGGGGAAACTGCTCACCCCGGAGCGCTTCGGCAACCTCGTTTCGGTCTCTCAGGTGACTCCGGGACCGGTCGGCATCAATGCGGCGACCTTTATCGGCTTCATCCAAAATCACTTCTGGGGCGCACTGGTTGCAACTTGCGGTCTGGTTTTTCCCACACTGATACTGGCAGGATTTGCCGTGTCGTTGATCAAGCGTTATCAGGAAACCGCGCTGCTCAAGGGAATATTGTACGGTGCACGTCTGGCGGCAGTCGCTCTGATCTTCTATGCCGTGACCGTATTCCTTGAACTCTCCGTCTTTCCCGCAGGGTTGCCGTGGAAATTCATCTCCACCGGATTTGAAAACTTCCGTTTCTCTATCTCCGGAACAGTGATAATGGCTCTCTCCTGCTTGTGCATCGCCAAATTCAAAATCAGCACCACCAAAGTTATCATTGGTTCTGCCATCCTCGGCGCCGTTATGTATCCATTTATCGGATAAGCGTTGAGAAGATTTTGGGAGAGGGGGAAAAATTTTTTACACGAGAAAAAAAGATTTCCCCCTCTCCCAAACCCTCACCCCTTTTCAAAACAAGCGGAGTATTTTATTTTCTCCGTTGTCGAGTTCAGACCATTTTGAACGCATTCTCACTGGTGA
>JAFTRX010000073.1 GCA_017462015.1 Lentisphaeria bacterium
AATCAGAAAAAAGTTTGTTTTTTCAATTTTTTCAGCGGAAGAAAATAGGATTTTGAAAAAGTGATTTTGTCAGATTTTGTTTTGCGCAAGCAAAACGCGCGTGCGCTATGCGCCGCGCCACCAGTGACACTGCGTTCAAAACGGTTTGTCGCGACCGGTGGATGCATCGTGCGGCAAGGTTGCGGGTAAATCAAGGCGAATCCGAGGGAGTGTACGACTGTACTCGACCGAGGATGAGTCCGCCGATTTGCCCGTAAGATTGCCCGCGAGGCGCCGCCGCAGGTTGTTTCTTATGGGACAGCTGTGAAAAACTGTTGTGGATAATACGAAAAAAAGGTGACATCAATTTGCAATCTTCGTGATTGTGTGGTAACTTATACAAAAATATCAAAATTATGATTCAGAGAGTCGCAGATGAAAAAATTTCTTGTAACACTGTTTGCAGTTGTATGCGTTGCCCCGTGGATGTTGTCCGGCGGAACATATTTTGTTTCTGTCAATGTGAAATGCGATACCCCGGAGGCAGCGCAAAAAGCGCAGCTGCGTTTTCTTCCGCTGCCGCACGGCAAAGATGTGGCGTTTTCCTGCCGGTGGGATGATTCATCTCTGGCGCACGGGGCATTGCAGCCGTTGCTGAAAAAGTACGGTTACAGAGGAACATTTTATCTCAACGAAACCGGAAATAAAGCGTTCTGGCAACAGGTATTTCCCCTGCTGCACCGCGATGGATTCACTATTGGCAACCACACGCGCAGTCACAAGGAGCTGCCCCGGCTGAGTGCCAACGGCATACATTATGAGATCATGGCGTGGAAGATGCTTCTGGAGTACCGTTCCGACCAGAGTGTTACGACCTTTATCGTTCCGTACGGCAAGATAAATTCGGAATTTTTTCCCGGAGTTCCCACGTTGATTGGTTCATTGCTCCGGCGGGCGGGAATTTACGGAGGTACTGATTTTTCTCCTGATATTTACCGCCATTACGGAACCGGAAAGAATCTTCACTTCAGCGGATGCATCGTCCGTCCGGGCGACCGCAATACCAAAATGGAGAAATTTGATGCCGATGTAAAAAGACATCTGGCTTCCGGAGCGGAACATCTGGCGCTGGGTATTCACTCCTGGCACTCAGCGGCTGATTTGAAAGTGTTGGAACAGTGTTTGAAAAAGTATGCGTTCAATCCCCGGTGGTGGTATTGCAATGAAAACGACTATATCGCTTACAAATTTCTTTACCATAATGCGAAGGTGGTGGAAAAGAGTGTCAAAGGTGATATGGTATGCTTTCAAGTTTTACTTCCCACGCCCGGGCGGCTGGGCAGTGATGTGGCGCTGGATGCAGTATGCAATGGCCGGAAGGTCTCTGTATGCCATAAAAAAGCACTGCCGGAAAAAATCGGTATCGCTGCCGGAAATGGACGTTGTGCCAAATTTCCCGGAGTGCGTGCGTTTTTGCGCAAGGGAACGGATAACAGTTACCACCTTGAATTGACCAATGACGGCAGCGCGCTGGAGGATGTGACTCTCACGGTCGTCCTGCCGCCGGTGTTCGAAGATGAACAGCGGGTGATTTCCTGTGGTAAAGTGGAGAAGATGCTCTCCGCCAGGGTGTATGAGTATTCCCGGCGCGATCCTGAGCGCGAGAGCAGCGGCAGAGAGCTGACTGCCGTTGCCGTTGATTTTGTGCGGGACGGCAAAGCCGGGCGGCTCTGGGTGCAGCATATTGAAGATATAAAGCATCCGGCAACGGCGGTGTATCCGTTGTATTACCGTTACGCGGCATTGAATAAAAAAGAGTTGACTGAACTTTCCTGCGGCGGCGGGGATTTGAGCAAGTTCATCGCGGTGCAGAGTAAAATGGAACAGCGGCGCGGAATGTTTTCCTTGCGTTTTGAACAAAATTGGAAAAATGTGCCGCTGGTGGCGGTCGTTGAATTCAATGGCGGAAAAGATTTTGTTTTGCGCGGCGAGCTGCCGCCGGAGATAATCGTCTGCGGAAAAGTATTCAAAACTGTCCGGAATCAGGTCAGATTTTCTGCTCCGGCAGGCAAGTGCCGTCTGGTGATGAATATTTTGCCCGGCAAGCGGATGTTGCGCGAAATTGCTGTAATATTGGATGCTGTCCGTTGATGTTACTGAAAAAACGAATTGAAATTTGAAAGGGATTTTTATTATGATAGCAAGATGCCCGCGTTGTTTACAGGCGTATGATGTAATTGAACACGGCAAATTTCAATGCGGAATTTGTGAGACGAAGTTTTTTATCTTTCCGGATGGACATGTCGAAGTTGAAACGGTCATGCCGGAAATTTTTCAAAATGATGAACCGTTGCCGCCGCCGGAAGTTATTCCAGTATCCGCACCGGCGGTTGCTCCGCCTCCGCCCCCGCCGTCCGGAGCTGCCGGAAACAGTGCTGAGCTGCCGCCGCTGGCATTCAAGAAACACCCCGGCTCCGGTGACCGGCGGTGGCTCGGGATATGTTGCGGTGTATTGATATTTTTATGTGTCTTTGGCCTTGTCGGCATCGGATATTGTTTTTTTGTACAAAAATCTGATTCGGCAACCGCAGAGGACGGGAGTAAAATTTCGGTTTCCGGTGTGAAAGAGATTTTTAACAAACTGCCGTTCGGAAACGAAAACAGCGGAACTGCGGCGGAAAATGTCAATCATAACGGGGACGGACGCGCGACTTACGAAGCGGCGGAAAAGAACGGTATGCAGTTCAGCTCCGACCGGAAAACTCTGTTGAAGTGTACCAATAAAAAAATTGTTACTGCCGACATTCCCTATGGTGTCGTCCGGATCGATGATTATGCATTTTATAATTGCGCATCTCTGAATACGGTGCGTTTGCCGGAGAGCGTGGATGTCATCGGTCTCCGGGCGTTTGCCAACTGTTCGCTGTTGTCCGCGCTCAAGCTGCCGGAGAAGATGGAACGGATTGACGAAAGCGCATTTTCCGGATGTGTCAATCTCAAAAAAATCACCATCCCGACCGGAGTGAAAATCATTTATCCGTGGACATTTTCCTCCTGCCGTGCACTCACCGGCATCATCATTCCGGAGGGGGTTGTTGCCATCGGGCCCAATGCATTCCGGGGATGTTCCAATTTGGAGGAGGTGAAATTTCCGTCCACGCTGGTGGATGTGGAACAGTTTGCCTTCTACTCCTGCGGAGCGTTGCAGGAGCTGATTTTTCCGCAAAAGGTCACATATATCGGCAGACGTGCGTTTTTCAATTGCCAGAACGTGAAGAAGGTGTATATTCCCGGCAGTGTGCAGGACATCGGAGAAAGCGCGTTTGAACGCTGTCTGGAATTAAGTGACTTGACCCTTGCCCCCGGTATCGGCTGGATTGGCGACAGCGCCTTTGCCGGTTGTGGAAAACTGGCAAAGGTGAAGCTCCCCGCCTCCGCACGAGTCGGAAAAAATGCATTCTGGGGTACTCTGGTCAAATAATCAGGAAGAAAAGCCCGCTTGCTCCAGGTGGTGTATAATATCGTTTATAACGCACTCCGGCGTACTGGCGCCTGAAGTTATTCCGATAAGCGAGCTGTTTTTCAGTACATCTTCCGGTATATCGGAGGCTTTGTCCACCAGGTAAGAGTCCGCTCCCTGCGCGGCGGCAATCTCTCTCAAGCGGCAGGCGTTGGAACTGTGGGCGGAACCGGCAACAATGATTACCGGACAACGCTTGGCAAGAGAAATTACGGCATTTTGCCGCTTCAGCGAGGCATCGCAGACTCCGGCGGAATATTCCAGCTGCGGAAAACGTTTTTTAAGCAGCTGTAACGCGGCATCGCTCTTGGCGGCATCGACGGTGGTTTGGGAGATGAAAAACGGTGCTGTAAGTTCGGGCAGGGCGGCGATGTCGGCAGCAGAGGAGACGATGAATGTCTCTTTGGCATTGGAGTTTCCCGCGACTCCTGCCACCTCCGGGTGTCCGGATTTGCCGAAGATGATAAGTTCTCTCTTTTTGTCCAGCTGTGCGGCGATATTTTGCAATTTTTTGACCAGCGGACAGGTGGCATCGATCACCGTTTTCGCGCGTGAACGCAGTATTGCTTCAGTTCCGGCATCCAATCCATGAGCGCCGATGACTGCCACTGCTCCAGCGGGGATGGCATCCACGCTGTCAGCGAAACAGACGTTGCGCGCTTCATATTGGGATGTGACGGTGGTGTTATGTACCAGTTCATGCAGGACATAAACCGTTTTTCCGCAGTTGGCGGCAACAACTTCATCCAGTTTGCGCAGAGCGGAAAAAACTCCGCCGCACATGCCGTGGACTTGGGCTGTGATATAGCGTTTGCTCATAAACTCTCTTTCCCCCAGATTATATCGCGGTCAATAAGTGGTGTGATACGAAAATTTGCAGTATATTTTTTCAGGCATTTGCTTCTGTTTAACTGGAATGAATTCAATGCCAGAGTGAACTCTTTTTTTCCATTCGGCACGGGAGTATAATAACGGTTCCGCGAGCGCGGCGGGCGTTCTTTGATAAAGGCGAGATAATCTTTCCTTGATACTTTTATCACGCAAAGGCGGTTGCGGTACGGGAAGAGTTTCAGCATCCGGTTGAGAGTAAATTTTCCATTTTTCAGTTCCGGCATGTCGATGACGGCGGTGTCACTTCCGGTGGCGGTTGTGAGCTTTTTCAATGCGGCAGTGATGAAATCCTTCTGACTTCTGATGTCGAAACGTGCCGTGTACAAACGTGAAGAGAGGTTTTTGCGCATTTTTGCATTGAGCGCGGCAAGCTGGCGGTCAGGATATTTTGCCGTGGGACGGAGCAGTTTGGATGTGATGATATTGCCGTGAACGGCAGATTTTTTCACCGTCACCAGTACGGCAGAACTGCCGTAAGCTCCGGGCTGGACAATCAGACATTTGCCGCTGCGCTTTCCGGGGATCTCCCGGTGAGTGTGGGAGCAGAACAGCAGATCTATTTCCGGATGTTCATACAAAAAACTTCCCGCCGGTATGCCGTGAAAGTAATCGCCGCCGTGGCGCGCCAGCACCACGATATCAACTTTGTTCCGGGCAATCTCTTTCAATGCGGCATTGATGGCATCCATTTCCGGAGAAAAGTGGTAATCCGGGTAAAAGCGGCGGTTTTTGTACATGCCGTGATCGGTCATCCCGATAACAGCACATTTTATCCGGTTGCGCTCGATAATCTTCCACTTCAATACCGGAAGCTGTCCGCACAACCATTGTCCGAGCAATGTGCCGCGAAAGCGGCTGTAACTGCAACTGAACTGCTCCGGCGTGAGTTCGAAATCGTGGTTGCCCGGGATGAGAAAATCATAATTCAAACAATTCAGCGCCTCGATCATCACTTCACCATTGGCAAGGTCGTGTGCCGGTTCGCCTTGAAAAATATCTCCGAGATCGATCTTTACCGCATCCGGATATTCCCGGATAACGACGGCAAGACGCGCGAGCTTGTCCAGCTGCCCATGCATGTCGCCGGTGACGATAAACTGTATGCACTTATCTTCACCGCGGCAGCAGAACGCGGTGAGGAACAATGCCGCAATCAGTAAGAAACAAAAGCGTTTCATGGCGTTTTTTCCTCAGGCGGCGGAACGACAAGCAGATGGTCGATTTCCACCTTGCCCAATGAATGGGCGATGTTACTGCGCAAATCAGGAATGTATTCACTCAGCGATTCAATCACTCCTTTGAAATATGCCCGGTCCCCCTGCTGAAGCTGTTCGCGGTAACGGCAAATGCCGGTTCGGGGCAGGGCAAGGGTGGCACTGTACTCCACGATCAATGATTCCGGAATCAGCGCCAGCGGACGGATCACTGCCGGATGCGCCGGATCGTCCGGCTGTACCCGGGGCGCCATGGTGGTAAGTCCCTGACCGCGGCACAAACTTATCAGCATGCTGGAAACGATATCATCAAGGTGCTGCCCCAGCGCGAGTTTATTGCAGTTGAGTTCCTGCGCCAGTCCGTAAAGTTTTCCCCGGCGCAAACGGGAACATAACACACACGGTGCGCGGTCAAAACCTTTTTCCTGCACAATGGCGGCAATATCCATTTTCAGCGTACGATGATGCCACTGCTGTTCCCGGCAGTACGCCTCGATCTCCGGTGTGCCGAACTCCGGAAATCCGGGGTCGAAGGTGACACACTCCAGAGAGAATTTCACCGGAGCTGCCTGCTGTAAACGGGTCAGCACATGCATCAATGTCAAACTGTCTTTGCCTCCGGAAACACCGACCAGTATCCGGTCGCCATCTTCGATCAAACGGTATTTGGCGACAGTCTCTCCGGCGAGGCGGCACAATTTTTTGAATACATTGCTCATGATATGAAAATACGCCGGGAGAGTATCCCGGCGTAGAGAGTACATGCGGTTATTCGTGCATGAAGATCAGCTGTCCGAAGCTGCTGGCGGAGTGGACTTGACCGCCACCCCAGGTGGAGTGGATGGTATGATCGCTCTTATCTTTGCCGCGCTTGGGACGCGCCCGGTAGAAGAGCGCGCGAACTTTGTTGTTCTGCTCCACCGCGATGTTGACGGATTTCAACGGAATTACCGCAACTCCGCGCCATTCCCCTTTGGTGATTTTGGAGTACGCTGTCCACTTGGTACTCCAGGAAGAGTTGGTTCCCAACGCATCGTAAATGCCGTTTTCGCCGTTGGCATAGCAGTTGAACGCCAGATGATAGTAACCGTCACGCTCGTTGCCGATGAAGAGTTCCACATGGTCTCCGGTGGGCCATTTGTCTTTGGGGGAAACTTTGTTTGCTTCCACTTCTCCGGGGAAGGGACAGCGGAAACCGACATAGAGCGTTTCACCGTTGTGGACAACCTTCACTTCCGTCGGTTCTTTCGGCTTGGCGGAGGGAGAGCCCATTTTGTTCAATGAGGCGATGGTGGAGGCTTTTTTCCAGATGCCGGAATCAAAGTCAAAACCGGGGAACTGACGGATGGCGGCCTTGGGAACTTTCTGCTCCACGTTCGCGCCGGAGACAGCTTGTTTCAGCCAGGATTCAAAGGTTGCAGTCAACCGTGCAAGCTGCTGTTTGGCACGCGGATCTTTGATCGCCTTTGCCGCATCAGCCAGCGCCTCCCGGCAGGGGGTAACCAGATTTTTGCCGACGACATAGTAACCCATGTCTGTGCGGTACTCGTCGTTGAACGCCGCCGGGATGGGGTCATTTACCCAGCTGTCGCGGAGCAGCTTGTAGAATCTCTGAACTCCGGCAGCACCTTCACGGTAAGTGCGTTTGATATATTCGTTGCGCAAAGCATCCGGATCTTGGAACGGATCCCAGTAGAGCATGTTGATCGTCCAGAATTCGGGACCTGCCATGTTGAAGAAATCGTGTTCGGTATAACCCTTACTGCCTTTCGGATAACCGGGACGGTCACCCCAGGAGAGTTCGGCGTAGATCATGCGGATGCCCCGCTTGTTGATGTGGCGCAAATCGGTGGCGATGATGTTGGACTGCGCACGGGCAAATTTTCGGAAGCAGTAGTAATATTCACGCCACATGAGACCGCTGCTCATTTCCGCATATTTGTTGGTACGTTTGAGCCATTTTGCGTTGGTCGGTCCGAAGAGGGTCTGCTTGTCGTTGCGGACGTAGGGGCAGAAGCTGATAAAGATGTTCTTTTCCACCGGAATTGCCGGAGGTGCGGCGGTGAAGAAGTAACCGAAACACTTGATGCCGAGTCCCGGACGTTCTTTGGCAACTGCACGGGCAACCTGATTCAAAAACATATAGAACTGGGTCGAACGGAAGCCGTCATCGTTTTTGGTGATGGTTTTGCCGTTGGACAGTTTGATCGGTTTTTCACATTCGGGACACTCACAGCAAATGGGAGTGTCGTCGATCATGATGTTGATGGTGACATAGTGGTCAGGGAGAGTTTTGACGATCCGGAGAGTTTCTGCGATGAAGGTCTTGGTCATCTCTTTGTTGGTGTAGCAAAGCTGAGTGGGACCGTCGGTACGCCGTCTGCCTCCGACGAGCATGTAGTATTCCGGATTGGTTTTGCCGTATTTTCTTTTGGGCAGCCAGAGCGTGGACATATTGTGTCCGCCGCCGTATTCCATAATGAAGCCGTGGTCAAGTTCCCGGCCGAGAATAGTGGGATTGGAACCACCGGGCGCCCAGTTGTTGCCCAGACGTGAGACGTACATGAAATACTCTTCACTGCGCACGGCAAGATGACCGTTGGCACCCCAGCCGCGCATGCGGAATTTCGGGTTGTCGACATAGTCGTTGATAACGAGCTTCAAATCGGGCTGGACGGTGTAAATTGCCAACTCCTTGTACGGACGCACCCAGATAAAGTCGGTGTGCTTGTAGATGAAACGGTGAACACCGTTCAAGACACCGCGCGGATTGTTTCCGATTATGAGGATTTTGTTGGAACGCTTCAGCACGGCATAACCGTCATCTTTGAGCTTCTTGACATCGCGCAGAGCGGCGCCGCGGAGAAACGGCTTGATGATCGGACAATCTTTCGTTCCGAGGACGAAGGTCGTTGGCTTCCAGTGATCGGCATTGTGCTGGATGGAGTAACGCGCAGTCGTGATGAGCCGCAGGTAATTCTGCAGCTCTTTCGCGGCATACTGCACGGCACGCGGAGCATTGAGATCAATGGCGATGTGACCGGCAGCTTCCCCCTTTTCGGAAATGGTGATTGGCGGAACCGCTTTCGGGGCTTTGGCAACTTTAACTTTTTTCACTTTGGCAGTGGATTGCTTGCGGATTTTCTTTCCCGGTGCTGCCGTGAGCGCAAACGCGCTGAACAGCATAATGATTGATAACCATACTCTCATAAAACATTTATCCTTTTTTTATTATTACAACCTGCGGCGGCGCCTCGCGGGCAATCTTGCTCCTGTCCTCCGTAGCCATCGAGGCGAAGGAGGATGCTCCACGATCCATCCGCCGGTCGAGTTCATTCTTTTTTTCGAACTCTGCGGCGGCGCCTATCTTATTCCAATGAAAACACTAATTCTCCAAAACCTTCAACTTTGTGCGGATCTGCGCCGCCCCAGCTGGAGTGAGCATCGGAGCGGTTGCAGTTTCTGCCGGAACGGGTGCGGCAGAAGAGAACACGCGCTTTGTTGTTCTTCTCAACAGCGATATTCAGCGTCCGCAGCGGGATGGCGGCAACGGCGCGCCATTCGCCATTTTTGACTTGAGTCTGAACGCGCCACGGAATGTTCCACTTGGCATCGGTGTTCCTGGCATCGTAGGTTCCAATCGTGCCGTTGGCGAAGCAGTTGAACGCCAGATGGTAGTAGTTTTCCTTGCCGTCTGCGAAGAAGAGTTCCACACGGTCACCGGTGGGCCAGACGTCGCGGGGGGAATCTTTTTTCGCATAAACCTTGCCCGGAACCGGACAGCGGAAGGCGATATACAGAGTGTCGCTGTTGTGGGTGAATTTGATTTCAGTAGGTTCTTCCGCTTCCAGCTGCGGCTGTCTCATTTTGCGCAGATTGGCCAGCTTTCCTGCGTTTTCCCAGATGCCGGAATCGAAGTCAAATCCGGGGAACGTGCGGCTTTCAGTCTTGGTGACATCCGTGGAAGAAACCTTTCCGGCGGAAGCCTGCTTCAACCAGTTTTCAAAAGTTCCGGAAAGCCGGGCAATCAGCTCTTTGGAACGGGGATCTTTGACGGTTTTTGCGGCTTGGGCAAGTGCTTCCCGGCAGGGGGTGACCAGTTTTTTGTTGACCACATAGTGTCCCATATCGCGGCGGAAATCCGAGTTGAACTGACTGCGTGTGGGATCATTGAGCCAGCTGTCGCGGAGCAGCTTGTAGAATCTCTGAACTCCGGGCGCGCCTTCACGGTAGGTACGCTTGATATATTCGTTGCGCAAAGCATCCGGATCCTGCCGGGGATCCCAGAAGAGCATGTTGATCGTCCAGAATTCAGGACCGGTGATGTCAAAGAATGCGTGTTCCGTTGCCGGACGCTTCCTGTGTATTGATTCCGGACGGTCGGCCCAGGAGAGTTCCGAGTAGATCATGCGGACACCGAGAGTGTTGATGAAGCGCAAATCTTTGGCGATGATATTCGCTTGAGCGCGGGGGAAGGCGGCTCCGGAGTAGTAGTATTCCCGCCAGATGACACCGGGACTCATAGCGGCATACTTTTTGGTGCGCGCCAGCCACCTGGCATTACTGGCACCATGGAGAGTCTCTTTGTCGTTGCGGACATAGGGACAGAAGCTGATACGGATATTTTTTTCGACCGGGATTTCCGGCGGAACGGCGGTGAAGAAGTAGCCGAAGCATTTGACATGGAGGCGAGGGTGCTTTTGGGCAACCGCCCGGGCAACCTGGTTCAGGAACATGTAGAACTGAGTCGATTTGAACGCTTCATGCTTGCGTTCCAGCACTCTGCCGTCCGGCAGGGTGATCGGCTTCATGCACTCTTCACATTCACAGTACGCCTGAGTGTCGTCGATCATGATGTTGATCGTTTCAAAGTAATCCGGCAATTTTCCGGCGATTTCAAGGGTCTCTTTGATGAAGGTCTTGATCATATCCTTGTTGGTGTAACACAAGTTCACCGCGCCGGTGGTACGGCGGGTCCCGTCAAGGAGCATGTAATATTCCGGATTGGTCTTGCCGTATTTCTTTTTGGGAAGCCAGCGGGTGGACATGTTGTGACCGCCGCCGAATTCCATGACCAGACCGTGGTCAAACATTCTGCCGAGGAGGGAGTCGACGTGACTGCCGGGGGATTTGTTGTTGCACAGGCGGGATACGTAGAGGAAATACTCTTCACTTTTGATGGCGATGTTGCCGTTGGCGCCCCAGCCGCGAAAGTAAAATTCGGGGTTGTCGGTGTAATCTTTGACCGTCAGTTTGAGATTGGGGTCAACGGTGTAGACAGCCTGCTCTTTGTACGGACGCACCCAGATAAAGTCGGTGTGCTTGTAGATGAAACGGTGAACGCCGTTGATAACGCCGCGGGCATCGTTACCGATTATCATGATTTTGTTGTTGCGTTTGAATACGGCATAGCCGTCATATTTCAGCGTTTTAAGTACTTTTTTATCTGCGCTGGTCAAAAGAGATTTGACCAGCGGGCTGTCCTGAGTGCCGAGGACAAAGATAGTGCTTTGCCAACCGGCTGTAGAGTGCTGTACCGGATAGCGGGCAGTGGTGATTTTGCGAAGATAATTCTGCAGCTCTTCAGCGGCGAATTTGACCGGACGGGGGGCGTTGACATCAATGGCAATATGACCGGAGGCTTCGCCATTGACGGCGATGGAGATCGCAGCGCTCTTTTTACCGGCTTTTTTCCCGGGGGCAGCGATACTGCGCTCCGGGGCGGCGGACAAAATAAGCGCCGCAGAAAAGAGTGAAAATAAAATATATTTTTTCATGGGTTTTTATCCTTTATCCGTCAGATTTTTTCCAGTTTGAAGTCATACAACTTTGCCCACATGCACCAGATGGTGAACCATTTTGCATCTTTCGGAGCGCGGAATTCATATTTCATGGGCTTGTTCGGATTGGAGGTGCGGATCGCCTCTTTGTTGCTGGAGATGGACTTGCCGGTGCTGGCTTTGTAGAAGTAATAACGGATAAGCAGAGAAGAACCTTTGCCGTTGCGGGTCCCTTTGCCTCCGGTGATGGTCAGACGGTAACGCTGACCGCCTTCCACGCGTACCGGCATGGATTCGACCACGCCATTGATGGAGGTGTCGAAAATCGCTTTCCCGTTGGCGGTGATGGTGATTTCCGCATTACGGAGCTGTCCGGCGACCCGGTGGTTGAGCGGCAGTGCGATATTTTCTCCCGGGGTGACTTCGGTCAACTTGAAGTTCCGGATGATGACTCCGCTTTTGCGCAACACCAGTTTCGCGGCGTTGTCGGGAGCGTAAAACTCAAAACTTTCTTTATTGAAGTTGTTGAAAAAAGACATGTAGTAGGGGGATTTGAAGTTTAAACGGCGCAACTCTTTGCCTTTTGAGTTGGCAAAACGGAACGAAACGCCGGGATAGTTGAACTTCAAATTCTGACAGTACCAGTCTTCGGGATACGCCGGGTGGATGGTTTTCATCTCAAAGTCGGCCCGGTAACGTTTGCCCGGAACCAGCGGATATGCCAACAGTGGAAAGACCGCTGCCAGGCACAACAACAACAGAAATTTTTTCATAAAATACCTTTTCTTAGTTTTTGTAAAACACTGAAACAAAAGCCGTGATATACTATACTTGCCAAAAAAGATATTTTCAAGAGGAAAATTGCTGATATTTAAAAAACTGATTTTGTCAGATTTTGTTTTGCGCAAGCAATGCGCGCGTGCGCAATGCGCCGCGCCACCAGTTGAGATGCGTTCAAAATGGTCTGTCTCGACCGGCGGATGGATCGTGCGGCATCCTCCTTCGCCTCGATGGCTACGGAGGATAGAAGCAAGATTACCCGCTCTTTTTCGCCGATACAAGGTACTCTAATAAAACTCAACAACTACCACTCTCAAGGCATGAGCAAGGCGCAAGCCGGCGGAATGCCGCAGAGCGAGGTCTCCGGAAAATCGACTGTAACCGCCGAGTGCGAAGCACGAGCGGCGAGGCGGCTCTCCCGCCGCCG
>JAFTRX010000074.1 GCA_017462015.1 Lentisphaeria bacterium
CGATGCCCAAGCCAAAGGTTTGAAATATGAGATCACTCCCTTTGCCAAAGAAGCGTTTGTCTTTTTTGTCAACAGTAAAAATCCCATAAAAAATATTACTTCACAACAAATCCGGGATATTTATGCCGGTAAAATCACCGACTGGTCGCAGATAGATAAGCGTTTGAGCGGAAAAATCAAGCCATTTCAGCGCAATCAGGGCAGTGGCAGCCAGACCATGCTGGAAAAGATCATGGGCAAAACACCAATTATGCCGCCCTTGAAAGAAGACCGCCTTGCCGGTATGGGCGGGATCATCAACGATGTAGCAAATTACCGCAACTATCAGGAAGCGCTCGGCTTTACATTCCGCTATTTTTCAACAGAAATGTTCAAAAACGGCGAAATCAAACTGCTTGCGATCGACGGCATTGCCCCCACCGTGGAAAATATCCGCAACGGTACTTATCCTTTTATTGCCGATTGCTGTATCATCACCGTCAAGCCGCGTAGTAAAAATGTCGGAAAAATTGTAAATTTCCTGTTCTCCCCCGCCGGAAAAGAGCTGATTGAAAAGACAGGTTATGTTGCCATGCCAGGGGAATAATTTTTCTGCCGCAGTTGTAAACGCTTGCGGGCGATGGTATATTACCGGCAAGAAGAGTGCGCAATGAAAATTTTTGACAAATACTTCCAGCCTTATGCTGAATACTGTTTGCGGACAACTTTGTCGGAAGAGGAATTGAAAGAAGCTCTTGCCCAAGAATGTCCGGCAACATCGGATGTTCTCTCATGGAAAGCCGTTAAAGCAGCTTTCGGCTTGAGCAAAACAATTGTATTTGCCTGCGATCCGGATGATCCGCTGCATCTGCATCCGATCAAAGCATACCGCAATACTTCCAGAGGGGATCTCTTCATCCGCTGTGAGAAAGCATCGGATGGAGAAACGATTTTGCATATTTCAATCGCTCAAAGCGAAAAAATCAAACGACTTATCGTGCCGGAAAATACAGTCGCACTCTATCATGGCAGAAAGTATATGAGCGGAAAACATATTTTGTAAAGATCAACGTATCCGCCGGTCATGACTACTGCATTTTCACTGGTGGCGCGGCGGAGGGCGCACGCGCGTTTTGCTCGCGCAAAACAAAATCTGACAAAATCACTTTCAAAAATCCAATTTGCTTCCGTTGATTTTATGGGATGGCAGTAAAAAATTCTTGTAAATCTGACATTGAATGTCGGATTTGCAAGAAATTTCCTTTTTTCTTACTGCTAAACCCTTGCAAATCCAATATTGAATGTTATATTTACAAGGAAACGAGGTGATACGATGATTACAAGACAGATGAGCGAATTGGTTTTGGAAACCGCAAAACACTACCCGGTGGTTGCAATTACCGGACCACGGCAATCGGGAAAGACGACTTTGTGCCGGGAGCTGTTTCCGGAATATATATATGTAAACCTTGAAAAACCGGACACACGGCAGTTTGCCAAAGAAGATCCCAATGGTTTTCTTGCGCAATTTTCCAAACCGGTGATCCTGGATGAAGTTCAGCGTGTTCCGGAACTTTTCAGTTACATTATGCCATTGGTGGATGAGCACAGAAAAATGGGGGAATTTATTCTCTCCGGCTCACAAAATTTTCATTTACAGGAAGCAATCAGTCAATCTCTTGCCGGACGCTGTGCAACTTTGAAACTGTTACCGCTGTCCTGTCGGGAGATCAACAACAAAAATAATCATGATATTTTTCAGTTGAGTACCGAACCACTGATTGCAGAAAACAGTTCAACTTCGGCTTTTAAACAGATATTCAAAGGCGGCTACCCCCCGATTTATGACCGCAATATAAATCCTACGAACTGGTATGCTCAATATACTCAAAGCTATTTGGAACGGGATGTCAGAAGCTTGATCAATGTTGGCGACCTTGAAACTTTTGAACGTTTTCTGCGATTGGCAGCCGGGAGAAGCGGACAAATTCTCAATATGGATTCGCTTGCCTCGGATGCCGGAGTTTCACCGCTCACTGCCAAACGCTGGATTTCATTGCTGACGGCAAGTTATATTACTTATCTCTTGAAACCGCATTCAAAAAATTTCAATAAACGTCTGATCAAAACGCCTAAATTGTATTTCTATGATACCGGTTTGCTCTGTTATTTATTGAATATCCGTTCGGTCGGTGATCTGGAACTTCACAGCCAGCGGGGGGCGATTTTTGAAACTTTCATCATTTCGGAGTTGGTAAAATCAAGTTACAATGCCGGAATCGAACCTCCGTTTTATTTCTGGCGGGATTCTCAAGGACACGAAGTTGATCTTCTTATTGAGAATGGAGAAAAGCTTTTACCGATAGAAATCAAATCCGGACAGACGGTGGCAAGCAGTATGTTTTCCGGTCTGGACTATTGGCAGAAATTATCCCAATGCGAAGGTGGTATGTTGATTTACGGTGGCGCAGAATCCTACACCCGCAAGGGGATGATGGTCAGAAGTTGGCAGGAAATATAATCAGCATTTTGTGCAAGACTGGATAACAATAAAAATATTGACGGATATTTATGCAGACATTTACTTTAAAAACTGTTGGCAAAACTCATATTTATGAATTGGACGAAGCGGAAAGAAAGTTGTTCATCACCTGCAAAAAATATGGTAAAAATCTCTGGAAGAACGAATTTGATTTACAGGAACTTGATCCGGAATATGGAGAATTTGCTCCGGAACCGCCGCGTGTTTTCCCGTTGCTGCTGGCCTGGTGCGTGGCAGCTCTCGGTCTGGGATTGGCAGGAATCTTACTATTTTTCGCTTTGCGCCAACCGTGGGATAAAACTCTTATCGGTTTTATCGTTTTTATATTGGCAATTCTGATTATCGGCCGTCCGGTTCCGTTTTTCAGGGAGAGTCTGTTTTATATTTTCCGGAATCGCGCCAAAGAGCAGACCGGATTCTTTTATTTTGAAGGCAGCACCACGCAAAGCGGAATGATCAATATTGAGTATCTGCTTAAAAATCGCGCTTACGCTTTTGAGCTTGTCAACAAAATTTCCGCCTTATGCCGCTCTTCCCAACGCGGCTTTACGGTTCCGGAAACTCCGCTTGCCCGCTGCCGTTTCGATAAAATATACGCCGAACTTTATCGCAGTGAGCTTAAACTTTTCAACGACAACCATATAAAGATAAATTCCTTCAAATTGGAAGAACTTGTATCCAATATCGTCCATGTTGAAACAAGCCATAAGGTACGGAATTTAATCTGCGCGTTTCTGGCATGGATATTGTATCTGGTCCCGGCGGGAGTGGTAATTGCGGCGTGGATCGCTTCCGGCGACTGGATAATCGGCGCGGCAATGCTCATTTGCAGTTCGCTTCCGTGGGTCATCGGTGGTTATATCTGGAAAAAACGCTGCCCGGAGGAGAATTATTATCTCCTACAATGGCAGTATGTTCCGGATCATTTTGAAGATATCGTGCTGGATGTTATCCCCGGAAGATCCGCAGAAGCTGCCGGTTTCATCAAAATGCTCGAAGAGCGCATGCAATTCCGGAAGAGCAGAGGCGGTTCTGGCAATGCCGAAGAATAGGAGCAAGATCGCCGGCTCTTCTGCCGCCACCTGAGGATAGCTGTATGAAAGTCACATTATTTCAAAGCTGCCCTGTGCCTGAAACGCATTTTTGCCGCTGCTCTGCTGAATGCCTTCAACGTAAAAACTCAAGTTCTCTTTGTTCACGTTTCCGGAGCAATCCAATATTTCCCCCATTGCGGTACTGCTGTTGAAGTTTATCTGTATCTCCTTGAATCGCACCAGTTTGCCGGTTACTTTTCCCAGATAATCTTCGGTGAACATGGCATAAAATGCATTGTTCAAATGGCGGTTGTAATCAATTTGAGTGCATGACACGCGCTGGCTGATGACTTCGCCGCGTTCTTCGGTTGAAACCGGGATTTTTGCCATGGAATCACCCTGAAAATAGATGTCTCCTTCATAATCCCATTGCGGCAGACCGCTCATATACTTTGCCGGAGAGACCGGGCGGTAATTCTCCGGATTCAACGTAAGCCATGCACTTCCGGCGACGCCGAGTTTTTTGCCGCTGGCAACGGAAAAAAGTTCAAACTGCCGGTAGGCAAACAACCGGTCAAATCCGCTGGGGTAGGTCTTTATTCTCAAACTGTCTCCATATTCCGGAAACTCATCCATGCGGACTCTGATCCGGGACAGTACCCAGCTCAAACTGCTTTCTTTCAACTGTTTCAATCCTACGCCAAGCACATCGGCATGACGTCCGGCGGCATCCTGCAAACAGTCGAACAGCTTCCAGCTCCGCATTTTGGCATCGGCAGAAATGTCATTCAACTGTATGGGGTATTCTACAATGAACGGCGGATTTTTCATCTTTCTATGCACCGTGATAAACAGTTACCCGCTCCAATATCTCATCCAGCCAGAAATCCGGCGCACAATGTCCGGCAAACTCATCTGAAATTGCCGAGTGGAGGTCACTTCCTCCGGAAGAAAGCAAGCCATGCTCTTCGCAATATGCCCGGTAGACCGGAGTCATCTCTTCCGGCACACTCGGGTGCGCACACTCGATACCGTCCAGTTGGAACATCTCTCTCAGAGCATCCATGCGTTTGCGGTCATTCTGCAAAAAGTAGTTAAAAGGATGGGCGATAAAGATAAGACCGCCCGCCGCTTTAACTGCCGGAACCATAACCTCATAAGAGGGGTACGGCGGCATATTGACGAACTGCTTGCGTATAGCCCGGTAACCATCGGCATCTTTGCAGAATCCGGAATCGATGCAATGCTGAACCAACGTTTCGTTCCGGACGTGGGAGTTGCCCTGTTTGGCGACAGCTGCTGCCGTACGGTAGGATTTCAGCAACTCCAACCGGGCATTGTCATCAAAGTCATAACCCAACCGGCAGAAGTTTTTTGAAGCCTCGGTACCGCTGGCGATCTGCCAGTTGCGGTAGAGGTCAAAAAGTTTTGCCAGCTCTCCGGTGGGGCGGCGCGGCAAATTCAGACAAACCAGGTCAATCGGACCGAATTCGCAGCTGACACTGATTTCAGAGCCGGAGAGATAACCGACTTCCGGATACTTTGCCGCGCACTCAAGTACTTCATCGTAACCATCCATCAAGTGGTGGTCGGTAATGGCGATAGCGCGGGTTTTCTTCTCCTGAGCCAAACGGAAATAATCTTCCACACCGGCGAAAGCATCGTAACTCCAGTTGGTGTGTAAATGCAAATCAAAAGATGCCATGTGAACAGCTCCTTATTTTATTCGTTTTTCCACACCGGGAAAAGCATTTTATCATCTCCACCCCAAGGGAAACTCTGATTCCACACGGGAACCGAGTGACGGGTACGGAAACCCAGAAGCGAGTTTTCCGTTACGCGCCGCCGGGTGTACTCTTCGGCAAAAGCATCGGCAATCGGTTCAAAGGTGAAGCGGACACCGCAGGAGTAAACTTCCATTGTCAGCGCACCTGCCGGATATTCTGTCAGCTGCGGCATGTTGAACTGAACGGCGCTACCGACTTTGACGGCAGAAGCCACATTTTTATGTCCGACCAGGATGACAGCTTTGCAGCGGGAAATCTTTTCCAGCAGCGGTCGTGCTGCCGCCGGAGCATCTGCGATGGAAGCTTTTTTTCTCATTTCCGCGACAACGCTGGCACGATCTCTGACGTTGATATATTTATCCGGGAAGATCTGATAGTGGGTAAAGAGGATCAGCGGAAGTTTTTCATCAATTTTGTTGATGACCGCCGCATTTTCCGGGGTGTTGAACCAGCCGATGCCGGTATTGATCCAGGCGATCTGGATGCCTTTGTGAACGAAAATCCCGGTTGGCGCATTGAAGTTTTTCTTCCAGAAGTCCCGGTTGCTGTCGTTGACACGGTCGTGGTTTCCGTGGGTGAACAAAGTTTTCATTTTGGCGGTTTTCAGCACTTTGACCGCAAGCTCAAGGTCGCCGGGCAAAGCTTTATCCGTCAAATCGCCGGGGAAGAAGAGGAAATCGACCTTCTGTTTGTTGAAACGCTTGACCATTTCGGTGGCAAGTACGCCGCTGCGGCTGTGCATACGCGGCGGAATATCAGGCTGCGTGGTCAAGTGAACATCCGACATGACACCGACTTTGAACAGAGGTTTGCCGGGGATAAGTTTCTGAGTCCGGAATTTGCGCTGATATTTGCCGCAGCTGACGGTGTATTCAGTGTCCGGTTTAAGATTTTCAAAGGTTGCTTTGCCGAAGAAATCATTGACCGTTTTGACCACTTTGCCATTGATTTTGAATTCGCGTTTGGCGGCAGTGTTGAAGCCGTAGTGCAAAGTGGCAGAAGTGGGGGTGACCCGGTAAAGGTCGATAAAACCGGTAATGTTTTTCCGGACGGGGAACGGCGGATTGGCGCCCTCTTTTTTCAGAAGACCGGGGAACCCGGCGGCAGCGGCAATGCGATGGGGGATATCGCTGTTTTCCTGCGGAGCTTTGAAGTTTTCAGCACCGGCACCGCGGACGTAGGTACGCACTTTTGTCGGGGTGTGAGAAAAGCTGGTGTAGATAAAACCGTTTCTGCGGTCGCGGATGCGCAACGCCTCGATGACAAGCGGATTGTAACGGCCGTAACCCATGCTGCGCGCCAGTTTGTCACCTTTGGTTTTTTTGCCGGAAACGAAGAGCTGGCATGCCTGTTCCAAACGCTTGGATTCATCGGAAGTCAGTTTGGTCAAACCGAGTTCTTTGCAAACGGCTTCGGTCAACTGAGCAGTCGTGGCTTTGGCTTTTTTCAGCTTCTCCATTTTGGAGGAGATAGCGACATTGGTAATGGTTTGGGCGTTGAGGAAAGATTTGTTCGCCAGATTCAAATCTTTGATCATCAGACCGCCGGTCTCATGGTCAGCGGTAACGACGATCAAAGTTTCGTCCGGATGTTTTTCAGCAAACTTCAGAGCACTTCCGATGACCGCATCAAATTCAGCCATTTCCTGCATGGAGTAAACGGCATCATTGCGGTGGTTGCAGTGGTCGATCGCACCGCCTTCGACCATCAGAAAGAAGCTGTTGCCGTTAGCGGAAAGGAGTTCTGCGGCTTTGGCAGTTACATCGGCAAGCCGGGGAAGTTTGGCTTTAACGGCGGTGGCATGGGTGTCGGAGATGACAATGTTGCGGTCGCCGGGTTTGAGAGTATTCAACTTTTTGCCGTCAACAATGGTATAACCGTTGCGGCGGAGAAGTTTGTCCAGATCGCTTTTCTGGAAATCCTTCGGGGAGAAATACTGACTGATGCCGAAAAAGTCATAGTGGGAAGCGAACAAATCAGCAAGTATACCGGAATGATCCTTGCGGGTGAGACGGTTGGCATAATGGGTGCCGGGAGTGGCATCATTGATGGCGACGCTGGAAATGATACCGATTTTCCAATCGCGTTTCTGGAGCAGGCGGGCAAGGCTGCTGCGGGGGGTGCCGTTTTTATCGACACCGATGGCGCCGTTATAGGTTTTGATACCGCAGGCAAGAGCAGTGCCGCTGGCGGCGGAGTCGGTAGTTTTGCCGCTGACGTTGTTGGTTCCGGTGGGGATGAAGTTACCGAATTTGGAAAAGTTGGAGTTGGGGAAAAGTTTGGTATAAAGCTGAACAGTTCCTTCGCCCATGCCGTCTCCGATCAGGAGAAAAACATACTTTGCCGGTTTTCCGGCGGTCAGGGTAAAGACACAAAGAAACAGTATCAACGCCATCAATATACGAAATTTTTTCATAGGACCTCTTTTAATTTATTGTTGATCAAAGTTGTCAGATAATATAGCTCTCAAATGCCCAAAATACAAACTTTACGCCGAAAAAACATCCGGCTTTTCCTCCCGTCACAAATCGGGAAAGTTACCGTGACAAAAGTTCCGGATAACCAGCGGCGGCGGCAATGCAGTGAGGTATGTCACTGCTTTCCTTCAGGTTGTTAAAATGCTGAACTCCGGTGCCGCGGACGCTGGTAATTACGGGGTTGCCGGTGTGATCGCAGGAGAAATACACAGCGCCGTTGCGTTTATCGCGCATCCGCATGACTTCGACGGCGAGCGGGTTGAATCCGCCGTAGCGCTTCAATTTTTTCTTTTCGCGGAATAAGCGGCATGCGCTCTGCAGACGGCGCTGTTCTGCGGTGGAAAACGATTTTGTCTGTACCATTTTCAACGCGGCGGAGATCAACTGTTTATCATTATATTTCTGCCGCAGATGCAGCAAGAGACGGTCGGAAATCGCCAGATAGGGATATTTCTGTTTCAGATGAAAAGCGGTAGCGTTGGCACCGATAACGCGGAAGTTACCGACTTCGTGGTCGGAGGTGATGACGATCAACGTTTCTTCCGCATGGCGGGCGGCAAAATCCAGAGCCGCGCGGACGGCAAATTCAAAACTGTTCATCTCGCGTAATGCCGATGCGGCATCGTTGCGATGGTTGAAGTAATCGATACTTCCGGCAGAGACGACAAGAAAAAATCCTTTATTCCCGTGAGAGAGCAAATTGGCGGCGGCGGCAGTGATGTCCCCCAGAGATGGAGTTCCCGGTTTGCGCTCCGTGGCGCGGGAGGGGGAGAAGAGATAGTTGCGTTCACCGGGGTTCATGGTGCGCAGCTTTTTCCCGGGTATCACGCGGTAACCGGCACTGATCAGCATGGAACGCATATCTTTTTCGCTGAAATATTTCGGAACACCCAAGCTGCTTTCCGCATAAAAATCAAATCCGGAACGGCAGAGATCGGCAACGATCCTGTTGTGCGCAAGACAACGGGGAGAAATGGCAAAAAACGGCGATATGGTGGCATCGGTGAGCGATGAATCGGTAATAATACCGATTTTGAAGCCGAGTTCTTTGAATTTGTAAGCCAGACTGCGCAGCGGTTTTTCGTCCTGATCCATGGCAATGCGGCAGAAGGTGGTTTGTTTGCCGCAGGCGATGGCAGTACCGCAGGCACCGGAACTGCTGACCGAACCGCTGGCATCCAGTGTGGATGTCAGATGTTTATTTTTGAATGTTTTGAATACCGATGCCGGATGTTCCCGCAAATAGAGCTTCATCATCTCTTCCCCGGTGCCATCGGCAATCAGCAGAAAAATGTACTTCGCCGGTTTCGCACCGGACAACGGCAGCATCCACAATGCCGCAATCGCGATCAGCATCACATAAAATTTTTTCAACATTCTCCATCCCCCACGTTTGGATCGTTTTTCAAAGAAATGTACCATTGCACAAAGAATATCACTCCGCTGGTCAGCATTATCAGCCACCACAACAGCGTTGCAACTGATTCGCCGCCGGTGGAAATACAAACCTTTATCCACATTATGACCGATGCCAGATTCACCAGTGTCCAGCATATCCATTGTTCGATACACCGTTTCAATGTCAATACCATCGCCATTACCGAAATCACCGTGGTAAAGGCATCCAGATACGGCTGACTGCCGCCCATGCGGCGGAGCAGAAATGCATACACCGCAATCGCCGCCAGAGCAGACAGAATGAATACGATCAGCGCCCGGAAGGACAACCGCTCTTTGATTATGCAGTAGTCGCGGTCGCGGCGGAAAAACCACATGGCAAAACCGGCAAACATCATCGGCAGATAGATGCCCCAGTTGAGCATCATATCACCGTATATTTTCTGGGAACGGGCGATGTAACCATAGGCGATGGTGTTGAAGATACCGAAGATGTAACAGCTGACTTTCCCTTTTCCCGCAAGCATCGTGTAAAGCGTACCGGTGACTGCGGAAGCTATTCCCAATGCGGAATCTCCCAGATAACCGGCAATAACACCAATGGATGTGACCACGGAAAGCAAATATATCACTTCCCACGCATGCCATCCGGTCAACTCCTGTTTCAAAAATTTCTCTATCATAATTCCAACTCCAGATGCTGCCGGATAAAATCAATCAAAGCGGCGGCATTACGTTCAAAAGAGTACTTTTCGGCTTCAAGGGCAATGTCTGCTCTCATCGCGCGCCGGTTTTCCGCGACCGAAAGAAACCGGTACGCCGCGAGCCACCCGGCGGTATCACCGGCGCAAAAACCGGTTTTACCATCACAAATGACCTGCAAATTTTCGCCTACCGCTGAAGCGATGGCAGGAATCCCTGCCCGGAGATACTGGATAAGTTTGAATGCCGACTTGCCCCGGGTAAATGGGGTGTCGCTCAGCGGCATGATGCCGATATCACAGCTTTGCAATGCGGCGTGTTCGCTTTCTGCGCTCCAATCCACGTTGAGTGTCGGAACCCCGGGAACTGGCGGCAGACCGGCGCTGGCGATGGCGAACAATTCAAAGGGGTGTTGTTTATACATCGCCTGAAGTATGGAGGCGTGTTCAATTAAAAACTGATAAGTGACCGGCGTACCTATCCAGCCGATACGCAATTTGTCACCTTTGTCCAAAACCGGATGCTCCGGCGGCGGCGGCGGGACGGTCGGAAGTTTCAAAATGTTATCGTTGACAGGGGAAAAGCGGTTGAAGAGTTCCGTATTGGCAACGATTATTCCGGAAGCATTGGCTATCAGCTGCGGATATTTCCGGCGCAGAAACGGCAGTTTGCGGTAACGCAGATCAACTGCATCGTCAAAGTTAAGTATATACTTGCGTTTTTTAAGAAAGTGCTGTTCAAAACAATAGGGCATAAAGGGGAGGAGTTCGTACTCGATCAGCGCAGGGACATTATCTTCCAGTGCCGATAACTCCCGCCATCTGCGCATCAGCGCAGACAAAAATGCGGTTTTTGATTTGCCGTTGCCGGAGTAAAGCTGTTTCAAATAGCTGTCAGAAAAAAAATTGCGGGCATCGATCTCCAATCCGGCTTTTTGCAGAGCCGGAATAAACTGGTAGAAACGCAAACGGCTGGACGCCCCCAACCGGTCGTAACGGCACCACATGGAAAGTTTTTTCATCGTTCCACCGTCTCCACCGGCAATTTGCCGTCAGCGAACTGCAGTTCCAACCGGGTTCCCGGCGCGATTCTGGAGGTGGTCACCACACTGCCGCTGTCAGGCGAAAAGACCATGGCATAACCCCGTTCCAGCTGACGTGCCGGATTGAGTGTATTGAGCGCCGCCCAGGCTTTTTCCAGTTGATGTTTCTGCCGGGTGTGATGATTTTGCGCACAGTGGAGGAGCCGCAGCTCCATTTCGTCAAGATATTGCCGTTTGACATCGAGCGCGCGGCGCGGTTCATGAAAGACCGGATTCCCGGCGAGCCGCTCCAAACGGTTGCGGTAATTACTTATGCGCAGTTGTAAAATGGAGGAAAGATCCTTTCCGGCACGTTCCAGACGGGCAAAAAATTCTTCCCGTTTCCCGATGACCAGCTCTGCCGCCGCCGATGGAGTCGGTACGCGCAAATCGGCGGCAAAGTCACAAATCGTAAAGTCGATCTCATGTCCGACTGCACTGATGACCGGGATCTGACTTCCGGCAACCGCACGGGCAACGATCTCTTCATTGAACGGCCACAAATCTTCCATACTGCCGCCGCCGCGGGTGACGACGATGACATCCACGCTGCGGGTGCGGTTGAAAAATTTTACTCCGGCAGCGACCTGCGCCGCCGCCTGCGGTCCCTGCACCAGCGCCGGAAAAAGCTGAACATTGACATCCGGAAAACGGCGGTTGATTATTTGCAGAAAATCCCGCACCGCCGCCCCGGTGGGACTGGTGACTACACCGATTTTGCGGGGAAGAAGCGGTATCGGCTTCTTGCGTTCCGGAGAGAACAATCCTTCAGCATCAAGTTTGCGCTTGAGTTCATCAAAACGCTGCTGCAAGGCGCCGATCCCGGCAAGGCGGATCTTTTTTATGTTGAACTGATATTCGCCGCGCACTTCGTAGACCGAAAGATTTCCCCAAACCTCCACCAGCGAACCGTTGGCGATTCCCAACCGGCGACATTCGGCAGCACCGCCGAAGTAACAGGCGCGGATCTGCGATTTGTCATCTTTCAGTTGAAAGTACGCATGTCCGGAACGGTGCAGTATAAGTGAACCTGCCTCGCCGCCCATCCAAAAGGGCATAAAGGCTCCCTCTATTGTTTCACGCAACGCGCGGTTGACCGCACTCACGCTCCATACCGGTTCACTCTGCTGCATGTTCGTCCTTCTAAAAACGGGGGGAAAGGAAGTGCTTTCCTTTCCCCGCCGCGCTTGGTTTATCTCACCGTGCTGAATCAGTCAAGTTTGCAGCAGTTGAGGCTCATGAACTTCTTGGAGAGCAGTTCGCAGCCGTCAGCAGTGATGATACAGCCGCGTTCCCAGCGCAGACCGTAACCGTTACCGGTGAAGAAGGTGTCGATCTGATAGGTCATGTTTTCCTGCAGCTTGTAGTTGCTGGTGGTTTCGATCCAGGGGCTTTCAGTTTCCATGATGCCCAGACCGTGAACCGGACCGTAGAGCATGTAGTCGCCCCAGCCCTGATCGATACCCCACTGGGTGTAATCTTTGGCGATGCTGGCGGCATCGGCGCCGGCTTTCATCAGCTCAAAGGTGTACTTGTGAGCGCGGAGACCGAATTCGACCAGCGCCATCTGCTCTTTGGGGAGCTTGCCGAAGTAGACCGGCAAACCGATGGAGCTGCTGTAACCGCCGACGCGGGCACCGATGTTGAGCTGGATGATCTCATTCTTTTTCAATTTGGCAGAGGTCGGACGGCTGATACCGTTACTGGTGCGGTCGCCACCGAAGCAGTAGAGGCTGTGGCCCTCATATTCACCGCCGTTGGCGTAGATCTCGCGCTGAGCGATACCGATCGCCTGAAATTCGGTCATGCCCGGTTTCATCTCATTGAGCATGGCGGCAACAGCCTTTTCCGCGACCTTGAAAGCTTTGCGGTGGCAGTTGAGTTCGTTTTCGCTCTTGATCCAGCGCAAGGGACGGAACACTTCGTCAGCAACGACGACCTTGACTCCGGGGAGCTGAGCGGCAACCGCATCGAGGGTCGGTTTGGTCATGACGGCAGTACCGACCAGACCGAGGGTCTTGAGCGGACGGTTGCCCATCGCCATTTTGGCGACCTGGTCATAGGTGGCAAGGGGGATGCCCGGATAATCCGGTTCAGCGGATTCGCGGTAGTTGAGCATCAGCGCCACGTTGGGAAGAACACTGCGGCCGCGGGCATACTTTTCACTTTCGGGACCGATGAGCAGAACAGCTTCACCTTCGGCGGGAACGAAAACACCGGCCTGTTCAAAGGTCGGCCAGTATTCGCTCAGATAACGGACGTTGGCAAAGTCGGATTCAGTACCGTGAACCAGACAGGCATCGAGTCCGGCGGCTTTGATGCGCGCCTGGAATTTGGCAATACGTTCAAAATATTCAGATTTGGGAATGCAGACAGCCATTTTAAATTCTCCTTTTTTGTAAATTTTGCTCTGCGTTGAAAAATCAGTTCTGTGTCTACCTGTGCCGTACAACTATATCCCTGCCGGAATGTAGTTATACGACAGCATATACTTACGGCTGTACAGCACCCGGCAGTCCAGTGCCGGAAACTTGCCGAAAGCCATTTGCAATGCGGCGGAGTGTAACAGAGAGTTTTTCATCTTTATCCTGAAAAAATTCCTCAATCAGCGCTCACCTGGCAAGCCTGCTTGAATTCGCTTCCCGCCGCCTTGAGCATACCGATAAGACGGTCAAACTGCTCAATGGAGTACTCTCCGCAGTTCTTGATGATGAAGGGATCAGGCAGCACAGCTCCTTCTCCGGAGTAGATCAAGCCTTCGGGCATCTTGGCAAATTCCCACGGATGAGCGTAGAAGCAGAGGAACGGTTCAACGTTGCGGTCTTCGCAATATTTGCAGTAACCCTCGATGTGTTTCATCACCGCTTCAGCGTTTTCCGTACGCCACAGCGGCCACTGATCCATGTCACGGCCGTATTTGTCCTTGGAATCCATGGACAAGTCGGCGAAGTTCGGGATCTCGATCAGCTTGAGGTCGCCCTTTTTCGTCCAGTCATCCTTGCTGGGATGGTAGGGGCGGAGTTGCTCTTTGTAGAAATACATGGGATAGGTGGCATCAGCCTTGTAACCCAACCGTTCCAGCGCGTTGACCACGGAAGTTGAACCGAAAAGGCGCGGACAGCGGAAACTGGTCGGCTGAACTCCGGCGATTTCCGCAACTTTCTGCGTGGCAAGTTCAATACGATGCTCCACTTCTTCAGGGAGAATGGGGATCATGCCCGGGATCTCAAACAGCGGTTCGCCGATGGTTTCGTGAAACAGAGTGTGACAACCGATCTCATGGCCGGCATCACGAACCAATTTCACGATATCGGGATTTTTGATTGCACTGTCGGCAGTGAAAAAGAATGTTCCGGAGATACCATGCTTATCCAGCAGACGGAGAATTTCCCGGGTTCCGGGACCGAAACCTTCGTAAAAACTTGTCCAGCTGCCGATGTCTGTTTCCATGTCAAATCCGAGAACTGTGGTGATTTTAGCCATAGTTGATTCAAGCCTTTCATAATTTTATTTTTCATCCGGAAAGTTCCGGCAATACTTTACTGATAGAAAAATAGTGCATCCACAGGAAAATTGCAAGCCATATACGATAAAAAATCAGAAAATTTATCATATTTTTTTACAAAATCGCTTTCATTTTGCCAAAACCGGGTTATATTTACATCAGCAGCATTTTTTGCTTTAATATATACTTGGATTTTGAAATGGTTTCCCCGGAAGGCTGAGGCTTTGCGGAGATACCGGAAAAGTTGGCGTGAAGATCAAATCCGTATCCGATACGGATTTCAGAATTTTACCGGGAACGGCTTGTCGGGTTGATGAGAAACGGGGGGTCCGTTATCATCAGTACTGCCCCGAGCGGTATTCCGGTCGATGCAGAGGAGTTCCAACTCTGTACTCTTTCGCCGTGTTTTCCACTTCAAAGCAGAAGATGCCTCTGGAAAAAGAACGGTAAAAATCATCCGGACTTTAGCCAGTGGTATCAGGAGAAATTACGGTTGGATATCACCGGAGAAAAACAGGTTTTGCGCCGGAAATTTTCGGCGTTGCGCAAGGCGCTTTCCAGTGAAGCACGACAGCAATATAATGCGGCGATCTGCGCCGCTGTTGCCGATTTGGAGTGCTTCCGGCAGGCGGAGTTTATTGCAGCCTATATTCCTTTCGGCGGTGAAGTCGACCTCTCTCCAATCTTTTGCGGCAAACAACTGTTACTGCCGCGTTTCGTTCCGGAACGCGGAGTTTACGAGCTGGTTTGCGTAGATGATTTCAAGCGGAATCTGCTGCCGGGCAAATACGGTATCCCTGAACCCCGTCCGGAACTTCCGGCGGTTCCCGGTGATATCGCAGCTTCCCGGGCGCTGTTTCTGACACCGGCGGTCAGTTGTGACCGTTCCGGAACGCGGCTTGGCCGCGGCGGGGGTTACTATGACCGCATGCTTGCCGGAGTGAAAATACCTCCGGTCGCTGTAATATATTCCTGCCAGTTGTCAGATACTCCGCTCCCCGGCACAGCGCACGACATAAAAATGGGTTTGGTCGTGACTGAACGGGAAGTTATACATTGCAGTGAAGAATAATTGAGAAAAAGGAGAAAACAAAAATGGTACCGACAATAGTCATTGGCGTTATTGCCCTCCTGGCAGGCGCTGTTGTTGGCTTTGTTATCCAGCGCGTTCAACGCAACGCCGCCGAACACAGTGCAGCCAAAATCCGCAGCAATGCGGAAAAAGAAGCAGAACACGTCCTTCGCGAAGCCCGCGTTTCTGCCAAAGAGAAGATCAACAAACTGCGCGAAGAGTGCGAAGCTGAATTGAAAGAGCGCCGCAAAGAGCAGAACGCTGTCGAACGTCGCCTCGCCCAGCGCGAAGAAAACCTCGACCGCCGCGCCGATACCCTCGATGCCAAAATCAAAGGCATCGAAAAGCAGGAAGCGGATATTTCCGCTTTGCGCGACCGTTTGAACTCCCGCGAACAGGAGCTGAACAAAAATATTTCCAAACAGATCGACGAACTTGAACGCATCGCCGGTATGTCCCGCGATGAAGCTCGCGGTATTTTGTTGGAAAAACTTCAGAACGAAGTCAAAAATGAGTCCGGTCTGCTGGTTCGCAGCATCCTCGAAGAGGCGCGTGAACGCAGCGAAAAAGAGGCTCGCCGCATCCTGACCTATGCCATGCAGCGTTACGCTTCTGATTGCACCTACGAGCGCACCACTGCTACCATCCCGCTGCCCAGTGATGAGATGAAGGGCCGCATCATCGGTCGTGAAGGCCGCAACATCCGCGCCATCGAAAGCGCCACCGGTGTCAATTTGCTGATCGACGATACCCCGGAAGCTGTGGTTATCAGCTGCTTTGATCCGGTTCGTAAAGAGGTCGCCAGACGTTTGATGGAACGCCTTATCGGTGACGGCCGCATCCATCCGACCCGCGTGGAAGATCTGGTGAAAAAGATTTCCAAGGAGCTTGAAGATGAACTCTTCCAGGTCGGTGAAGCCGCTGTTCTCGAAACCGGCATCCCCGGTGTCAGCCCGCAGGTCATGAAGCTCCTCGGCCGCTTGAAATACCGTTACAGCTTCTCTCAGAATGTGTTGCAGCACTCTCTGGAAACTGCCTATTTCATGGGCGTTATCGCCGCTGAACTCGGTTTGGACGAAAAGAAAGCCAAACGTATCGGTCTTTTCCACGACCTCGGCAAAGCCATCGACCACGAAGTTGAAGGTCCCCACGCCCAGATCGGTGCTGATGTGCTGCGCAAATACAACGAACCCAAGGACGTTGTCCACGCTGTCGCCGCGCACCACGCCGAAATCGAACCGGAAAGCCTTTACGACATCCTTATCAACACCTGCGATACTTTGAGTGCATCCCGTCCCGGCGCCCGCAGTGAGACCACGGAACTCTATCTCAAACGTCTGGAACAGCTTGAAGCTATTGCCAACGAGTTCAACGGTGTTGAATCCTGCTTCGCTCTGCAGGCGGGCAGAGAGATCCGCGTTGTCGTCACTCCCGAAAAGATCGGCGAAGGTGATGCTCAGATGCTGGCAAAAGATATCTGCGCCAGAATCGAAAAAGAGATGACCTATCCCGGTCAGATCAAAGTCACCATCATCCGGGAAACCAGATCGGTCGAATACGCGAAGTGAGCCATTTACCATGTCCCGTATCGTTTGTCGTATCGATTTAGAACAGCTGAAGCAGAATTTCAACGTTCTGCTTCAGCATGCCAACAGTTGCCGCTTGATGCCGGTGTTGAAATATGATGCTTACGGTCTCGGGGCAAAAAAAATCGGCACAGCATTGCGCGAGGCTGGTGCTTACCGCTTTGCCACCGCCGAAATCAACGAGGCTCTGGATGTCCAACAACTCGGACTCGATGTCCAGATCCTCGGTATACTGATGCCGGATGAGATCAGCGAAGTGGTCGCATCGGGGGTTATTGCTCCGGTTTGTCAATATGAAACTGCACGTTTGCTCTCTGCTGAAGCCGTCAGGCAAAACCGCTTTGTCCGCATTGCCATAAAGCTCGATACCGGCATGGGACGGCTCGGCTTTTCTCCTGAAACCGATGCGGAACTTATTGCTGAGATCGTCAAACTGCCGCATCTGGTTCCGGATGGGATTTTTTCCCACTTCTCCACTGCCGCTGAACCGGATTTGGACTATGCCTCATTTCAGCTCGGACGTTTCAAATCCATGCTTCATACGTTGACTCAGGCCGGAATCATCTTCCCCCATATCCATCATGCCGCAGGTGATGCCATTCTCAAAGTTCCGGAATCGACTTTGCCGCCATTCAACGTTGCCCGTCCGGGAGGAGCCATGTATGGCGAAGATTTCCATTCGCCCTGCCGTCAGATCATTACTCTTACCACCAGAATCGGGGCTTTGAGAACCATTCCCGCCGGTGGTTCGGTCGGATATTTCCGCAAATTCCGCGCGGTGAAAGATACCCCGGCAGCGGTACTGCCAGCCGGTTATGCTGACGGTATTCCTTTAGCTTTAAGCAACAAAGGTGAAGTCATTATCCGCGGCAAAAAATGTCCTATTCTGGGCAGAGTTTCCATGGATTACACGGTAGTCGACATCTCTGCGGTTCCCGATGCTCACGTCGGTGATACGGTCACTCTTCTTGGGCAGGACGGCGCTTGTTCCGTATCTGTTGCCGACTGGGGCAAACTCAAATCCACTCACTCCCACGACATCTGGTGTTCATTGGGCCACCGCGTTGTACGCCAATAAGGCGACGATCTCGCTTGCTACTGCGAGCCTTTCCGGCGGACGGCGGCTCGGTTGAGGACAATAGTCCACGCCCTCGCCGCCGCCTTGGAAAAACTCGCATTAGCGGCGCGATATCGCCGCCTATGGGCTTTGCTGGCTGTGTGTCGCCTAACGGCGACCAGAGTAGTGGTGATGTGCGCCGCTTACGCGGCTTATGAACGCCTTGCGGCGTTTTTTTTCGGCGTCTATGGGCTTGGCTGGCTTTGTGTCGCCTGACGGCGACCAGGGTAGTGGTGATGTGCGCCGCTTGCGCGGCTTATGAACGCCTTGCGGCGTTTTTTCGGCGTGCACCAGTCCACTCCCGCTACTCACTCCAGTCGGCTGTCCTACAAGTCCTACTTGTCCTACACGTCCTACACTAAGTTTCCGCTCCACGTGGCACTTAGCAGTGCGCCAGCCGCCAGTCCACTTCCGCTACTCCCACCAATGCGCCCCGCTACCGCTTACATAACGGTGGTTACATCAAGTTTATACAGGTTTCCGTTGTAATCGGTGACATAGAGTTCATTTTCAACAAGAGCAATACCGCTGATGGGGTTACCGGCATCGAAACTCCACAACACTGCCCCCGTTGACGGATCGAGTGCGTAAACTTTGCCATCCATTGCTCCGCAGAACAAACGGTTTTTATCCAATATCAATCGACCGTAAACCCCCGGCTGCAGCCATTCCGAGATTTTTGCACGGGAGGATTTCGGCAGAAAACGCCAGAGCAGCTTGCCGCTGGAAATATCCATGGCGGCAACACCGCTGGTGAGCGAACCGGTGAAGAGTTTGCCTTTGGAGATGAGCGGCGTGTAACGACCGTTCCAATGGGTGACGATTCCCGGGTAACGCATCAATATTTTCCCGGTTTTGACGTCAAGCTGGCAAATTTCCCGGTTGATGGTGGCAAACAGTTTTCCCTCACCGTATGCAGGGGTTGCAAAATTGTAAATTCCGCCCTGCCACAGAAGTTTTCCGGTATCGGCATCAATTCCGGAACGCCGTCCGCCATCACCGCAGATGACGGTATTACCGGCGATAATATTGGCAGCACCTCCGTCTGCCAGTTTTCCGGTTTTGGTTTTGCAGTGCCAAAGCAGTTGGCCGTCAGATATGCGGAACGCTTTGAGATGGTTGCAGAAACCGGCGATGACCTTGTCTTTGCAGATGATCACACCCTGATTGTAAGCGATACCATTTTTATCCGTAAACCGTTTTTCCCAAAGCAGTTTTCCGTTATCTTTATTCAGAGCATAAATGTAACCTTCATGGTCGCAAAGCAGGATCGTTCCATCTTTTTCTGCCATCGCCCCCATAACGGAATAGCGCGGCTGGAATTGCCACAGAAGTTTTCCGTTATCGCGTTTGAATGCCATGACGCTGTGATGTTTGTTCTGCATCAGATCGCTGGTGGCGGTGATAACACTGTCTCCGGCAATCAGCGGGTCAGCCATAATGTAATTTGCATTTGACTTCCGGATATGCCAGTGCAGATAAGGCGATTCTTCCGCAGGAGAAAATTCCGAGTACATAAGTTTCGGCAACCGGCGGATATTACCCTGCCGGTCAAATTCAAATATTCCCATCGCGGCAAACGGCAGACCATCTTTTACTGAGGATACCACATAATGTTTGATGCCGGCAAGGTGATATAATGCACACTCGTGCCAGTGACCGTGGATAAATGCTTTGATGTTGAACTTTTCCGGCTGAACGATCTCGCAGACGGTTTTATTATCGAAAACGGCATCGTGACCGAAAAAAACTACCGGCTGCCCCGGAGGAAGCAGATCCAGATCTTTCCGCACCCAACGGGCAAAATCCTCCGGTTTGTAGGTGACGGGCTTGTCTTTGCGCTGTCCGGTTCCATCCCAGATCATCGGAACGACCACAAAGTGAACACCATTGGAATCAAAAGAGTACCACATCGGACCAAGATTTACCATGTAGGCATCGTCACCGGATTTTCCTTTGGTGAAATCGTGGTTGCCAATGGTGAAATAAATGGGGACACCAAAACGTTCAAAAGTGAAATATTTGGCAGCAAAACGCAAGCCGTGGGGAGTGTTGGCGGCAATATCGCCGGTGTAAATCAGAAAATCTGCCGGCTTTTCTGTAAGTTCCGCTTTTACCGTATCCATCCACGGCCGCGCTACGGCGATTTCACCATCGGTGATTTGTATAAAACGGCGCGGGCGCATCCATTTGACCAGAGGAAAGTTCAATTTTCCGTATCTGGTACGGTAAAACTTGCCGTTGGCGCGGTAACCATCCGGAAGCGAAATGAAAATATGCCGGGATTTATCTGCAAGTTTCAGTGAAAACTTTCCATCCATTCCGGTGCATGTGATCGAAACTCCGTCAGAAACCGGAACTCCGGCGAGACCGTTTTCTCCAAGATCCTGAGTGCCATTGCCATTGACATCAAAGAAAACCGTCCCCTGCCGAACCTGAGCTGCCGCTGAAAATGCCAACAGCATTGCCGCAAAAAAATATATCTTTTTCATATTGACTCCTTGATATGAAAATCTTTCAGTACACTATAATATACAACGTGAAACAGAGTTTAGCAATTAAAGCGTGAAAAAAATGTAAAATAGAGTTGACAACTCACAACAAATGTGATATTTTTTTACCAGTAAGGATATTTTTGATCATAAATAATAAAATTGGGGGTTATCATGTCTATTTTCAGAAACAAATTTTTCCAGATGGCGACCGTTTATTCCGATTCCAGATTTACCAGTTCCGCAGATGTTTATACTGACCATTGCAATGCCGGTATTAACGCGGAAACTTTGTACAATGACATACTGTTGGTACTGGATAACAACATTACGGTAAAGGTGACTGATAATGCAACCGCCGCTGCAATCGGTGGTTTTTACAAAGGTATCGCAAGTACCGGGGGGAATTTGGAGCTGAATGCCAATAATGTGGCAAAAAAAATTACAGTTACCGCTAAATTTTCTCACGATGTCGTGCCATTGACCTCTGCATACGGAGTTTACGGCGAAAATGTCAGCATTTTCGGATTGGAATTTTTATACACCATCAACGCGACCGCCAGCCATTCCGGAAATGCCGGGGCATTCGGCTTCAGAACCGATACGCTGGCAGCAGAAGCCAAGCTGGTCAAGCCGATCACCGTCTCTGCTGCGACAACCGAGTATGGCGCATTTGCCGAAGCAACTGCAATTTATGCGGCAGATTTGCTCTATTTGTACAATGGAATAGCCGGTAATATCACCTCTAAAGCAACTGCGAAAAAAGGATATTCTGCTGCTACAGGTATCCTCTGTTACGAAACCATGACCATTGCCAAACAGCTGTCCGGCAAAATCACCGTTACCGCTACCGGAAATCAGAATCTCGATGAAATTACAACTTCCGCATGCGGCATTTTGTGCAATAATGCCGCATTGACCAACGTGACGGGCGCTATCAGCACCACCGCCAAAAGCACCGGTGCAGTTGAATCTTTTGCCATTTATGCCGGCAAAGAACTGGGCATTAAAGGAAAAAACAGCGCTCCTGTCACCGTTAGCGCGACCTCAAATAAGTCAAAGGCGACCGGTACGGCAATTTTGGGAGATAAAATAACGATTTCCCAATGGACGGGAAAAACAGCTGTCACCAGCAAAGGGGACAGTGCCGTTGCCACGATCTTCAAATCCGGAGAATACTTTGCTGCCGACCGCATCAGCAGTAAACTTTCAGCAACTGCCACTGCAACCGGAGAAAATGCGACCGTATCCGGTTTTATCAGTAGCGGCGCGCTTTACATAAATGACATTTCCAAAATGGATCTTAACATCAAAGCCACCGCGAAAAAAGGAACCGCTGTGGCATACGGGATCTACGGAGGAGGACTTACCCTCGGCTCAACCGACTTGAGTTTAGGCAAAATCACCGTCTCCGCAACCGGAAAAAAGGACAATTTTGCCTGCGGAATTTTCCTCGATGGAAGCTTGGGAGTCTCCGCTGACCTCGGAAATCCGGTTGAAGGCAAAATCAAAGTTACCGCATCCAACGGAAACGCTTTCGGAATCATCGCCCAGTCCGTGAACGTCAACAGCGCAGTGCAGATCGAAGCGAAGGGAAGTGAAAGCAGTTGCGCATATTTTATCGACGGCAGTACCGAATCCAAGCTCCGTATCGACGGGGCTGTGGTCAAGGCAACAGTTTCAGACAAGGCTAATAAGGATAAAGCGTTTGCCGTTTACTGTAACGAAGGGGATGCTGTCCAGCAGGTCATAATTGGAGAAGGTTCCAATGTTACAGGCAATATCTATCTGGCAGGTGGAATTGATGAAGTTTATATCGCGCATACCGGAAATTTCAAAGGGGCGATGAGCGGAGTTGAACTGATTTCGGCGGAAATCACCTCAAATAACCGGAAAAAAGCGGCGTGGAATATTACTGAATCTGAATCAGCAGAGGCGGCAAAGCTGAATATAATCTTTGAGTATGGTATTTCCGGAGATTTTCTGATTTGTACTAAAGAATCAGATATGAAATGGTCGGATGCTATTCAGAACAACATTGATATCACGTTGGGACTCAATCGTTACACGGACCAGTTTTCCCTTGCATCCGGAGGTTTCCTGGAAGATGAATTTTTCAGAATGAGATTGGTATTTAAGGGTGACTCAATGATTTTGAGCATCCACGAAAAATAAGCAGCAACACAGCTGCATGCATATTTGAAGAAATCAAGGAGGACAGGAAAAAAATTGCCGGAGAGAAGCTGCCGCAAAAGTTTGAGCTGTGTGAAAAATGCAAAGTTTTGCAAAAAAACACTTGCAAAACCAAAATCATGATGTATATTAAGTAAATGATCGGGATATAGCGCAGCCTGGTTTAGCGCGTTTGTCTGGGGGACAAAAGGTCGCGAGTTCGAATCTCGCTATCCCGACCATTTTTTTGCCCAAATGGGCAAAAAAACATGAAGCCGTCAGGCTTCGCTTCATGCACCGCAGGTGCGCTTCATATATTTTGATGCTTGACGAGCAAAGCTCGCAAGCACAAAATGTGCTTCATACGGCGAAGCCGTGCTTCATAAAAGCCTGACGATGAAGCATTGTTCCGCCAAAGCTCCACAATATGAAGCAGCTTCATTTCATTCAGCTATGAAGCATTCGCTTCGCTCATATGATGAGAAAATGGAAGTTGTTTTGGAGAAAAAGTCCTTTTGACTGAGCAGAAAATTTTTCTCTACTGCATAAAAAGGCAAAAACAGAGATATTTTCGCGAGTTAACGAAGCGATAACCATTTTATATAAATCCGCAACCATTTGAGCTTGAGAGAAAATTCCGAATTAAGCGAAAATGGTCGACCATTTTTTTGCCTTGATTCCAAGGCAAAAAAACATGAAGCCGTCAGGCTTCGCTTCATGGCACGCAGTGCCGCTTCATGCTTTTGTGCGCTTGACACGCCGGAGGCGTGCAAGACACAAAGCGCTTCATATTTTGCGGCAGCGCCGCAAAATGCTTCATAAAAAACGCCTGACGATGAAGCATTGTTCC
>JAFTRX010000075.1 GCA_017462015.1 Lentisphaeria bacterium
CGGCGGCGGGAGAGCCGCCTCGCCGCTCGTGCTTCGCACTCGGCGGTTACAGTCGATTTTCCGGAGACCTCGCTCTGCGGCATTCCGCCGGCTTGCGCCTTGCTCATGCCTTGAGAGTGGTAGTTGTTGAGTTTTATTAGAATACCTTGTATCGGCGAAAAAGAGCGGGTAATCTTGCTTCTGTCCTCCGCAGCCGTCAAGGCGAAGGAGGATGCCGCACGATGCATCCACCGGTCGCGAACAGACCACTTTGAACGCAGTGTCACTGGTGGCGCGGCGCATTGCGCACGCGCGTTTTGCTCGCGCAAAACCAAATCTTACAAAATCACTTTTTTCAACTCCAATTTTCTTCCGCTGAAAAAAATTGAAAAACAAGCATTTTGCTGATTTTATGGGACAACTGTGGAATTAAAGTGGTTTTTTGCTGGAAATTTTAAATAAAAATAACTTTTTTTTATTTTTATGCTTGACATTTTCTGAAAGAACACTATATTAACTTGCATTAACCCGAGTTTTATGCCTAACATTACTATAGGAGAAAAAGAAAATGGCAGACAAAAAAGAAATCTACGCAGACGGAATCGGTCAGATTCATTTCGCCGGTAACATGGTTCGTTACGACTTCGTTACCCTCCAGCCCGAAGAAGACGGCAAGGCTCCCGCCGCCCAGAGCAATGTTCGCATCATCATGCCGCCGCAGGGTTTCCTCGCTGCTTTCAACAGCATGCAGCAGCTGATCGACAAGCTCGTCGAAGCTGGCGTTCTGCAGAAGAACGACAAGGCTGCGAAGTAATTATTGCTTCGACGCTTTGAAATGTGACCGGAATCGAAAGGTTCCGGTCTTTCTTTTTTTTAACGTTACGATTTGTGCTGTAATAAGTTACTCTCTGTATTCCACGCGCTTTCCGGGGCGGGATTTTGCTGTTTTATAAAATTCTTCCGAATATTTGCGATTTTAAAATTTACTGTTTGCAAAAAAATAGACCGGAGGATATATTTATAACTATACATAATTGTATTCAAATGTTTAAGTCAGCAAAAAAGGAGAATCGTTATGAGCAAAATCATGTCCCTGAACACCGCCGATCGGCGGGTAAAGCTGAACAGCTTTACCCTGATCGAACTCCTCGTTGTGATTGCAATTATAGCCATTCTGGCGGCGATCCTGCTTCCGGCGCTGCAAAGTGCGCGGGCGCGGGGTGTCACCGCGAGCTGTGCCAATAATATCAAGCAGCTCAATTCTGCTCTTGCCTATTATATGCCTGATTATGACGAGCATGTCGTCGTCGGTTCCCGACCTGCCAACTACCATAACTGGAGTGCCACGTTTGTTGCTTTCGGCTATGTCGATAACGGCGTTCTTTTGTGTCCGGCGGTGCATAACTGGCAGTATGAAGATACGATCAGAACCACTCAACCGGGAAAGTTCAGTACCTCGACGTCAATGCGCTATGTCCACTATGGTATCAATGCCGGTATTGCCAGTAATTATATCAACACCACCGCAACCAGCAATCTTATCAAGACTGTTCCGACGATGAAGGCGGGCAAAGCTGTCAACCCCGGTCGCACAGTTGCTTTTGCCGACAGCGTGTGTAAAGATTCCATCAACAGCAAGCCCAAGAATACCGCCGGATTTGCCTATTTTTACGGTTTGGGGTCGGGGTCCGGCAATATTCACGACCGCCACAGCAAAGGAGCCAATGTCGGTTTTGTCGATGGTCACGTCATCTGGGATAAAAGCGCCAATGCCACCTATCGGGCGTTCAAGAGTGGTTCCTCAAAAAAGGTCGACTTGATCTATCTCAACCCTGCTTACAAGGAATGATTTTTGATGAAAAAGCTCTTTTTGTTGCTGTGTTGTTGTGTTGCCGGAAATGTTTTTGCTGATATCGGTATTTTTCCGGAGCAGGTGATCCGCCCCATGGCGGGATTTGAAAAGTGGATGTGTGGTAAAGATGCCATCACCACGGTGCAGACCCGTGGATATTCATGGAGCGCTTTGATTCCGGTTAAACTGGATGCAGCAAAAGTGAGTACATTCAATGTGGAACTTTCCGCAGACTGTGCGTTGAAAAGCAAACTTACGATCTACTTCCGGGTGAACGGCGAAAAACGTTTCCGGAAAGAGAGTTTTTGCCGGAAAAACTTTTCTTTGAGCGCCAATACTCCGGTCGTGGTTTCCGTGCCGCTGAAAAATGTAAACTGGAAAGATGTTATCACCGGTTTCCGCTTCGACCTTTCCGGCAAAAAAGGTGTGAACTGGAAAATCACCCGCATCTGGTTCACCGGAGGCGCGGGGGCGCTTCTGGCTTCCCCCACTCGGAAAGCTCCGGTTCGCAAAAAAATAATTCCCAAGGTCAGTGATTCTGATATCGTCCTTTTTCCCGGCAAGCAGAAAATTGTCGATATGGCAGGCTTCAAAACGTTCCAGACTCAGGGAAACAAAATCGTTGCTGAACACAGCCGTCCGTACTCTTATACTGCGCCGATCGCGGTCAATATCAAAAAGATCGCTGATTACAAATATTTCAACTGCATACTGGAATCCCCCGACAATGTTTCCGGCAATCTCACGGTCTACTTCATGCGCAAAGGGGAGAAATCCTTCAAATCTGCCAATTACAAGCGCGCTCCTTTTTCCATAACCGCCAACAAAGCGCAGGTGGTTTCGGTTCCGCTCAAGGGATGGCGGGGCGCGATCGACCGCATCCGCTTCGATATTTCCGCCAAAACCGGACAGAAGTGGACGATACACAAGGTGTGGTTCAGCAAAAAACAGCCCGGCGCATTTCTCAATAAAGCATTCAATGCTCCGGTGAAACTTACCAACGGTTCGGTGAAACTGGTGGAGAAACGCTACGATCTGCTTGAAGGCAGGGAGTACCGTTTTGCCTTCAACAGTACCGGGGTGAAAACTTCTGCCATCAATGTCAAATTTTATAATGATGTTGACAAATTCGCCGGAGGGGTGGGTACTACCGTTTATCATGATGGTGATAATGAAAAAGTGTTTTCTATTACTCCCGGAACGACTTATACGGTGATCGAAGTTACCGCGTCCGGTCCAGCCGGAAGTGAACTCCGCGACTTCCAGTTCGGCGAAACCGGCAAGCGTACCGGTGCCAACTGGAAGGCATCGTGGATCTGTCATCCGCAGGGACGGCGCACAGCCGATCCGTCGGTGTTCATGTACACCCGTGAATTCGATTTGCCGGTACTGCCGCAGGATGGACGGATCCAGCTCACTGCCGATGACGGTTATATCTTGAAGGTCAACGGCACTCTGGTGGGCAAACGTTCCGGCGGCTGGCAGCAGACTGCGCTGCACGAAATCACCAAACAGCTCAAAGTTGGCAAAAACCGCATTGAAATTTCCGTGATGAATGATAATGGTCCGACCGGTCTGATTGCCGAGATCCGTTGTGATATGCCGGGCGGAAAAGTTGTGCAGATAAATACGGATAAATCCTTCAAAGTAAAACAAACTGAAGGCAGAAACATTCTGCCGGGAGAAGCTTCCGCAATGGAGCTTGGTATTCCTCCCATTTCACCGTGGCACAGTGTCGCGTACAATAACCTCACTCAGCGGGTTCCGGTGAAAATTGTAAAAAACAGCTTGAAATATGCTGATGGAAAAATCAGCGGCGATATTGTTCTGGAAAACTTCCCGCTGGGAGGTTTGCCGATGCTGTTGACCTTTGATGGCGGTATTTCCGGGAAATTCAGTCAGGCGAAATTGAATAATACAGTTAAAATTTCCCATTCCGTCAACTCTCTGCTGCCCGGAAAGTACAGCCTGATTACAGATCCGGAGATCATTGCCGGAGAAAGCAAACTGCTTGATTTTACTGTGCCGCCTCAGAAAAATGTGGAAAATATTGTGGTGAAACCCATTCAAAAAGACGGTTATCTGCAGATGATGCTCGATGGCAAGCCGCTGTGGTTCAGCGGATTCCGCGCCAGACGGAAAAGTCAGCGCGACCGGGCTTACCGGGATGGAAATTACCGGATCATGTACTTCGGAGCCGGTATGGGCGGCTCGGACGGTTCCAACTCCGGCAGAACCTGGCTCGGACCTGAGCGTTACGAATTTGAAAAAGTTGAAGACAGTCTGGGTAAATTCATCCGCACCTATCCCGAAGCAAAAATCCTTATCACCTACGGTATTGACGGTCCGCGCTGGTGGTGTCAGGCGCATCCGGATGAGTGTGTCTGGTTTGAAAACGGCAAAAAGCCGGAAGGTTTGACCAGTCTTGCCTCCAAAAAGTGGCGCAAAGAGGGTGTCGCCGCGTTCCGGGCGTTTTTGAAATATTTTGAAAAATCCAAATATGCTCCGTGGATCATCGGTTACCGGATACAGGCGCACTGTTCCGGCGGTGAATTTCAGTATCTTGGCACCTGGCAGCGTAAATACGCCGATTACAGTCCGGCGATGCAGAGTTATTTCCGGGAGTTTCTTGCCAAACGTTACGGCAGCGATGCCAAGCTGCAACAGGCGTGGAACGATCCGGCTGTGACCTTGAAAACGGCAAATATCCCCACCGGAAAAGAGCGTAAAGCCGCCGAACTCGGTGTGTTCCGGGATTTGGACAAGGCGCGGAAAGTTGCTGACTTTGTCGATTGCCTCTCTGATGCCATGGTCACTGGTGCAATGGAGTTTTTGAAAGTTATACGGGAGGAAGCACCCGACAAACTTGCCGGACTTTACGGCGGTTATGTCTACTATTACAGCGGTTATCAGCTGTTGAACAGCGCCCATGTCAACTTCGGAAAGCTGTACCGCTCGCGCCTTGCTGACTTCATCAGTTCGCCGCATGATTACATTCAGCGCAAAGTCGGCTGGCCCGGCGGTCACCACGGTCCGGTCGTGGGAACTTCGCTTTACAACCTCTCCTGGTGGGATGAAAACGATACCCGCACCATCATGTGCGCTCCCGGCGGTCACCGGCATGTGGACAGTATGCATGAGACCATCGGCGTATTGAAACGCGACCTTATTCTGCAAATCACCAAAGGTGTCGGTAACACCTTCTACGATCTGGCAGGCGGCTGGTTCGACCATCCGGCGATCATGGAAGCGTTGCGTAAAACCAATTTGATCGGGCGCTTTGCTTTGACGGTTCCGGGGTTCAAACGCGGTCAGGCTGCGGTCTTGTATTGTACCGATTCGATCAAGCGTCTGGTTGAAGGCAACAATGCCATCACCGTTCCTTTGCGGCAGGATATGCGGCGCAATCTGGGGTGGAGCGGCATCACCGTTGACCAGTATCTGCTGGAAGATATCCTGCAGGACAATTTTCCGGAATACGATTGTTACATCCTGCCCAACGCTTACGCTCCCGGTGACAAGCTCCGCAAAGCGATCAAAGAAAAGTTGTTGAAAAAGGGCAAACTGGTGATTTTCGGTTACGCCCCCGGCGCTTTCCGCGAGAATGCCGGAAAAATCGACCTTGCGGCGATGAAGGAGTTGACCGGAATCAGCTTCGGCTGCGCTGAAGGAAAAGTTTCCCGTCTGGTCAATTCCAAATTCGGAAAACTGGGCAATTCGGTCAAATTCAGTCCGGCATTTTTTGTGAAGGAGAAGAACGCGCACATTATGGGAACTTATGTCAATACCAAACTCGGTGCCATTGCCGGTAAAAAAGTCAATGGAGCCAATGTAGTGGTGACGATGGTGCCGGAGCTGAATGCGGCGATGTACCGGAATATTTTCCGTAATAATGGATTGCATATTTTCTGCGAAAGCAGTGACCCGATATATTATGACGGCAGATTTATTGCCATCCACGCCAACACTTCCGGAGAAAAAGTCCTGACTTTGCCGAAGGCGCGGGAGTGGTTCGATCTGTTCCGCAATAAAGCGGTATCCGGCAAATCCAAAACTCTCAAGCTGAAAATGGAACGCGGTCAAACCGAAATCTTCTTCATCGGCAGCAAAGCTGATGCCGAGCGCTACAAGGGAATGTAAGAGGAGTCCGGCAGAATGATTTTTGATCCGGATAAGATCTATTGGCAGGCTCATCGCGGCGGCGGCGGAAACGAGGCGCCCGATAATACGCTTTATTCCATGAAATACGGATGGAATCTGGGCGGGATACCGGAAGCGGATATCCGCATAACCCGGGACAAAAAAGTGATTTGTCTCCACGATAATACTTTGGCGCGCACCACGGATGCTCCGGAAGATATTGCCGACAAGCCGGTCGGAACGCTGGATTTTGCCGCGATCCGGCAATACGATGCCGGAAAAAAGTTTTCTCCTGAAAATGCGGGGGAAAAAGTTCCGGCATTGAGCGAAGTTTTTGAAATTATGCGCGAAGAGCCGGAAAAGATGCTTTATGCCGATATCAAAAATTATGATGCGGAATTGTTTCCGGTTTTATTGGAGGAGTTCGGCAAACTGCTTGAGGAGTACGGGGTCGCTTCGCAGGTCATTGTTGCCGGCAAGGATTATGAACTCAACTGCCGGATGAAGGAAGCGTATCCGGAGATAAAGACGATGCAGTGGATCGGTTACTCTCCGGAGGAGCGGATGGAAATTTTCCGGATGCTGGAAAGCAAAAATTTTGCCGGTTTGGATCTGGTGCAGCTGCATTTGCGGATTGCAGAAAATCCGGTCGACAACTGGATTTACGATCTGCCCGCAACTGAGTTGGAGTACGCCGTGAGCCGCCTCGGCAGCAATCTGGAAGTTTTCCCCTTCGGCGCATTTACCGAAGAGGCAATCAAAACTCTGCTTGACCTCGGAATCCGCCAGTATGCCACGGATGAACCGACCCGGTTTTGCCGGATATTGAATAAGTTGCGTTGAATAATGGGGATTGCTCAGGAGGAGGGAAAAAATTCTTCTCCTGAATCCTCGTCCCTTTTCAAAAAAGCGAGGTATTTTAATTATGAAAAAGATTATTGTTCTATTCTTTCTGTTCGCGTTTCTGCTTGCCGCCGCCGCTCCCAAAACTTCAATAGGCAACTTCCCCATCGCCGTCAACGGTGAAGCTGCCGCCGTCATCGTTCACGATGCCAATCCGCACCGCACCATCAAACTTGCGGCACAGGAATTGCAGAACTACTTCCGCAAAATCACTACCGCACGCCTTGCCATACATAATACCGCTTCCGATCCGCGACACCGTTACATCATCCTCGGCACGCCGGATTCCTCCTGCATCAAGCCGGTGGTAAAAGGTAAAGCCGCTTCTTTGCTGAAGCAATTAAATGATGACGGTTACGCGGTCATCATCCGGGGAAAACGTCTTTATCTGATTGGAAACACACCGCGCGGCGTGTTGAACGGAGTCCACCGCTTTATCTACAATCACACCGATTTTATATGGATACGTCCGCATAAGGAAAAGTATAATTGCACGGTCGATCCGAATTTGAAATTGAGTGTCAAAACTCATCTGGACAATCCGCGTTTCCGCATCCGTTCCTGGCTTGCCAATGCCAAAATTTACCAGAGCAGCGAAGAATTTTTTATTTTCTGTTCCCGTCTGGGAGTCAACTATTTTCCCCGGGGTTCTGTTGAAACTTTCCGCGATCGTTATGATGACCACGGAATGTTGATTGAATTCGGCGGCGGTCACGACCTTTCCTCCCGCTGGCTTCCCAAAACGGTTTTCGGCAAAACCAATCCTGAGTTTTACATGTTGATAAACGGTAAACGGGTGATCTCCGGCAGAGTGCAGTTGTGTTACTCCAATGAAAAAATGCATGAGGCATTCATCGCTCATGCCCGGAAGCTGATTGCTGATCTGCCCGGCTTCATCTCCTGCGTGAATATGATGATCGACGACACCACCAGATTTTGCGAATGTTCCGGTTGTACAGCGCCGATCAAACTTCCTGACGGCAAGGTTTTGAAGGCTTCTGATGAAGCACACAAATCCACTCTGTTCTTTATCTTTCTCAACAAAGTTGCCCGGGATATTGCCAAATTCCGTCCGGGGTTGAAAATCAAATGTTTCGGTTACTTTTTCACTGCTATTCCGCCGGAAATCAAAATCGAGAAAAATATCCGTATCAGTTTTTGTCCGTACGTCAGAAATGATAAAGAAACTCTGCATGGGCCAACCAATTCCAAGTGGTTGGAGCGTACCGTCAAATATGCAAAGATGAGTCCCAGCATTATCTGGAGAGAATATTACTTTTCCGGAGCCGGTTTCCCCAGAGCGCACGCCAATATCATCGCACAGGACTTGCGTTTCATCAACAAGCACGGCATAAAAGAGGTGACTTCCGAACACAGTTGGGGCGACCGTCCCGGCATGAGAAAGAAAGCCCCGCTGAAAGAACCGGAATTTTTTGACATCACCGGCCTTGAATTCTGGACGATCACCCAGTTGTTCTGGAATCCGTATCAGGAACCCGGCGACTTGCGGAACCAATACATCCGCCGCGTGTACAAAGAGGCCGCACCCCACGTCGCAGCATTTTATAAACTTATCCACGACAGCTGGCTCAATGATCCTTCTGCCAGTGCATTCAACGATGATTACCGCAGTTCCACCGGACGGTATATCATCAATAAAAATTTGGTTGCCCCATGCCGCAATGCTCTTTCCCAAGCCGCCAAAGCCGTGAAAGATCCGGTCGCTGCTGAACAGCTGCGGAGGTTGACCAACACTTTTGAAGCGTGGCTTGTCCGCGCCAAGGCCAATGCTGCGGCGGAGCAGGCGGTTCCCAAGGTGACCTTCAAGGGAATCCCGGAGTTGGATTTCAACTCCGGGGTGTGGCAGAAAGCCGCGACACTGCCGCAGTTGAAAGTTATGGGAAAGAAGGACAAACTTCCTCCTGAGCCGACGACGGTCAAACTGTTTCACAACGGAGAAAATCTTTATATTGCCGTTCAGTGCCGTTTCCCGCAGGGAAAAACCTCTGCGGTGAACGATCTCCCAATCGGTGTGTGGCCGAAGGGTGACCATGTCGAACTTTTCCTCTGCCGCCGTAACGGCAGTTACTACCATCTGGTTTATAACACCTTTGCGGACACCAAAAAATGCCGTTACGATGCTTACGGAACCAATGGCAGTGTGGATATCGAATGGGATGTGAAAAGCAGTTTCAAAGATGGCGAATGGCGTTCTGTTGCGGTTGTTCCGTTCAAGTCTATCGGGATGATTCCGGAACAGAACAACCGGTTGCAGGCACTGATTTTCCGGGTGCGTACCTCCCGGGAAGGTTCTGAATTTCCCCGGATGCTGGCATCGTGGGATGGCGGCAAGGTTCATTCTCCGGACAGTTTCGGAGAATTAGTGCTTGCCTTGGAATAGAATGGGAACAGCCAACGGCGGCAATCTCGCTTGTTTCTGCGAGCCTTTTCTGCGGACTCAGCTTCGGTCGAGTACAGTCGTACACTCCCTCAGCTTCGCCTTGAAAAACTCACATTAACGTCGCGATATTACCGCCGTTTTGGGGGAAGCGGGGGAAACTGGCACTTGTGTCGCCTTGCGGCGACCAAGGTCGTGGTGATGAGCGCCACCTGACGGTGGCTTATGAAACGCCTTGCGGCGTTTGCCGCTCACTCGTCCTGCAAGTCCAACTCTGTTTTGCGCAAGCAAAACGCGCGTGCGCTCTGCGCCGCGCCACCAGTGGAGTTGCGTTCAAAACTGCCATGAACTCGACCGGCGGATGGATCGTGGAGCAAGGTTGCGGGTAAATCAAGGCAGCGGCGAGGGCGTGGGCTTACGCCCTCAACCGAGCCGCTGTCCGCCGATTTGCCCGTAAGATTGCCCGCGAGCCGCCGCCGTAGTCAGTCTTTTTTAAGACAGCTTGCTTTGTATCAAAAGACGGCAGGTCGGATGTAAACAAGATCGTTAAGATCGTCGTTGAATTCAATGGCACGATTGGATGCCAATGCTGCCAGTTCCGGAACACAGACGGTCAACGTCAAATCTTCCGGAAGGATTTTTCTGATGGCATCGGCTTCGCACTCAAAGCCGCACAGTTTTTCCGGATGGTTCTGCGCGAAAAACTCCTTCGCCTGTTCAGCGTTGAGAACTGCCGTCACTCCGGTGCTTTCAAAGGAACCGTCGCGGTTGACAACTTCAAAATAGAGAATCTCTTTGTTGCGTCCATCATAGAGGACACCGGCTGTTTCCCCGGATTTGATACCGCTTGCCGCCGCGACGGCAACGGCACCGGGAACGCAGCGGAAAGTGATATCCGCATTTCCGAATTTCCAACCGGCAGCCAGCGCTGCGACCACGCGCAAAAAGGTGAAACTTCCCGGACCGGAACCGACGGTCCAGCGTTTGACATCGCTGAGTTTCAAATTGATTTGAGCAAGTTGAGCTTCGACAAATTCCGGAAGCGCCGCGGCATCTCTGCCGTGCATCGGGCAGCTGGTTTTCACCAGCTCCCGGTCGCCGTCAAAGAGAGCAAAGCCGAAACTTCCCGGCTGTGGGTCCATTACTCCGTGCAGCATATCACAACTTTCCTTCCATGGTGACCCGTGCCAAAACGGAAGCGATCAATTCGTCATCACTCTGGGCGCGGTTGATACTGAAAACTTTCCCATCGACCATGACCACCTCGGCAGGCATGGGGCGGAGGTTGTACACTGAACCCATGCTGTAACAGTACGCGCCGGCATTTTCGATCGCCAGCAGGTCATATTCGCGGATCTCCGGCAGTTCGCGCTGTTCGGCGAAGCGGTCGCCGGTTTCGCAGATATTGCCGCAGACATCATAGATGTGCGGCGCGCCATCCGGGTTGGAGAGGTTGACGATATGGTGGTAGGCATCGTAAAGCACCGGACGGATCAACTGGGGAAATCCGGAGTTGCATCCGGCGATGGTGCGGGTACGGTTGTGTTTGATGGTGTTGACTTCGGTAATCAGCGTACCACATTCGGCGGAGAGGTATTTCCCCGGTTCAAAGCGCATGATAAGCTCCTTGCCGTAAGCGTCACAGAAGCTGTCAAAAAGTTCGGTGATCGCTTTGCCCATGGCAACATAATCGATACGGGATTCGTCCGGACGGTAGGGAACTTTGAAGCCGCCGCCGAAGTCGAGAAATTCCAGTTCCGGGAAGTTCTCTTTTGTGGCGATCGCCATCAGATTACGCATACTCTGCAACACCGATTCGGCGTGCTGCAAACCGCTGCCGGTGTGTTCATGAAGTCCGACGATGTGCAAATTTCCGGCACGGACGATCTCTTTGACCTCTTCAACCGCATCGAGGAGAATGCCGAACTTGGTCAAATCGCCGCCGGTCATGGTTTTTTCATTGTCGCCATCGCAGACATCGGGGTTGAAACGCAAACAGAGTTTGGTTCCGGGATAGTTTTTCGCCGTCTTGCGTAAACGGGAGAGCGAACCGATGTTGATGATAACGCCGGTTTTCATCACCCGGTCAAATTCGGCATCGGTCATGTTGTTGGCAGTGTAAACGATGCGGTCAGGCGCGAAGCCCAAACGCAAAGCCAACTGCACTTCGGCGGGACTGACGGCATCGATACCGGCACCGGCATCGCGCAGAAGCGTGAGCAGCGCGGGGTTGTAGTTGGCTTTCAAGGCGTAATGGATCTTCAGCCGGGGATGCGGAATGAATTTGAACAAATCGAAATAGCGTTCCAGCATCAGAGATCCGTCATAGACAAAAAGCGGAGTGCCGTATTTTTCGGCACAGGAAATCAGTTGTTCGTGAGTTATCATTGGGCAAACCTTATAATTACAGCGAGCATTTCCAGCGGAGTGTTGCCGGCGTTGGCAATGGCGTGACCATCACCGTTTCCGGTAAGGATGGTGTCTCCCGGATAGAGAGTGACCTCTTTTCCATTGTCATTGGCAAGAGCCTGACCGCTGATAATATAGAAAATTTCTTCTTCATTTTCGTGACGGTGGAATCCGATGGAACATCCCGGTTCCAGCGTGATACGGCTGAACATCCGGGTAGGGGAGTTGAGTTCCTTTTCCCAGAGGTGTTCGATTTTTACAGAACCGCTGCCGCCGCGCATGGCATCGCGGACATCCAGACGGTAATCGTTTTGGCGGTGGACCATAATGTTTTCTCCAAAGGTTGAAATTATCTGCCGCGGCGGCTTTTGTCCGGTTTGACCCCGGTGGTTATCTCGCCGTTGTTGCTTCCGATTATCATGGCGCAGGAGGGGGGGAAGGAGTTGAAGTGATCCTCGATGCGCATTCCTATCCGGCGTGCCGGAGTTCGCCAATAGATCATAAGAGTACCGAAGCAATCGCCGCGGTATTCGACGTAGATTTGCGGTTTTTCCGAGTTGATGATGCGCTTTTCAACATCGGTGAATTTGTATTTTCTCTCATGTTTTTTCAGGGCGGCGCGGGTATAACCGATAAGTTTTTCCAGTTCCGCGTCACTCAAAGCACGGCATTCGGTACCGAAAATGGTCGTGGCAGACGGCGCAGAAGCACATCCGGAAAAAAGCACCGGCAACATTGCGGCGATGAAAAGAGTACAGATGATATTTTTCATGTGCAGCATCCTTACAGTTAACGTTTCAGGTGATGGAATTCGATCAACGAGTTGAGCCAGTTGTTCAACATGCTCCAATACTTCGGATTGCAGTCGGGGAGGGGGGAGTTGTCGATACCGGAGGCGACGAGATTTTCCAGAAAGTCGTTCTGTTTTTCATTTTGAGTCTCCGGAAGCAGTCCGTTTTCGCAAAGGTAGGCACTTTTGATGACCACGGCACACTGTTCCAGTGTCCAGTGGTCGTGACCGCAATCAAGCTGCGCCAGGTTGGCAAGAACTGAACGGAGCGAGTCATAGGTGTAAGGCTGGGGCAGATTGGGCGGCGAGTTCTTCAACAGAAACGAGGCGATGCGCCCAGCCATTTTGAAAGAACGGCTGTCGTTGGCAATGTTGTCAAAAGATGAAAGAAGCTCCACCGATTTTGCGGTGTAAAGCTCCTTGGGATTGCCGTCATCGTTGAACTCGATCTCCAGTTCACGGAACAAATCGGCAACGGGAAAGTTCTTTTCCGAAACCTTCTGTGCGCCGTGAAGCACAAAGGAGACCTTCCCGTAGTCGGGGCTGATGCCGGAGGCGATCAGCGCACTTTCCCGGTACGGGCGGCGGTCAAGCATGATGAATTGACAGGAGATTATCAATTTTCCCTTATGCCTTTTCCGAAAGTTGTTTCTTCAATTCTCCGATGACCATGCCGGGGTTGGCGCGGCCTTTGGAGAGCTTCATTACCTGACCGACAAAGTACTGGAGGACGCGCTCATTACCGGCAAGGTATTCAGCTACCTGCTTGGCGTTGGCTTCGATCGCCTGGGCAACGATACCGGCGATGGCAGAGGAATCGCTGACCTGAGAGAGACCTTTTTCTTCGATGAGGGTGTTGGCATCCTTGCCGGATTCAAACATTTCCGGGAAGATATCTTTGGCGATTTTTCCGCTGATTTTGCCGGATTCAACCAGATTCACCAGTTCAGCGAGCATCGCCGGGGTAACGGGGGACTGGTCGACACTGATTTTTGCGGCGCCGGTCAAACTGAGCAAAGTGGAGATGATCCAGTTGGCGGCAGCCTTGGGATTTTTGGCACTTTTGGCGCACTCATCAAAGTAAGCGGCAAGTTTGCGGTCGGCGGTGATGACTTCGGCATCGTAAGCGGTGAGACCGAAGTCGTTGACAAAGCGGTTGCGCTTGGCTTCGGGCTGTTCCGGAAGAGTGGCGCGGATGGCTTCGATCTCTTCATCGGTAAAAGTCACCGGCATCAAATCCGGGTCGGGAAAGTAGCGGTAGTCGTGGGCGGACTCTTTGGTACGCATGAGATAACTGCTGCCGGCATCGTCGTCCCAGCCGCGGGTCTCCTGTTTGAGAACGGTTCCGGCATCAAGGAGTTCCGCCTGCCGTTCGATTTCGGATTCGATGGCGCGGTGGACGGCACGGAAGCTGTTGAGGTTCTTCATTTCGATTTTGGTACCGAACTTTTCAGTGCCGACCGGGCGCAGGGAAATATTAACGTCACAGCGGAGCTGACCTTTTTCCATGTCGCAATCGCTGATTTCGCTGTAACGCATAAGCTCTTTCAAAGTGGTCAAATAAGCGTAGGCTTCATCGGCGCTGCGCATATCCGGTTCGCTGACGATCTCCAGAAGCGGAACACCGGAACGGTTGTAATCCGCGCCGCTGCCGTGGGCAAAGTGAGTGAGTTTTGCCGGGTCTTCTTCCAGATGGATACGGGTGATACCGATATCTTTGTCCGGAAGAGCTTCGCCGGAAAAACCGGTTCCGGAGATGTGCATTTTTCCGCCGGAACAGAAGGGCAGATCGTATTGGGAAATCTGGTAATTTTTTACCAAATCGGGGTAAAAATAGCTCTTGCGGTCGAATTTGCTGAAGCGGGCGATCTCGCAGCCCATCAGCAAACCGGCTTTGACTGCAGCGTGGATAGCCTCTTTGTTGGGAACGGGGAGGGTGCCGGGGTAACCGAGACAGACCGGACAGGTAAGGGTGTTGGGTTCAGCGCCGAATTTGTTGGCACAGGAACAGAACATTTTGCTGGCGGTACGGATCTGCACATGCACTTCCAGACCGATGACGGCTTCGTATTTCATTTGAATGTAAAATCCTTTAAAATTATTGGTGTTATCTCGATACATCTTTATACAATACCACGCCGGGAGTGATTTTTCCAGTTGATTTTTCAGAAAAGTCGTCAAATTTTGATATTTGTCCCGAATTTTGCACAGCTGTCCCATAAAATCAGCAAAATACTTGTTTTTCAATTTTTTCAGCGGAAGAAAATTGGAGTTGAAAAAAGTGATTTTGTAAGATTTGGTTTTGCGCGAGCAAAACGCGCGTGCGCAATGCGCCGCGCCACCAGTGGCACTGCGTTCAAAGTGGTCTGTTCGCGACCGGTGGATGCATCGTGCGGCAAGGTTGCGGGTAAATCAAGGCGACAACGAAGGAGTGGACTACTGTCCATGACTGAGTGGGCGTCCGCCGATTTGCCCGTAAGATTGCCCGC
>JAFTRX010000076.1 GCA_017462015.1 Lentisphaeria bacterium
CGGTCGCGACAAACCATTTTGAACGCAGTGTCACTGGTGGCGCGGCGCATGGCGCACGCGCGTTTTTGCTTGCGCAAAACAAAATCTGACAAAATCACTTTTTCAAAATCCTATTTTCTTCCGCTGAAAAAATTGAAAAAAACAAGCTTTTTTCTGATTTTATGGGATATCTGTGACAGATATCCACAACTGCCCCGTAAAAAAATCTGCGGCGCCCCGCAATGAGGTCAATTTTCCAAAAAAGCCAAAGCCTCCGGCAGTTCCCGAAAGTCATATATGATGTAGTCCGCCTCAACTTCGCGGAATTCCCAATCGCCCTGATTGGAACGGAAGAATACGGTTTTCATTCCCGCGCCGTGTCCGCCGTAAACATCCCGGTACATGTCGTTCCCCACCATCACCACCTCCGATGCCGACAGCTGCATCGCTTCCAGCGCCAGAGAAAACATCCTGTCATCCGGCTTGCGGAATCCATGATCGCCGGATACCACCACCGGAGAAAAGTACCCGCCCAGCCCCGCTGACAGCAGTTCCGGAACCGCCCAGGCGCTCTGTCCGTCTGATACCGCCCCCAGATGATAACGGTGTTTCAACGAGTCCAACACCTCGCGCACACCGGAATAAAGTTCCAGTTTACGCAAACCGGCGGCACGGAAAACTTGAGCTGCACTGTAAGCATGCGAATATTCAACATGACTGCTCCCCGGTATCCTGAACTCATCTATCACCGTCTGAAAAATTTTCACCGCATCAAACTCCGGGAACTCCTCTCTGCTGCGCCGCCGCTGTTCCCGGTTCAAGGCAAAATAGCGTTCCTTCAGCGTTTCCGGAGAAATATTCACCTGACAATAGCGGAGAAAGTTCGCCGTCACCCGGTAGACATCATCACTCCACTCGTCGGTGGCGATGTCGATCAGCGTGCCGTTCAAATCAAAGATGATCCCTTTTATCATAAATGCCTCTCCCGATGGAAACACAACTCGGCTTCCAGTGTCAAGCGATGCCGGTACTCCATGGACAGATAATTGTTCCGCGCAATTCGCAGCAACGTCAACCCCATGTAAAACGGGACCCGCCGGGTAATCGCCCGCCATGCGGCATCCGCTTCAGGGAAATGGGAAGAGTATTCCCGCAAAAAATGGCTTATAAACGGTTCCGCCAGATACTTGTTTCCGGTCGCCCGGAGGAAAAAATGCTGCAATTCCCCCGACATCCGCCCGACATCAAAGACCCGGTCGGCGCGATGCATCCGTTCCAGATCGAAACTTATGACATATTTGCCGTCTCCGAAGAAAAAATTTCCCGGCGTGGCATCGCCGTGATTCAAAACCGGACAATCCTCCCACATTTCAGGAGCATCCTTCCATGCCGCTGCCGTCCGGAATATCCTGTCGCGTTCACAGGGACTGATGACCAAAGTCAGAGAGTTGAGCAAACTTTCCAGATACTCAATTTCGCGGAAAAAATCGACATGACCACCGGAAGCTGAGTGATTATGCAGTTCCGCCAGGAAACTGCCCAGTGCACTCAATTTTTCCCGGAGAGTTTCCGCGCCGTTTCCGGAAATCGCCTGTAAAATCACCTGATCGAAAGGCTGCCCGTAACAATATTCCGTCACCAGCAGACAATTCAGATCCTCCCGGCATCCCAGCGGACGGGCGACATAATGCCCCTCCCCCAGCAGAGAGCGTACCAAATGCAGATTTTCCCATTCCCGGCGCAACCGGTCCCGGGCGCGGCTCCACCCCGGCATCCGGCAGGAACAGAAAAACTTTCCCACCACCTTCAAATTGGCAGAACGTTCTTCATATATGTATACCATGTTGGAACCATTGGTCCCGAAGACTCTTATTCCATCCCGGCAATCGCGGCATCCGAGCATCGGAAATATCTCATTCTGCAAATAATCGTAAAGCCGGTCGTGCCGGGACAGATGTCCCAAATATTCTCCATTCATAGAACTCCTCCTTTTCTATTTTTCAATATCGGTCAAGTCTTGCATTTTTCAACCGCTGTCTCATCATGCCCTCTCCAAAAAATCTGATGCCGGGAGCTTGACCGAAGATTATCTGCGAAATCCCGCCGGAAACTGTTTTTTTCACAGATATCCCATACAATCAGCGAAATGCTTGTTTTTCAATTTTTTTCAGCGGAAGAAAATTGGAGTTGGAAAAAGTGATTTTGTCAGATTTTGTTTTGCGCGAACAAAACGCGCGTGCGCCATGCGCCGCGCCACCAGTGGAGCTGCGTTCAAAATGGTCTGTCGCGACCGGCGGATGGATCGTGGCGCAAGGTTGGGGGTAAATCAAGGCGAAGCTGAAGGACCCGTCTCCGCTAAAGCTCCGCCGTGGCAAGGTATGAGGATGCTTGTCGCGGCTCCGCAGATCGTTTTTGGTGCTATAATAAAATTCAACAACTACCACTCTCAAGGCATGAGCAAGGCAAAGCCTGCGGAATGCCGCAGAGCGAGGTCTCCGGAAAATCGACTGCAACCGCCGAGTGCGAAGCACGAGCGGCGAGGCGGCTCTCCCGCCGCCGCAGGGAGATTTTTTGGAGAAAAG
>JAFTRX010000077.1 GCA_017462015.1 Lentisphaeria bacterium
ACTGGTGGCGCGGCGCATAGCGCACGCGCGTTTTGCTTGCGCAAAACAAAATCTGACAAAATCACTTTTTCAAAATCCTATTTTCTTCCGCTGAAAAAATTGAAAAAACAAACTTTTTTCTGATTTTATGGGATATCTGTGGAAAAAAATATATTGCGGCGGGATTTCTCTTTGCTCCAGTCGACTCCGCCCCATGCTCCAAGTGGTCGTCCTCTTCTTATTTTCCGGGAGATGTCAGTTTGAATACCGCGATCTTGTCCGGATACGGCGTGCCGGGAAGGAACTCGATATCTCTTCGGTTGCGCAGCAGCGGCAGATGTTTAACTTTTATCACGCCGAGGTCAAAGTCTCTGCACTCATCTGCTTTGTGGTGCTCGGATTCGTAACCGTTGACATATATTGCCTTGCTCCAATATGCCACTTCCGGGAGATTTACTGCCAACAGGCGCAGTTTGCTGCCGGAAAACTTTTCTTTCTCATAATGCGCCACCCACTTGGCAACCGCCTGTTCCGGGCGGGATTTGCGTTGAAATGCTCTGGTTGTACCATTGATGATTTGCAGTACTATGACACCTGCGCACACCATGTAGAGCAGTATCATCACTTTGCCGGGAAGGTGTTTTTTTGCCACAGTAAAGAGCCAGTTTGCCCCGCTTACGGTAAATGCCATAAACAACGGTATCATAAAGATATAATAACGGTAACTTGAGACGATGACAAAGTACATCATTATCTGCATCAGCGCCGTTCCGGCAAAGAGGAGATAGTCGCTGCGCCACTCTTTCCGTTTGAACATGAGTACGATCCCGACTGCCGCCAGCACCCAGTACAATTCATAACCGCCCCGCCACATGCCGGAAAAGATGCTTACCGTCTTTTCGCCCCAGCTCCGGTTTCCCTCTTCATCGAAGGTGAAACTTTGCGCCGGTTGCGTAGTATTTTGAGTTGCTGCTTTCAGCTGGGAATCGGCTATACCGGCAATGGTGATGACCCGCATGTCGGTGACAAAATATCCCGCTTTGGCGTAATTCATCATGCAGAACGGGGTTATTACCACTATCGCGGCAAGAATGGCAAATCCGCACGCCGCCAGCTGGCGTTTCCATGAAATTGTGCGGCAGAACAGTCTGCCGTAGATGAACGCTCCTGTGAGTAAGACAATCCCGAGCGGCAGTCCCTCGCCCCGTGATACCATCAGAAATCCGGAACTTATTCCGAAGAGCAGACTGTTTTTCCATCCCGGTTTTTCGCAGACGTGGAGAAGATACAATACTGCCGCCAGTAAAAAGAAACAGCGCGATGATTCTAACAGTGCCGCGCAGGAGAAATTTATCAGTTTCGGCGCCGCCGCATAAAGCAGACAGCCGTATGCCGCCGCCAAAGGTGAGAGATAACGGCTCAGCAATTTCCGCAACGGAAACAGCGCGGCGATATAAAATCCTCCGGAAACCAGAGTTAATGCGGAAATGGTCTCCATCCCGCAGTAACCCAACGCTCCGGCTAACGTGATATTGAGCATCGGCGCCCGGGTCACGATACCTGCAAACCAGTTCCCCTGCGCCAGTTCCCGCGCATATATGGCGTAAACTCCGGCAGTATCCCGGTAAATGTCGGTGAAAAACAACGTGTAACATCCGGTGCAGAAAATTGTGATTGCCAGTGCCAGAAGAAACACTTTTTGCGGATCGAGGAAAAATGCAGTTGTTTTTTCTTTTATTTTGTTGAAATCCATCGTAAGCCCCACCTTTCGTCCGGAGGTTATAAATTGTTAATGTCCCAATTTTTGTGAAACTTTTATTTAATAACTTGCAATATTCTCTTTTACTGTATTGGAATATACCTCAAAAGGGGTAATTTGTCAAATAATAAAACGGTTTGATTGCAGTCGGCGGATGCAGTGTGAGGCAAGGTCGCAGGTAAATCAAGGCGAAGCTGAAGGAGTGGACTATTGTCCTCGACTGAAGATGAGTCCGCTGATTTGCCAAGAGATTGCCCACAATGCGCCGCCGCAGGTTGTATTTTTAACAAAAAATGAGACAATACCTATAAATTTTCAAATGGAGACAGAACTTTGTTCAAGACTCCGGTACAGTAAGAAAGACACACTCCGTAATTTACCACCGGTACTCCGGCATTGGCAACGGTGTGCAGACGGTTGAGCATGGTCTTGCGCGTAAGCATACAGCCGCCGCAGTGGATGACCAGAGCGTAACTGGCAAGTTCGTCCGGAAAATCGTTGCCGGAATAGAAATCAAAATTCAGTTTGCAATTACATTTCTTTTGCAGCAATGCCGGTATTTTTACTCTTCCGATATCTTCGCATCCGGCGTGATGGGTACACGCTTCGGCGATGAGGATACGGTCATTTTCTTTCAGTGAAGCTATCGCCGCCGCTCCGGCGGCAAGCTGTCCGAGGTCGCCTTTCATCCGTGCCATCAAAATGGAAAAAGTGGTGCATTTGACTCCCTCCGGAATGGTTTCGATCATCTTCTTTACCACTTGTGAATCGCAGACGACCAGATCCGGGAGCCGGGTGAACCGGGAATATATTTCCGGGAAAGCGCTCTCTTTGGCAACCGTGCAAATCGCATTGCCGTCCAGCGCATCCCGGATCGCCTGCACCTGCGGCAGGATCAGCCGTCCTTTGGGCGCCTGGGAATCGATGGGAACCATCATCAGGACGTGGCCGTTTTCCGGAACCAGGTCTTGAAGCAGGACTTGCGCGGCAAAGTGTTCTTCCGGCAAAACCGTGAGCAGTGCGGCAGTGAACTGTTCCACAAAACGGTCGCGGTTGGCAACTGACGTGTCCACCGCACTTACGGCGATGGGAGGAGATTTGCTCTCCGGCAGTGCGGAAAAAACTTCTTCTTTGGAAGCGGTGTCACTTTTGTTCACCACCATTATGACCGGAATCTTATCTTCTGTGGCGGCGGAAAGCAGCTCCGCTTCCGGCTCTCCCCACACTCCGGGCGTGGTGACGATCACCAGCGCATCCGCCCGTTTCAACGCCTTGTATGTCCGTTCAACGCGGAGAACGCCCAATGTGGAATCATCATCGGTTCCGGCGCTGTCCAGTAAGACCACCGGACCGGCAGGGCGCAGTTCCATGCTTTTTTCCACCACATCGGTGGTGGTTCCTCTTTCCTGCGAGGTGATGGCGACGTTCTGTCCGGCAAGCAGATTGACCAGAGTTGATTTTCCGGAATTCACCCTTCCGGCAAAGAGGATGTGAGTACGCAGAGATTTCGGTGCAGTTTGCATAAGAAGATAAAAATGCCCCGGCGAACCGGGGCGGTATTTGGTTTGAGGATCACTTCCAGTTCAAGACGCTCTTGTCGTAGTTTGCCGGGGCTTTGTAGCCCAGCAGCTCGATGCAGGTCGCCGCCAGAGAACTGATGCCGAGACCTTCGACCAGCTCATTGGCATATTCGCCCTTGCTTTCCGGATCGTAGATGATGCAGGGAACCGGATTGAGTGAGTGGCTGGTTTTGCGGGCAGGGACACCGTTGGCATCGACTTTGACATTGCCTTTCTTGTCATGTTCGAGCATGTCGTCGGCATTACCGTGGTCGGCAGAGATGACCAGCACGCCGCCGGCGGCTTTGACCGCTTCTTTGATTCTGCCGAGGCAGAGGTCGAGTGCTTCCATGGAGACCAGAACCGCTTCCATGCTTCCGGTGTGACCGACCATATCGCCGTTGGGGAAGTTGAGACGGATCATCTGATACTTATTGGATGCGATCGCTTCGACCACGGCATCAGTGATTTCCGCACACTTCATCCACGGGCGCTGTTCAAAGGGAACCACATCGGAACGGATTTCAACGTATTCATCGTAAAGCTCATCGAACTTGCCGGAACGGTTGCCGTTGAAGAAGTAGGTGACGTGACCGTACTTCTGGGTTTCGCTGACGGCGAGCTGTTTGACCTTGGTGGCGCAGAGGTATTCGTCCATGGTTTCAGTGATTTCCGGCGGGTTGACCAGATAAAGTTTGGGCGCATGCAGATCGCCGTCATACTCCATCATACCGGCGTACATCACATCGGGACGGACGCCGCGGTCGAACTGGGTGAATTCATCTCCGCCTTCAAACGCGGCAGTAAGTTCCAGCGCGCGGTCGCCGCGGAAGTTGAAAAGCACCACGGAATCGCCGTCTTTCATCGCGCCGACCGGATTTTTTCCGTCATCGCTGATGACAAATGCGGGCAGATCCTGGTCGATGGCACCGGTACGTTCCCGGAGGGTTTTGACCGCTTCACCGGCGGAAGCGAAGAATTCGCCGTTGCCGTGGACGTGGGTCTCCCAACCGCGTTTGACCATATCCCAGTCGGCGCCGTAGCGGTCCATGGTGATGACCATACGTCCGCCGCCGGAGGCGATGCGGTAATCTTTGCCGGACTTGGAAATTTCAGCAAGTTTGGCTTCCAGCGGTTCGAGATATTCCATTGCGCTGGTTTCCGGAACGTCGCGGCCGTCGAAAAGAGCGTGGACACGGACGGTGTTCACTCCGGCGGCACTGGCATTGTCCAGCATGGCGAACAGGTGGTCGATGTGACTGTGGACGTTACCATCGGAGACCAGACCGATGAGATGGAGTGCGGAATTTTTTTCTTTGACGTTGGCGATAAGTTTTTTCCAGACGTCTCCTTCAAAGAGTTTACCGGAGCTGACCGCTTCGCCGACCAGTTTGGCTCCCTGGGAGAAGACTCTGCCGGAACCGATGGCGTTGTGACCGACTTCGCTGTTGCCCATATCAGCATCCGAGGGCATACCGACGGCGGTTCCGTGTGCTTTGAGGCGGGTCACGGGACAAGTTGCCATAAGTTCGCGGTAGACGGGCATATTGGCTTTGGCGACGGCATCTCCGTCAGCGTATTTGCCGAAACCGACACCGTCCAGAATGGCGAGGACAACCGGACCGCGCCGGGGATTGAATTTGCTGTTTTTTTCCAATGCTTTCAACATAATAACTTTTCCTTGATTCTCTGTTCCCATTTCGGGAAGATAATATTTTTTCAATAACTGTGTTGTTGCCGGAGTGAGTTATGCCGCGACAACGGAGAAAACAAAATACTTCGCTTTTTTTGAAAAGGGATGAGGGTTCGGGAGAAGGGAAAAACTTTTTTCCCGGGAAAAAAAGTTTTTCCCTTCTCCCGAGTAGCCTTTCCTTATCGGGAACACCGCGTTCCTTGATTCAAAATCAGCTGCGGTGACCGGCAACTTTGCCGCCGATGATACCGCGCGGGCTGTTTTCACAGAAATTGACAAACTCCTGCACTGCGGGAATCTGGGGCAGTTCGGTTTTGATTTTTTCCAGAGCGTTTTTCAAAGTGAGTTCACTGCGGAAGAAGATGCGGTGCATGTGCTTGATAACAGTGATGGTCTCTTCATCGAAACCGGCGCGCTGCAAACCGATCTTGTTGATCATCTTGACACCGCCGTTGCGTCCTTCCGCCATCATGAAGGGCGGGACGTCTTTGGAATACGCAGACAGACCGGAGATGATGGTCAGCCGTCCGACCCGGCAGAACTGATGGATCGCCACCAGACCGGAGAGGATGACGTTGTCTTCGATTTCGGCATAACCGCCGGTGACAGCGCCGTTGACGTAGGTGACATGGTTGCCGACTTTGCAGTTGTGGGCAACGTGACTGGTCGCCATGAACAAACAGTCGCTGCCGATAATGGTTTTGGTTCCGGGTTTGGTCCCGCTGTGAACGGTAGTGCTTTCGCGGAAGACGTTGCGGTCACCGATTTCGACGTAGGTGGCGGCGCCGGGTTCAACGGCGTGATCCTGTGCCGGTTGACCGATGGCGGCGAAGGGATGCAGAATGTTGTTTTCTCCGATCGTGGTGTAGCCGTCGACGTTGCACTGGGCGATCAGCCGGGTACCGGCACCGATCTTGACGTTGGGACCCACATAGCAGAGGGGACCGATTTCTACACCGTCACCGAGGATAGCTCCGTCCATAACGACACTTGTAGGATGAATCTTTGCCATAATATTTTCCCTGTTTTAATTTAGTTGAACAAACAAAATTTTCATGTCATCTATATACTATATCATCAAAATTGCGATCCGGCAAGTGCTTTTGCTTGTAAAATTCACTTTGCTGCGTTACTTTATAATCATGACAAAGATCGACAGACATGATTTCAGGGTAACTCTGGTACTCGACCGCTTGCGCAGTGCCCACAATACCGGGAATATTTTCCGTATTGCCGAGGCGCTGGGGGCGGATATTGCCGCGTGCGGTTACACTCCCTGTCCGCCGCATCCCAAGTTGGAAAAAACTGCGATGGGGGCTGACAAGATGGTGAAGTGCCGTCATTTCGACACCTCGCTTGAAGCAGTGGAAACTCTCCGGCAGGAAGGGTATAAAATGATCCTCGCCGCTGAACCCGGCGGCAATGGCGCATGGGAGATGGAGTATGAATTTCCGCTTGCGCTGGTATTGGGGAACGAGGCTCTGGGAATTGCCGAAGATACGTTGAACAGTGTTGATGCCATCGTATCTCTGCCCATGTTGGGGGAAAAGGCTTCGATCAATGTCGGAAACGCCGCCGCTGCCATAATGTATGCGGTTGCGGCAAAAAATGGAATTGTGAAATGAATATCAAGTTATTGGGAAAAAATCTGGACGATATCCGCCCCATTCTGGGGAATTACGGTTTGAATGAGGTCGACTCCGGCATGGAACTTATCATTGCCTACGGCGGTGACGGTGCTTTGCTCGGTGCTGAACGCGACTTCCCCGGTGTGCCGAAACTTGCCATCCGGGATGCGGCAACGGCTCCTACCTGTCCGCTTCATGAAGCAGACAAAGTTTTATCCCGCTTTGTCTCAGGTGAATTGAAAAAAACGGAACTGCCGAAACTTTGCGCTGTTTCGTCGCAGGGTAAACTGCTGGCAGTCAATGATCTTTTCCTGCACAATCTTGACCGTTCCACGGCGTTGCGTTATCAAGTGAGTATTGACGGAGAACTTTATGCTGCCGAAGTGCGCGGTGACGGAGTTTGCCTCTCCAGTGTCCACGGCAGCACCGCGTACTACCGTTGTATCACCCGCGGTGTCTTCAGGGTCGGTATCGGGCTTGCCTTCAGCAACTCGATGGTTGAAGTCGATCATCTTGTGTTAGACAGTGCGTCGGTGGTGGAATTGACTGTTCTCCGTGGTCCCGGCGTGGTCATCGCGGACAACTCGCCCGAGCAGCTTATTGTAAACGAAGGTGAAAGTGTGATATTCCGACAGTGTGATGAGAAGGCTGTTGTCTACGGTTTGGACGGTTTTATGTGCAGCCGCTGCCGGAAAATACGGCATGGTATTTGATTGGTACAGAAATATACTGCCGGAGAGCTGATTTGGTCAAACAATGAAACGGCTTGAACGCGACCGGCGGATGGATCGTGGAGCAAGGTTGCGGGTAAATCAAGGCGAATCCGAGGGAGTGTACGACTGTACTCGACCGAGGATGAGTCCGCAGATTTGCCCGCAAGATTGTCCGCGAGGCACCGCCGCAGGTTGTATTTTCACAAAAAAGAATAATATTTGATTCAGGAGGATATATTTATGATTATAGTAACTGGCGGTGCCGGTCTGATCGGCAGTTCAATGGTGTGGCAGCTCAACCGTGCCGGAATTGATGATATACTTATCGTCGATCATCTCGGCAATACCACGGATAAATGGAAAAATCTCGCCCCGTTGCGTTACAACGATTATCTGGAACGCGATGCCTTTCAGGAAAAGTTTTTGCGCGGGGACTTCAATCAGGCAAATATCGAAGGAGTGATCCATTTCGGAGCCTGTTCCGCTACTACGGAACGTGACTGCACCTATCTGGTGGAAAACAACTTCCGTTACACCGCCATGCTGGCTGAATTTTGTGTCGCCCGCAATATCCGTATGGTTTACGCTTCCAGTTGCGCCACTTATGGTGACGGCAGCTGCGGTTATCTTGATGATGAAAACACCATCGAATCGCTCCGTCCCTTGAACATGTACGGTTACAGCAAGCAGATGTTCGATCTCTGGGCGAAACGGCGCGGTTATCTCAAATCTCTGGTCGGATGCAAATTTTCCAATGTCTACGGTCCCAATGAGCGCCATAAAGCCAATATGAGAAGCGTGGTTCTGCGCAGCTGGGAACAGATCACCGCGACCGGCGTGATGGAACTTTTCCGTTCATACAAGCCTGAGTACGCCGATGGTGAACAGTTGCGTGACTTCCTTTACGTTAAAGATGCCGTGGCGATGGTGGAATTTCTCTTCAATAACTCCCGCGCCGCCGGATTGTACAACATCGGCAGCGGTAAAGCTGAAAGCTGGAACAAGCTGGTCAATGCCGCGTTTGCCGCTCTGGGCAAAGCTCCGGTCATCAAATATATCGACATGCCGGAATCTCTGCGCGACCGCTACCAGTATTACACTTGCGCTGAAATCGGCAAGCTCCGGGCGTTGGGCTATGATCGCGAGATCACGAGTCTGGAGGATGCCGTGAAAGATTATCTGGTCAACTATTTGGAAACCGGACGGTATCTGGGTGATGAATAATTCCCGCAACCAGAAAAACGGCGTTGCCGGAAAACTTCTTGCTTCCGTTTGCCGGATAGTTGAACAATGTGACCGCAACGGTGCAACTCTGGATGATGCCGTGGAGAGCTTGCCGGATGATTGCCGCCGCATGGCGGAGCATCTGCTTTTCACATTTTTCCGTCAGCGCAAAGTGGCGGAAGGTTTGTTGAAAAAGTTTATCAGCCGTCCGCCTGATCCGGAGGTGATGACTCTGCTTGCGGTGACGGCTGTGCAATGTAAATTTCAAACCGGTATCGCGCCGGAATCTGCGGTAAATGTTGCTGTCGATGCGGCACGAAAATTTCATGCGGACAAGTTTGTCAACGCCGTGATGCGGAACTTTCTGCGTGCGGAATATCCGGTAGCTCCGGCGGCCTGTGATGTTTTGCCCTCAGCTGTTTTCCGCCGCTGGAAAAAGCGCTTTGACCGCGCAACGCTTGACCGTATGGCGCAACTCTTTGTTTCAGAACCGGAGTTCAGTTACCGGATATTGCCCGGTTTTGATGCGGTTCCCGGAAGCGTTGAGCTGCCCGCGTACGGAAATTTCCGTTTCGCCTCTGCGCCTGCGGATGCGGTGTTGAATTCCAAAGCCCTTAAAGCGGGCGGTTACTATATCCAGGACCCGGCAACATCTCTTGCCGTTTCTCTCGCCGCGGCAGATGCGCCGCGCGCCAGGCGGGTGCTTGACCTTTGTGCCGCGCCCGGGGGAAAAACTTTGATGCTCGGTGAATTATGCTCTCCGGATGCCCGTATCGTCGCCGCTGATATCAGCTCCCGCCGTCAGGAACGTACCCGGGAAAACTTTGTTTTGCGGTCGCGCAGTTACGAAGTTATTACCGCGTCCCCGGAAAATCTTTACGGACAATATGATATTATTCTCGCTGATATGCCTTGCTCCAATACCGGTGTCTTCCGCAAACGTCCCGATGCTTTGTGGCGCTTTAACGAACGTACCATCAAGGATATTTGTGAAATACAGCGTACCATCGCTGCCGGAGCATTGAAACTGCTTGCTCCGGGCGGTATCATCATCTTCAGTACCTGCAGTATTGAACCGGACGAAAATCAGGCATTGATCGATCATCTTTGCGAACAGTATCCGGACCTGGTCTGTGAAGAGTCTCAGCTTCTTCTGCCCGATACCACTCATGACGGTGCTTTCGCTGCCCGGTTGCGGGCATGATTTTTCATGCCCGCCGGGAAAAGCGAGGTTGTCCTTTCAGGAAAGTTACTTGAACAGTTCCGCGATCTTCAAATTCTGCTTCTTTGCCAGTTCGACTAATGCTTCAGCGTAGAACTTTGCTCCGGCTCCGGAGAGATGGCAGACATCGTTTCTGCCTTTGGGGAATTTCGGATTTTCACCGGGAGCGAAGATCATGTGCAGTTTGGATGATTCCTTTTTGCCCATGGCGGTCATTTTTTTGATGGCGTAAGTGTTGAGGTCGATCAGGTCGCATTTGGTTTCGGCGGCGATTTCCAGACATGCATTGATGTAGGTGTTGCGCTTGTTGACTGCCTTGCCGTTTTTGAAAATGCACAGTGCCGTCTGAGTGCAGAGAATGGGAATCATGCCCCGCGCCCGTGCTTCAGCGATGTAAAGCCGGAGATAAAGTTTGAATGTCGTCTGCGGATCGGTCGCGCGGTAAAGGTTTTTTTCTCCCCGGGCGGCATCGTTGTGTCCGAACTGGATAATGACATAATCACCCTTTTTCGCCTCTTTGCGGATACGTTCCCACCGCTTTTCGGTGATGAATGACATACTTGATCTGCCGCCTTGAGCATAATTGAAGACGGTGACACCATCTTTGCACAACGCTTGCAAAGCCATTCCCCAACCTTGCTGCGGAGCTGATTTTTCCTTATAAACGCACATGGTGGAGTCTCCGGCAAGGTAAATGTTTGCTCCACTGAGCAGCAAGGGCAGACATGCGAACATCAATACAAATTTTTTCATAATGTTTTCTTCCTGTATTTTTATGTTTTGGTTTTATCTGACGATATAAGTGATATGGTTTCTTCCGATATGGAAAAGAAAACTTTTTTAAAAACAGAGAAATCTTTTTCTGAATATCCCTCCATTTTTATTAATCAACGATATTCATTCAAACCTCACAAATTACGATGCTTTTCAAATATAGCATAAGTTTCTTTAAAAGCAACCTTATAAGTGATATGGTTTCTTCCGATATGGAAAAGAAAACTTTTTTAAAAACAGAGAAATCTTTTTCTGAATATCCCTCCATTTTCATTAATCAACGATATTCATTCAAACCTCACAAATTACGATGCTTTTCAAATATAGCATAAGTTTCTTTAAAAGCAACCTTTGCTGGTATTTTCCTTCGATTACAGCGCCTGCGGTCAGCCGATTGCATCGTCTGACCTCGCGG
>JAFTRX010000078.1 GCA_017462015.1 Lentisphaeria bacterium
CCTTCGTTGTCGCCTTGATTTACCCCCAACCTTACCGCGCGATGCATCCGCCGGGCGGAGCAGAATTGTTTTGCACGCTCTGCGGCGGCGCCTCGCGGGTAATCTTGGGAGCAAATCGGCGGACGCCCCATAATATACTCTCTCTATATCCTGCAGAAGATTTTGCTCATGCTTATTTGCATCAGGACGACTTGCAGAAAATATAGCACTCATTGCTGAAAAAATAATTGTCTTTACTTGATTTTTCCACAAATAAAAGCTATTTTATAGGAGCTTTCAAAAAAAAGGAGATATTCAAACTTATTTGACGATATAGACAAATATTTTATAAAAACATTCTAAAATCCGGCACGCCGCACACACTACCACCATTTTGCCATAGATGCCGAACAATGCTGAAAGGGGATGCAACAGAAAAAGAGTGCATTCTGTTTTGCAGCATTGTGTCTGTGGTAGGACGTGCGGCGGCAATTCAGGATGCACTTTTTTATTTCACCAATAAGTACGGTATGAAAAACGATTTTGTATCCGGTAAAAAAATTTTTTATTTGAAGAGAGAATCAGCATGGATAATGCGTATATAGTATTCAGACAGAAATCTGTTTCATAAAGGAGAAAAAAAAATGGCAGAATTCACACACAAATGTCCCTATTGCAATCAGGAATTGCTTCTGGAGGATGACTGGGCAGGTCAAGCCATCGTCTGCCCGAAATGCAATAACAGCGTCAAGGTTCCGGATCGGCAAAAAAACAGTCAAGCGGCTGCCGAAAGATACACCATGTCTCGTTTTTCATCGGCATACTGCATCGATAAGTCACATCGAAGGGCACTGGACGGCTTTTGTGTATACGCCGTCATCAGTATCATTGTACCGTTGGTGCTTTTCATCATTGCGTTTATAACCCTGGCAGACGATGCGCTGACAGGAGGCGGTATTACGCTGCTGTCAGCCATTCTCTCCATTCCGTTTGCCATACTCGGCATCTGGGCGATCAAATTCACCACCGATTTGAAAAAGCCGTATAAAAAAATCACCTGCTCATCAAAGAACGATACCCTGCTGATAATTTGCGGTATCCTCAACGGTGCAGTCTGTATCGTTCTTGCCATCGCGCTGGCAGTCGACCTGCTCAGAGGGGGGAGCCGTATTATTCCCAAGTTATTTGGAATCATCTCCCTGGCATTTGGAGCTTTTTCCGTCATCCGGGTGCGCGCTTTTTATAAACTCCGGGCAGAAGAAGATGCCGGTTTCACCGAAGAGGAGATCGCCGCCGGAAAAGATGATTTTCTGCAAAACGGCGACACTTCCGGTGTTTCGATCACTCAACAGCTGGCAAGCGGTTTATCACTTGGCTGTCTGATTCCGTTTGCCGGATTGATTTTCCTGCTGCCGGCGGTTCTGTTTGCCGTCATCTCGACCAAAAAAGGGTTCCCGGTACCGAGAGCCATCATTTGCATGATTCTGGGTGCCGTTATCAATATTGTTACTTTGATTATCGCTGCAAGCTGAAAAAAATATTGATATCCAGTTGCAGTGGTGTTATATTATACGCCATTATGGCATATACTACGAGAAAATCACTATTGACCGCAGTACAGCAGGGCGATGAAGTTTCGTGGCAGGAGTTCTACGAAACTTACCGCCCGCTGATCCTCTTTTGTGCCAAAGGGCGGCTCACCCCGGAGGAGAGTGAAGATCTGGTACAGCTGGTCATGATGAAATTTTTCCGTTCCGGCGACAAGTTCCGCTACGATCCGGCAAAGGGACATCTGCGTTCATTTCTCGGAACCATCACCCGCAACACCATCACCGATATCCTGCGCCGCCGGAAAGCACCGGACACCGGAACACCGCTTCCGGAACCGGATGTCGATGACTTTGAACAGCACTGGGAACAGGAGTGGGAGAAACATATCTTTGCTCAAGCGTTGACCGAACTGAAATCGCGGGTCAGCGCCAGAGTGTTTCAAACCTTCGATCTCTACGTCCTGCACAGTCAAAACGCCGGTGATGTGGCACGCTTTCTCGATATTGACATCGACCGCGTTTACAAAGCAAAACTGCGCTGTATCCGGATATTGCAGGAAATCGTCTCCCGTCTGCAGGAGGAAAAGTGATGGTTACGACTGTGCCGCCCGCCGGAACCATCCCCGGCTATACCCTGCTGCAAAAGTGCGGCAGAGGTGCGTGCGGTGATGTTTATATCGCGCGCGACATTGCCGGACGGCGCGTTGCACTGAAGATCATCGAAGGCGATACGCAAAGTTCCCGGGAGATGCAGGGGTTGCGCAGCAGTGCCGAATTGCAGGATTTCACCCATTTGATAAAAATCTATCACATAGGTGAAGATAAGGGTGTGTTCTATTACAGCATGGAACTTGCCGATGCATTGGAAACCGCCCCGTACCTGCCCGCCACGCTTGGCAACGTGCTGAAGCAGCGCCATCATCTTCCCCCCGGAGAAGTCATCACTCTGGGCAAACAGATATTAGCCGGGATCAGCACACTGCATGAAGCCAATCTTATCCACCGGGATATCAAACCGGATAATCTGCTCTTTGTCAACAATGTACTCAAGTTGTCCGATCTTGGCTTGCTCCGGACGGAAACTGCTTCGTTGAGCGTAGGCGGAACGCTGGGGTTCATTCCTCCGGAACGGCTGCACTGCGCGCAGGGGTGCATATCCAGAGAAGATGACCTCTACGCGGCGGGCAAGGTATTGTACTGCATGCTCAGCGGCAACGCGCCTGAACGTTTTCCGGAGCTTCCGCCGGAACTGCTTTCGTCTCCTGCAGCATCAAAGCTGAACCGGATATTGCTCACCGCGTGCGATGCCATACCTGACAGGCGTTTTCACAGTGCGGCTCAATTTTCTTTGGCACTTGAACAACTTGCCTTGCCACCGCCGCCGCGCCGGCGTTTATCCAAAAAATATCTGCTGCTTTTGCCAATATTACTGGCGGCACTGCCATTTTACCGTTTTCTTTCCTCCCCGCCGCCAGTACCGGAAAAAAGTCAGCTTGCGATCGAACCACTGCCGCAACAGCAAAACAAACGTCACTATTCGATCAGTGTATCCTCCGGCACCCCGGAAAATACGGTGATCTACTCCTTTGCTGAAAACAGCCCTTCCACCGGCAAGCCGCAGCAAAGTAAGCTTCTTGTGTCCGATCGTTTCACCGATAACAAAATATGGGCAATCAATGCCGCACACAATATCGTCCGCACGTTTAACACACTTTCCCTGAACGACTACGCTGAAGGAGAGATCAAATTCCTGCCGCAGCTTCCGGAAAATTATGCGCTCACATTCACGATGAAAGCTGACAAACTTACTGCACCGCTGATTTGCACCATAACCTCTGCCTCCGGCAAAGAGAAATTGGAATGGGATTTTTCCGGTACACCGGAGGGCGTCCTGCCGTCTTCACTGAAATACTTCCGCAACGGCAGTGTCATCGCCAGTTACCGCCAGCGGAAAAACGGCAGACTGCGCTTCAGGCAAAAGACCAAAGTGGAAATACTCCGGACTCCGGAACGAATGGAAATCAGATTAAACGGCAAAATTGCTTTCACAGCTCCGGCATTTTTCCCCGGTGGAAAATTCATGTTCCACGCCAGCGGAGGAAATTGCAAGGTTGAAATACAAAATTTTCAGCTTCACCACCGGCAGTGAACTTGCATTTACAAAATAATATGCTAATTTATAAAGACGGCACATCCGGTGCCGGAAAAATTGTTTATTTCGGGCGTGGGGGCGCAAAATTATGTCTTTTACAACCAATGTTACATTTCTGGAAAAAATATGTTCCGGAGATGAGGTTTCATGGGAGCAGTTTAAAAAAATATACTCTCCTCTGATACGGAGTTGCGGATTTTATTGGAAATTGTCGCCGGTGGAATGTGATGAACTGGTGCAGGAGGTGATGATCGCTTTTTTCAAGCGTTCCGGAACATTCAAATATGATCCGCAGCGCGGCTCGTTCCGCAGTTACCTGCGCACCATCGCCCGGAATGGCACGTTCACCATTCTTCAGCGCCGCAGTGACACGCCGCCGGAACAGGAAAAACAGCACAGTATCATGGATTTGGCATTCGATGAACAGTGGGATTCCGAATGGCGCAACCATCTCTTTTCCGAAGCGCTCAAGGTGCTGGAACGGGATATGGATGCAATCTCCTTCCGTTCATTTTATGAGTATGTGATCGAAGAGAAAAAACCGGCAGAGGTCGCTGATTCACTGGGAATCTCCGTCAATGCGGTATATATCAACAAGTGCCGGGCGCTGGAACATTTGCGCCGCACCATAAAAATGTTGGATCAGTTGTGATTTCAGGAGGTGGGAGATGAGACATTTTGAAGAGTTTGAAATGGAGCATTTACTGAATTCTACCGGTTCGGTATGGATGCGCTGGCGTTGCCGTTTTCACTTGAAACGCTGTCCGGTTTGCCGCGCACGGATGGAAAAAGTTCTGGCAGATCGAAATTTTGCGGTACGGTTCAAAGCCGGTATCGAACATCTGCGCTCCTGCGCCATTGTTGAAGAGAACCGGCAGTAAGAGTTTTCCGGAGGTATGATGATATCCAAGAATCTTATTTGCCCGGCGTGCCGGAATCAATTTGAATTTGCCCTTGACGAAGAGGTTTTTTCCGGCAATGTACTCTGTCCGCGCTGTGAGGTCAACCTTGCGTACACGGAGTACAAAGAGATGATTTTCTGCCCGGTTTGCCGTGCCGCCGCCGAACTTTCATTGTCACACCCGGAAGATGAGATACCAAAATGCGCGCAATGTTCAGCGGAGTTGTTTTCTGCAGTTCCGGAGAAGTCGCCATTTCTGCGCGATGGGGATTTTTTTGACAAGTACCGGATCATAACCCGCGTGGGCAAAGGCGGCATGTCTGAAGTATACAAAGCGGAACATCTGCTGTTGAAGCAGATCTACGCCTTGAAGATATTGAAAAATGACCGCAGTCAGGAGTATCCGCTGATGTACAAACGCTTTCTCCGGGAGGGAAAATGTTTTCATCAGATCGATCACCCCAATATCGTCCGGGTATACGACATCGGATGTGATGTGAAAACCGGACATCTTTTCATCGCCATGGAATACCTCGACGGCGGTACTCTCGCTGAACTTTGCACTACCCCCATGCCGGAAACAGAACTGCTCCGCGTGGCAGAGGATATAGCACACGCCCTCGCCGAACTGGAAAAACAGCAGATCATCCACCGCGATATCAAGCCATCAAATATCATGCTCACCTCCGATGGGAAATACAAACTTATGGATCTGGGTATCGCCAAAACCGTTAATGCCGACAACAGTGATTATACGCTGACGGTGGATCAGGCGATCTTCGGTACTCCCGTGTATGCGTCTCCGGAACAATGTGAATCTCCGCACGATGTCGACTGCCGTTCCGATATATACTCTCTGGGCGCCACCCTCTATCACCTTGCCTGCGGCGAACCGCCGTTTGATGGTAAATCTCCGCTGAGCATCGTGGTCAATGTGGTTGGCAATTCTCCGCTGCCGCTGAGGGATAGAATGCCGGAATTATCTGCCGGAACAGTAAATTTGATTGAGCGCATGATGGATAAATCTCCGCAGAACCGTCCGCAGAATGCGAATGTACTTCTGGATGAACTTGCCATGCTCAAAGGCGGTTGTCCCCGGAAGAATTACCGCAGGCGGCAGATGTATTGGTCCGTGACCCTGCTGCTGATACTGCTTGCGGCGTCCGGCATCCTTTTGCCGCAAAAACAGAAAGCTGCCCCGCTTCACACGGAAGAAAAAACGCCGCTCATCGCCCGGAATCTGAAACTTTTTTGCGACACACTTCCCGAAACGCCAAACGTAACCAATTGGCGCAACCCTCCGGCATTTGACTGGCATATCCATTTGTCTCAGGCGTTGCGTGAAGCAAAAGAAAAAAATCTCAACGTTCTTCTTCTGCTGCACCGGGAACATATTATGCCGAAAAAGTGGCGTGATGAAAAATTCTTGCGCGCATTGCGAAAAAAATATGTGCTGATGTTTGGGGAATGTTCCGATAATGGTATGCCGGAAGAACAGCAGCAGCACATTGAACAACTGTGCAATATTCTGCAGATAAATGATGCTGCTCCGGCAGCAGCCGTAATCTCGCCGGATGGGGAATTTATCCGTTTGTACAAAAATATCAATGCGGCAGCTGACGGTCTGTTTTCATCAACCGCCAAGCTTAAACCCGAAAAACGCCAGCGGCAGCAGTAACACGTCGACTACCAGTTTGAATGGTGCCGCACATCCGGCACCGATGTTGCCCAGTCCGTTGCTGAACAACCCGAACGGCGCTCCGGCAGTACACTGGATCACTCCCAGCGGCAAGCAGAATATATCTACGATATCTCTGCCGATGGTCAGCAATTGCGCCCCGGAGTTGGTCATCCATTCGATGATATGCGGAGATGCCATATTGGCGGCTTTCAGCGCCAGCGGGGCGAGGATTATCATGGTCACCGGTTCCCCGCGCGCCTGCGGAGATGCCGCACTCATCACTGCTGCCAACGCTGTAATGATGAAAAAACGGCGTATAAATGAACTCTTCAATAAAAATTCCATTCCAGATACTCAATACATTCGTTGTCAGGACCGGAGATACGGAACGCAGGATAACTGAACACCAACCGGGAAAACGGGCGCGGTTCCTCGTCTGCCGCTTCGATAACCACAGTGCAAAGTCCGCTTTCGGTGGTGGCAAGTGCGGATTTCAGTTTGGCGATTATTTCTTCATCCAGAGTATCACTCAAGAGTGTCCGTTCCGTGCGCCACGCCTCCAGCGCCTCCATCACCTCCGGCACCTTCTCTTCGTCAATGTTGCAATAATTCTGTATCATCCGGGGAGTCGCGGTAAACAATGCCGGTTTTCCGCCGGTCGCCGTTGCTCCGGCAGGCGGAATCAAACGGATGTGACTCATGCGTCCGTTGCGATCCATCGGGTAGAGTTTGAGAAAATCCTGGATATAAGCGAGCTCTTCGCGGAACTGTAATGCGCCGTTACGGGGCAGCGGTTTCAAACCGGCATCTTCGTAATCATTGGCTTCCCAGCTGTCATCCCGCGCTTCGTCATCGCTGTCGATATAGTCGGCAAGCCGTGCCTGAAAACGGGTTATCATCTCCTCTACATCAGCTTCGGTATCTTCGTTGACATACTTTTTCATCGCATTGGATGTATCCTGCGCCACATCTTCGCCGCTCAAGGTATCGTTGATGGAAAACTTCACCTTTTCGCCATAGTAGTCAATAACATGATAGACACTGTCGCACAAAAAGCGGTCGTGGTCATATTCAGTATAATCGGTTTCCCCCAGTTTTTCCGACGGAAAAAGCGCCAGATCAGCTGCGTACAGATACTGCACTCTGGTGGCGACACCTTCGGCAACGAACATGGAACGCTGCCGCTCGACATGAGCATACACGGTAAAGGTTCCGATTTTGGAAAGTGACAACACCGCCGCCGTGATGATACCGCCGGTCAAAAGCAGAAACAGCACCGCAACCAGTGCTGAACCGCGCTCCGATGATTTACGCTGCACTTTCACTCTCTTGTGTTCACTTCGGGGGAAATATCCTTTTCTCATAACGCACCTCCGCCGCCGGTGGCACCGCCTTCCAGCGAGTTGGTAAAACGCGGTGTAGTTCCATCGGTGGTATTGCGTTTGCCGAAGGTGGAATCTTTTGCCACTCCGGCGACCCGGCGCAACCAGTATTCACTGCTGCCGTCAGTCCATTCGACCTTCATCCGGATCGCCAGCGGCGGCGCCGCGTGTTCGTCTTCCGGCCAGTTTTCCTCCCAGGTGATGCCGCTGCCGTCTTCGTCCTCTTCTTCGTCGGCTTTTTCGGCGTAGGTAAAGGTTATCTGCTCGACATTTTCGGCGATAACTTCGCGTTTGTACGGCATCGTCTCTTCTTCATCCTCTTTCCACGGTAACCGGGGATAGGTGGAATATTCGGCGATAAGCTTATTTTCCTCAACAAAGAGCCGGATGAAAATCAACGCTCCGGCACGGGGACCGTAAGCACGGCGCAGCGTGGTAAAGTGGAGTTTATGCTCCTCGCCGGAAAAGACAAAACGGCTGTTGCCATTTTCATCCTTCCACTGGAACGGAATCAGATTGCGCACATGGACATCCATCATATTGTCGATAGCCATGTACTCTTTCAACCGGTTGGTGACTTTGGCAGAACGTTCATATCCATCGTAAAAACTCTTGGATGCCATTGCCACAATACCGGTCACCGCCATCAATATTCCCATGGAGATGACCAGTTCGATCAAAGTAAAAGTGTTGATACGGCAGGAGCGCTTCATCTGGAATTCTCCTCCTGCTCTTTGTCTTCGTATCCGAAACGGTCTACGATGACTTTGGCGCGTTCATTACTTTCCCCGACGCGGAATATTTTGATTTCCCACTTCTTCAACGGAAGCTGACCGTCGATTTCCTTGTAATCATCCGGCAGCCCTTCCGCCTCATCAACAGTACACTCTGCGACATATTTGGGGTACGGGAAAAATTCTTCCGGTACCGAGGGTTCTTCCGGATCACCGGCAAGCAGAAGATACTCTGTCGCCTGGATAAGCATGTGGGTCTCCATCCACTTCTCTTCCGCGTGCGCGATGCGCAGCTGGGATTGGGAGAGCAGCTGAAGCAGCCCGGCAAGACTCAAGGTGAGTATTGCCAGTGCCACGACCACTTCGATCAGGGTAAAACTGTTCCGGAAATATCTCATATCACCGTTTCCGCTTCATCTTCGGTCACGACCTCTTCCTCTTCTCCGGGGTCGACGTATGTTTCGGTAAAATCTTCGTTGGTCACCAGCAGTTTGCCGTTGAGAAATGACAAATCAAAACTGCGGCACACTTCACCGCACTTCATCACCAGCCGGTGTGCGGCACCGGCACCGCCATCGGGAAAGAAGCGCATAACTTCAAGTTTTCCATCCTGGGCGATGAGTTTTTCCGCGCCGGATTCGGTGACCAGTGTGCAGTTGGACGGGATCGTAAACTTCAACTCCTCGATGGCAGTTTCGTTGTCCAGTTCGATTTTGGCAAGCTCGCTTTTGGAGTAATCCGGCGATGCCACCAGAAACGTCCCCTCATGCGGGTAACTGACGACAAAATCCCGTCCGGTCTCAGCGGCGCGATAGCGCACCTGCGCCAGATAAGATTCAAACTCCAGAGCGGCGTTGTCCAGCACGACCGTGGGATCTTCTCCCCGGAACGTTCCGACAACGACGGCAACAGCGACCATCATGATCGCCAGTACGACGATCATTTCGATCAGTGTGAAAGAAAAGCGCGACCGGAACTTCAATTCAACATTCCGCCCTGGAGCTGTGCCGGATCATTCCCAGCTGTTGATATCAGCGTTTTCGTCTTCGCCGCCGGGTTCGCCGTCAGCGCCGTAGCTGATGATCTCAAAGGGACGGTTTTCGTCGCCGGGGCATTTGTAGATGTAATCGTTGCCCCAGGGATCTTTGGGAAGCGCGCCCTGCAGACTGGGAGTCCAGTTCTCTTTGTCCTCGACGTTTTCGACCAGAGCCTGCAAACCGTTTTCGCCCTGCGGATAATCTTTGTACGCAAGCTTGTAACCGTTGACCGCATCGACCAGAAGTTTGATCTGGCTCTTGGCAGCACCGATATTGGCATTTTTGACATAGTTCATGTACATCGGCGTGGCGATGGATGCCAACGTGACCAGAATGACGATGACGATGACAACTTCAATAAGAGTGAAGCTGTGACGGCGGATGTTTTGTTTTTTTCCTTTTTTCATAACTTGGGTCCTCCCTGACTGATTGAGTTAATTTCCATCATGGCAACGAAAATCGATACCACCACCACCAGAACAATGGCGGCAAGAAATACAATTACTGCCGGTTCAAAAAGACTGAGCAGCCGCTTGATACGCAACCGGGTGTCAGCTTCAAGGTTACCGGCGATATTACCGAGCATCTCGCCCACGGTACCGGATTCTTCACCCACGCGGAGCATGGGAACGGTACCGGCGGGAATATATCGGTTTCCGGTAAATGCGGCAGAAAGTTTTTCACCGCTTTTGAGTTTGCGGTCGATGCCGTCAAACTCTTCCGAAACGACCGGATTGCTGATAATGCGTCCGGCGATGCGGACGGTTCGGATGATCTCCACATGATTGGCAATGAGGATGGCAAGTGTACGCAAATATTTGCACATTTCCAAATCGACCAGAATACCGCCCAGCAGCGGCAGTTTTATCATAAACGCACTGACTTTGCGCTTCATCTCTGCTTCGCCGTAAATGTGTTTGCACACCACCCACGCCAGATAAAGTCCGAGCGGGATCATCCACCATGCCCATTTGGCAAAGTCACCGAAGCCCACGAGCGCATTCATCGCTCCGGGCAGATCGCGTCCCATATCGTGGAATATCTTGGCAAATTTGGGAACAAACACCGTGAAGAGCAGCACCGTCACTCCGAGAACGATGACCAGAATCGACACCGGATACACGGCACTGGAAACAATAAAGTCCTTGAGTTCTTTGCTTTCGCCCATGAATTTGTGCAGTTCGTTCACCACCTCCGGCAAACAACCGGTCTCTTCTCCGCTTTCGATCAGATTGGCGTAGTAACTGGGGAAAAGCGAACCGTGTGAGCGCACCAGTTCTGAAAACTTTTTACCCTCGTGCAACCCCTGCCGCATGGAGGTGACAAACTCTTTCTGATCCTCTTCCGCCGCACCTTCAGCGATGATCGAAAGTGCGCGTTCCAACGGGATATAGGCATTGAGCAGCGGCGAAAGCTGCCGGGTGAAATCAAAGACATCGATTTTGCGCCGCCGGAGAGAGAAGCCGCCGCCGCGTTTTTCACTGACTTCACCGAAACTCTGCACCGGAACCAGTCCGCGACGGCGCAGCTTATCCAGCGACTCCTTGGCGGAGTCCGCTTCAATAAGTATTTCCCGTGGTTTTTCTCCGGGTGCTGCCGCGATGAACTTGTACAACGCCATAAATTACAACTCCGCAGTTGAACGGTTCAACTCTTCCTGCGTGGTGATACCGGCTTTGACCTTGGCTTCACCATCCTGCTGCAAAGTCACCATGCCGTGACGGACAGCGATCTCTTCAAGTTCACTGCTGGATGCGTTGCGGTTGACCGCAGTACGCAATTCATCATTCATAAAGAGCAGTTCAAAGATACCGCTCCGGCCCTTGTAACCGGTACCGTTGCATTTTTTACACTTTTCCGGACCTTTGACACCGTGACACACCGGACATATCTTGCGCACCAGACGCTGGGACAATACGCCGAACAGCGCACTGGAAACCAGAAAGTTTTCCACTCCCATATCCAGCAGACGGGTAACGGCACCGACGGCATCGTTGGTATGCAGTGTGCTGAGTACCAGGTGTCCGGTCAATGCGGCGTTGATGGCGATATCAGCAGTTTCGCGGTCACGGATCTCACCGACGAGAATGATATCCGGGTCCTGACGGACGATGGAACGCAACCCGGCAGCAAAGGTGACACCGACTTTGGAATTTACCTGCACCTGACACAATCCGGGGGTACGGTATTCCACCGGGTCTTCGATGGTGATGATCTTCTTTCTGGCATCGTTGAGCTGATTGATAACACTGTACAAGGTGGTGGTCTTACCGCTTCCGGTGGGACCGACGACCAGAATGATACCGTGCGGGATTTGGATAAGTTTTTCAAACTGCGCCAGGTGTTCATCGGACATACCCAGCTGCCGCAGATCGAAACTGACACTCTCTTTGTTCAACAAGCGCAGTACGATACTTTCTCCGGTAAGGATGGGGATGGTGGAAATACGCATATCCAGCGACATCCGTCCGAGGGTAACGTTGGTACGTCCGTCCTGCGGCAGACGGCTTTCCGCAATGTTCAATCCGCCCAGAAGTTTGATTCGTGAGGCGATAGCGGGGAACTGGTTCAGCGGACAGTTGAAAATCTCTGTCAGCACACCATCGACACGGCAGCGGACTGACACTGATTCTTCCCCCGGCTCGATGTGGATATCACTCGCTCCCAGTTCCAGCGACCGGGTAAAAATATCATTGACCAAACGGACGATACGCGCTTCTCCTGCCATTGAACGCAACGTGTTTTCATCTTCGGCGGCAAGATTTTCTTCCTCCTCTTCACCTGCATTCTGGAGTTTGCTCAACATCCGTTCCAGAAACGGACGGCGGACAAAGCGGACATACAATTCGCTTTTCCATGTACGGCGCACCAGATATTCCAGATTGCCGAGAGTGAAGGGGGAGGTGACCAGAAAGGTGACTTTCCCTTCATCCCATTCGTAAACCAGACATTCATTGGCGTTGAAAAAGTCCAGCGGAAATTCCGGCGGCTGTTCCGGCAATCCCAACTCTTCTTCATCCAATACCGGCACACCGAAGGCGGTGGCGTATAACTCCACCAGCTGCGCTTCATTCAGTTTGGCATCCTGCAGCAGATGGCGGATGGAACTTTCCGGATCATCCGCATTGTAATAATCCGGAAACCGGCTTTGCAGTATGCCGTTCAGCTTTTCCAGCGATGCGGCAATATTGAGTTTGTTTTCCTGTTCGCTCACTTCCAGAACTCCTCGTTGCGGAACAACACGCCGCGGTGCTTATTGGCATCGGGGTTGTCGCCCAAACCCTTGTCGTACTGATTGAGCGCTTTGATCGCATCGTTGTAGCGGCTGATGAGGGTATCGATCTCACTGTGTTCGTTGACGATGTAACCGGTGATCAGCACCAGCACTTCGGAGCGTTCAACGGAAGCATTGGTCGAGCCGAGCAGACGCTTGAGGAACGGAATCTGGTTGATGATCGGAACGGAATCCAGATTATCGTTGGTGTTTTCCTGAATCAAACCGCCCAGAACCATGGTCTGTCCGTTGGCGATGGTCATGCTGGTCTCAAGTTTGCGGGAGTTGAATACCGGTGAATCGATCCCCGGGGTGATGTTATTGGCGACTGCAGTGGACATCGTCTGGGAAATTTCCAGTGTAATAAGATCGGTACTGGTGACATAGGGAGTGACCTTGAGGATCACACCGACGTCCTCATACTGATAGTTGCTGCTGATGTTGCCGTTGGAACTGGACGCGTTGGTCAAACTGCTGGAAATGTACGGCACTCTCTGACCGACATTGATACTCGCTTCAGTGTGACTGGAGACCAGCAGTTGCGGGCTGGAAATAACTTTGACCAATCCGTTGCCCGCCTGCGCCCGGATGTAACCGAAACGGCGCTGGGGATCGTTGGGGTCGGTGATGGCGAAAGTGGCGCCGCCCTGCCGGTTGGAACCGGTGGCAAGGACAGTTTTGCCGCTGGCATCGGTGGTGAAGGGGGAAAGATAAGTTCCGGTGTTGGTGTTGGGGTAGTTGGTACCGAAAACACTGGATGTACTGCCGCTGGTCGCGGTTCCGGAAAATTCCAGACCGAACTGCGTGGATTCAGTAAGGGTGACTTCCACCATCAATACCTGCAAAAGCACCTGCGCGGGAACTACGTCAAGTTTATCCAGCAGCGCTTTGATCGAAGCGTAGGTACGCGGCGTACAGCGGATGACCAGACGGTTCAGTACGCCGTCGGCAAAAACGCGCACCGGCTGACCGAAAACTTTGGAGTTCTGGTCTATCTCCATATTGGTTCCGGCATTGACCGAGGTGGACGGCGTACTGGTACGGATGGTGGAGGTCGTGCGGCGCTGGTTGGGGGAGTTGATGGTCTCCATCCGGGTGTTGCCGGTGTTGGAGTCGATGGTCAACGCAGTACCCTGAGTTTCAAAGATGATGGACAACGCACGGGAGAGGTGCGCGGCCTTGTTGTGCCGTACTTTGTAGACAAACACACTTTCCTGATCGTCACTGCCGGCGCTGTCCAGCAATCCGATCCATTCACGGATCAAATCCACTGCCTCCTGCGTGGCGGCGGAAACGACCATCAGCCGCATCCGGTCCAGACCGACCACATAAACCGCTCCGGGCTGGTCGGTACGTTCATTTGCCTTGTGGATCTTAAGACCGAGAACCGGCAGAACTTCCTGCAGTTCCAGCGCGACTTTGGTCGGCAGGATGTGGTTGCAGGGAACGACGGCACGCGGCCAGTCGGTTTTGCCGTTGCGGTCGAGATATTCGATAAGTTCGCGGATCTTCGGCATATTTTCGGATGAATCGCATACCATCACCGCGTTAGGACGGGTAAGGTCGGCAATTATCGCTCCGGAACCGATGAAGCCGCGGATCTGCCGGGTAACTTCAGTACTGGTGGCATTGATCAACTGCCGGTAATAGATTTCCGTTTTGGAACCTTTGCCGGTACGGTTGTCCGGCTGCATGGCAAACTTGTTAAGCGCCATGATGCGGAGCAGGGAATCTTCCACTTTGACTCCGGCACCGGCGAGAAACACCATCCGGTCGAAGGTGTTCCACAATTCGCGGCGGCTCATTTTAGAGTTCAAGTTCAAAGTGACCACGCCGCGCAGATCGCTGTCGGCGACAAAGTTGAATCCGAGCAGATCGCCGAATGCCGACAGCACGTCCAAAAGCGGCGCACTGTTGAAAACCAGCGACACATCGATCATCTCATCGCCGTTGAGCGCGATGAAATCTTCATAAAATTTCGGATTGGGCTTGCTTAACTCCGCAATGGCATCCTTTTTTCCTGCGGGCACATTGAATTTGGAAAGCGTTTCCGGCTTGACCACAGGACGTTCTGCATCCTGGGGTCTGATCCGTTCTGTCGATGCGTTCTCGTAACTCTTGGCGGCATCGCTCTTTTTATCTTTCTTATCTTTGCGGTGAAGAAAGGCGAAACGATCGACTTTTTTATCTTTTTTATCCTTCTCTTTTTCCACTGACTGACAGGAGTTCAACAGCAGAACCGGTAGCAATATCAATGCTCCAAGTATACGACATTTGACTTTAGACATCCGACACCTCTTTGGCTTATATTAAAAATTTACTTTGATTACACTTCAACGTCTGACACCGCGATTACCGCCGCCGCGATTGCCGCCGCCGGACTGGATATTACGCTGTATCTGCTGCATGGTACGCATCATCTGTCCCTGCATTATCATTTGTGCCTGCTGGAACTGCTGATAGGAGTTCAAACTCCTGCGGTTGTTATTGCTGCGTCCGGAGTTGCGGTTTTTGGAGGGGTCCTGCAATTCCAGTTCGATGCGGTCATTGCCGCGAATGAGGGTGACTCCGGTTCTGGTAACTTCTGCAAGCGTATAACCGTTACTCAGCGTTTCGCCAAGTTTGACATACTGCTTTTCCGCTCCGGAATTACGTCCGGCAACCTGACTCCAGCGGGTGAATCTTCCGCCGCCCATCATGCCGCCACGGTTGCCGCCGCCCATGCCGCCGCGATTCATCATACCGCTGGCAGACATCATCTGGGCAAGGTAGGGATTGAACTGGCGTTGCGAAGTATTCTGCCGGATGATGGCGCCTTCGGTCTTGCCGATTTTAAAGACACCCACGAGTGTCAACTGGGTACGGGAATTACGGACGTTGGCAAGCGGACTGCGGACATTGTTGAAAATATCCTGAGCAGTGATCTTCTTTACCGCATCATCCAGAGATGGCAATTCAGGAGCATTGCTTTTCTTTTTGCTTTCACTGCGCACCGCCTTGGCCGGAAGCACCGGTTTTACCAGTTTGTTTTTGGCGTTGGCTTTTGTCTGAGCAGAGATATTCTGAGCAAAACTCCACAGCAGAAACACTCCGAGTACAATGTTTATTGTAAGCAGTAATTTTCTCATTTTTTAACCTCCTTCCCCTGCGGGGCAGGAGTTTTTTCCGGAACCGCTGGTTTTGCCTCGGCGGCGCTGTCCAATTCGCGCAAAGACGGACGGGTGATGTTCAGCGCACGCGCGGTAAGCGGACCATCGTAACACAGCACCCGCAATGCGCCGTTGAAGTTGAGCCGGGTCGGAGGTATCTCCAGACGGCTGGCAAGGTTGGCACTGCCGGCACCGGTGTTGCGGCGGAAACGGAAATCCGGACGCAGATCCAGACGCCGCCAGCTCAAAACCGGTTCGATTTTACGCAATGCCGCCAACAGTTTCATGACGTCACCGATGTCGCCGGAACCGTTGATGTCGATTTCAGCGTAGAAAAATTCGTGATTGACTCTGCCGGTGCGGACGGCTCCGATGTTGTTGAGCCGGAACTGCAGTTTGCCTGCAGTGTCACCGATACGGCGGCGCAGTGTAGTTTCCACCACTCCGTCGTGGCTCTGCAACCAGGCGGAAGCGGCAAGCGCACGGTAACGTTTGCGTGTATCTTCAATACTGCGTTTTTCCACGGCATATTTGGTATAATCCTGCTTCTGACGGGCGACATCGTTCTGGATTTTCTTGATTTTCTGCTGGTTGGGGATACTTTTGAAAAATGATTTTCCCAGCGTTGCGAACAAAAACACCTGACTTGCCACCAGAAGCAGGCAAACGGCAATAAGCTGTCCCTTGCGGGTTTTGAGAGCATCTTTGAGGTTCATTTTTTCACCTCGCGTTTGGTCATGGGAACTAATTTCAGCGAAATCGTGGCAACGGCACTGTCTCCGGTCTGCCGCTGCTGAAGCTGACCGATCTTCCACAGCCCCAGCGGGTTGATGATACCCGGCAGGTCGATCTTGGAATCTTCACACTGCAAAGTCATATCGATACCGCTGTCGCTCCAGCGGATGTAGGAAACCAGAACATTTCCCGGCAATGCATTGGAAAGCATCGCCAGTTTGGCAACCACATCCGGATCACCTGCGGCACTGGCGATGACCCGCTCCATCTCCTTTTGCTCTTTGAGCTGTTTTTTGGAGTTGCGCCGGGCGGTATCGATGCTGCGTTTGAGTTTTTTGCTCTCATTCTGAAGCGCGCGGTACTGACGGAAGTCGGCTCCCCAGGTGCGGCTGTAATGCCATAAGCCGTTGACACCGAGGAGCAAAAGCAGAATTACCGTGACGATGATGTGGCCCCGGAAACGTACCGGACGGAGTTTTTCCGGCAGGATGGAAAGAGCCTGCCGTGACCGGGAGAACTTCCCGGAAATCACCATGCGGCCGACCAGAAGCATCGGCAGAAACGCTGAAAAATCAAAATCATCTTCTTTCGGAAGAAGCATACATTTCTCAATGACCGGTTCCCACATCGCGGCAGTACGGATTTTAGCATCGAGAACATCGTTCACCGGATTCCAGGCACCTCTTACGAATGCAAACTCCGGTTCGAGTTCCGGAATGAAGATTTCCGGGTCAGCTGATTCCAGAGCCAGAAACGGATAAATGAAGCTGTCCGCATGGCAGGAACTTTGAGTCATCCGGGCGGAAACACTGTTCAGGGCAGTTTCCGGGAAAAGGTAGACGCCGACACCGACCTGTAAATCTTCTCCGGGAGCAGAAACGGCAAACTGAAAGTCCTTGTTTTCAGGAATTTTCATCAAATGGCGGGAGAGCTCCAACTCCACTGCTCCGCGCTGTTCGCGGGCGGAAAGTTCAGCGGACTTGAATTGAAAGAAGACACCTTCAGGCAACGCTCCGGAGATGAAAAGCAATCCATCCCGGCTGGAAATCTGTTTCAACACACTCTTCCACGCTACCGCAGGATTGTTTTCGTCAACATTCTCCTGCGTGGCACGGGAAAGTCTCCACTGTTTATCGGCACGTTCAAACTTGGCACCGCGAACAATGCCTGGTGCAAAAAACAGTACCGCAAAATTTTTTATTCCGAGCAGTTCCACCTTTACTCCACAACCATGTTTGATTTTTTATTTTCCGGAGTTGGAACGCTTGACCAACTCTTCCAGTATTTTTCTTGCTTCCGCGGGTTTCTCCCGGCGGAGTTCTTCATATTTTTTCATCTCTTCCGGATAGAGCTGCCGCAATTTCCGGAAATCAGGACGACCGATATTGCGTCCGGCCGCAGGCGGCGGCGGCAGCTGACGGCTGCCTCCGGGGCGCGAAAACAGTTCGATCTTGTGTTTTTTGGCAAGCTCCATCATCTTGGAGAATCCACCGCGGGGATTTTTCTTGATTTCAGCGATGACGGCAGTGAATCCGGCGGGATCAGCGGCGCGGAGTTTACGCAGTTTGCTCTCCATGGTTTCCTGGAGTTTGACACCGGCTTTAGCTGCAAGTTCTGCCTGTTTTTTGTCCAGTTCCAGAGCAGATTTTTCCAATTCGGCAAACTCTTTGGGGAATTTGGCACGAATCTCTTCTTCGGCGATAAAATTGGCAAGACCTCCCATCATGCCGCCCCGCATCATCCGGTTACCGCCCGCCTGACGGCGGTTTCCACGCTCACGGTTACCGTTCATCTGACGGCGGCTGCCCTGCCGGGGTGCAGGAATATCATTTTCAGCGGCGCAAACGCCGAAAATCGTCAATGCGGAAAAAAAACAAATACCGATTTTTTTAACAATGCTGCTGTTCATCTTTTGCTCCTGTACTCTTTTTTTATGGATGTTTAATTGCATTTTTCGAGAAAACTTCTGTCCCCTTAACGCATCTAAACCTCCTTTTATTTTTGCCGGATCAAATTTTCACAGCACAATTATTGCAAATTACCAAATGATTATATATAAGATACAGCCTGAAACGGCTTCTGTCAACCCTAAAAGCTCTGTTGCGGGTCATATTTTTATAAAAAACACACAGCTGTCCCATAAAATCAGCGAAACGCTTGTTTTTCATTTAAAAAATCACACACTCCGGAAATTTTCCGGCAGACAAGTTGAAAATAAGTGAAAGAGAATCTATATTTATACTGGAGGCAGGTGCTGTGGTGACGATCAGGCAGATAAAGAAGTTTTTCATCCATTTGTTCAATCTTGCTGTTCCGTTGAGTTGTCCGCTGTGCGGTGCTGAAACGGAAGCCGGATTCAACAGCTTTTGTCCGGAGTGTTACCGTAAGCTGCCGTTCATTGATGATACTCAGCCGGCATGTCCCGGATGCGGCGGGGTGCTGGACAGCGCGCTTGCGGTCTGTTCGTTGTGCCTCAATGAGAGTGAACGCCCGTGGCAGCGCGGATACAGCGTGCTGGAATACCGCGATTCCGCCCGGCAGCTCGTCAGTGTGATGAAATACAGCAACTCCCCGGAACTGGCGCGGCCGCTGGGGAATCTGCTCGCGGAAAAGCTGACTGAACTTGCGCTTGACATTGATGTGATCGTTCCCGTTCCTCTGCATTTCTGGCGGCAGTGTACCAGAGGATACAACCAGAGTCAACTGCTTGCGGAAGTTGCCGGAAAGCGCCTGGGGATACCGGTGGTCAATGCGGTAAAACGGATCGGTCTCCGTTCCCGTCAGGCGGGGCGCAACCGGCAGGAACGTCACCGCTCATTGAAAGGGATATTCGCATTGCGGTCCGATATTTCGCTTGAAGGCAAGCGTGTTTTGCTCTTGGACGATGTTATTACTACCGGTGCAACTTTGACGGCGGTCTCCCGTGTGGTACTGAAAGGGAAACCTGCATCTTTGCAGGTCATTACGCTTGCGCGCACTCCCCGGAAGTTTTAGTTGCCAGCTCTCTTGTAAAAGACTATCAACGGCGGCATTGGGAGCAATCAGCGTTCCGCTGATTGCGTGAAGAGCGCCTCCGGCGCGTGAAGATGTGAAGGTGTGAAGTGCGCCCTTGCGGGCGTAAGGATGTGATGTTTTTTATTCTTAGGGCAATCTTGCGGGCAAATCGGCGGACGCCCACTCAGTCATGGACACAGAGTCCACTCCTTCGTTGTCGCCTTGATTTACCCGCAACCTTGCTCCACGATCCATCCGCCGGTCGTGACAGAGCATTTTTGAACGCAACTCCAACGGCGGCGCCTCGTGGCGCAAGGTTGGGGGTAAATCAAGGCGAAGCTGAGGGACCCGTCTCCGCTAAAGCTCCGCCGTGGCAAGGTGCTATAATAAAATCCTACAACTACCATTCTCAAGGCATGAGCAAGGCGCAAGGTGCGCGGAATGCCGCAGAGCGAGGTCTCCGAAAAATCGACTGCAACCGCCGAGTGCGAAGCACGAGCGGCGAGGCGGCTCTTCCGCCGCCGCAGGGAGATTTTTTGGAGAAAAGCCGCCGCAGTGATGGAACAGTTGTTTATATTTACGGAAAAATCAAGCATGTGCAATTGTTTTTTCCGGTAAAGAGTGCTATATTTTCTATAATGTGGAGTTATATATATGTACGATCAGAGGTAAATTATGAAAAAATGTCTTTCTTTGCTTGCTGTTGCAAGTGTTGTTTTCAGTTTGGTCGGTTGTTCCGACCAAAAATATAATCATATTAGCAGCATCAACAATTTGAAGCAGATCGGTGTGGCTTTGGCGATGTATGCCAATGATAATGGTGAGAAGTTTCCCGCTCCGGTGGCGCGGGGAAAAAACAAACGCCCCGATGCTGTCGCCGGATTGGATGTTCTCATTTATAACGGCTATCTCGAAGATTTCGAAGTTTATGTTACCCGTTATGACTCTATGGGGAAAGCCGCTGTCGATGCCGGTTCTTTTGATCCGGTGGAAAATTGTTCCTACGCATATTTGGGGCGAGGTGCCGTCGCTGGTGTTGTTTCTGGCGATTTCCCGCTTGCCATCGAAAAGCCCTGGCGTTTGCCTTCTGTCAATAAAGTTGTTGCTGTGTTATTTGCTGACGGCAGTGTCCGCAGTGTGGAAATTCCCAATGCGAATCGCAAAAGCTGCCGTGAAGTTGCGGAAATCCTCATCACCCGGGGCTCTTTGCAGGAGAAGGAGAAAAAGCTTCTCCGGGAAAATGCCGCGCTTGCCGATGAGTTGCGTTGATTTTACTGAAAGGTGGATATTATGGATTCAATTAAACCATTGAAAGTAGCTGTTATCAGCGATTCTCAGGCTTACCCGACACTTGCTGATTGGGGCATGGGAAATTTAGATAAGGCTTTAAGTTTTCTTTCCGGCATGAAGCCGGATGTTCTGCTGATGGCGGGAGATCTCGCCGACGGCACCATGTATGATGTATATGATGTCTACCGCAGCTTGCTGGAAAAATATTTTTCTCCCATGCCCGTCCATATCGGCTGTGCCGGAAATCACGACTTCTGGACACCGAAGGGCGTGGAACGTATCCCGGAAAATATTTACCGGGAAATGTGTACCCGCATCGGACAGACACATGCTGACCCGCTCCATGAGGTCGTCGGCGGTTACGATTTTATTGCTCTTTCCGATTGCGCCAATGAAAAACTTGACTATTCCGATGAAAAATTGGCTGAACTTGAAGCCGAGATCAGGAAAGCCATCGACCGCGCTCCGGATAAACCGGTCTTTGTCGTCACCCACTTCAACCCGTTTGGCACTGTGACCGGAAGTAATTCTGCTTCTGCATCAAAAAAACTGCGTGCTTTGTTCAACCGTTATCCGCAGGTTTTCTCGCTTTCCGGTCACTCCCATTGTCCGCTGGAAGATGAACGCTGTATCTGGCAGGGGGAATTTACTGCCATAAACACCTCATCACTTGCGTATGCCTGTGCAGAGGATCGCTGTTACAATATGTGCAGTGTTATCGTTCCTTTTGCCCGCGAAGCACTTCATGTGCTGATGCTCGATGTTTATCCCGATCACGTTGATATCCACCGTTACAACGTAGAAGATCGCCGTGAGATCAAGCCGGATAAGCTGTGGAGTGTGGCTGTTCCCTACCGTCCGGAGGATGCAGTCTATACCATTCGCCGCAAAGAGCTTCGTAAAGCTCCGGAGTTTGCGCCGGATGCCCGCGGCGTTATCCGTTACGATTTCGGTTATCTTTATCTGATTTTTGACCCTGCCCGGCACGATGACTTCACCCACTTCTACAAGGTGAAAGTTTTTGAACGCGCTGAAGACGGAACGTGGCAGCTTATCGCTGAAGAACGCTATATCTCCGACTTTTACCGCCTCGCCGGTATCGCCGGTCGTCAGCAGGTATATAAACTCCCCAGCGAGAAGATCAAAGGCGGTTCCTTCTGCCGGGTCGAAGTCTACCCCATCGAAACTTTCGGTAACGAAGGCAAATCCCTCATCGTGGAACGTAAAATCCCCGGAGCTTCCAAATTCAAAGAAGGTACTACGCTCTGCCCGCAGGAGTGATTGGCGGCGGCAGTCGGGGGAAGGGGGAAACTTCTTTTCACGGGAAAAGAAGTTTCCCCCTTCCCCCGAACCCCCATCCCTCTTCAAGAAAAGCGGAGTATTTTGCTCCCGCTGGTCGCGCTGGCGCACTGCAGAGTGCCACTTGGAGCGAAAGGTTAGAGTAGGACGTGTAGGACAAGTAGGACTTGCAGGACAACCGGTTGGAGTGAGCAGCGAAGTGTGCTGGTGCGCTCCGAAGAAAAACGCCGTCCGGCGTTTCATAAGCCGCGCAAGCGGCGCTCATTATCACTACCCTGGTCGCCTTCAGGCGACACAAACTCCAGTTGCTGCCGCTTTGAAAACTGCCCCGCCGCAGTCTGCTTAATTGAGCAAGGCTTTGAGGTCGTCCAGAGAAAGACCGCTTACCGAGCTTTGGTTTTCGACCAGATTGAAGAACAATTCCCTCTTGCGAGCCTGCAGACGGAGGATTTTTTCTTCGATGGAGTGGCGCATGACCAATCTGCCGATGGAGACCGGACGGGTCTGACCGATACGGTGTGAACGGTCAGCCGCCTGAAGTTCTGCTGCGGGGTTCCACCACGGGTCGTAAATGACGACGGTGTCGGCGGAGGTCAGATTGAGTCCGGTACCGCCGGCTTTCAAGCTGAGCAAAAACAACTGTATCGACGGATCGTTGTTGAAGTTGTCGATGTGCTGCTGACGGTTGCGGGTTGAGCCGTCAAGATACTCATATTTGATGCCCATGGCTTCCACCTCTTTTATCAACAACTGGAGCATGGAGGTGAACTGACTGAAGAGCAAAACCTTGTGACCGCTGTCGATGGTTTCTGCGAGCAGTTCTGCGAGCAATTCAGTTTTCGCAGAAGGAATACCTTCGCCCAGATTGTCCGGAAGCAGTTCCGGGTGACAGCACACCTGCCGCAGACGGAGCAAGGTGGCAAACAGCTCTGCGCCGTATTTGCGTTCATCGCCGGCTTGTTCAAATATGCGCTCTTTGCCTTCGGCAAGTATTTTGTCGTAAAGCTCTTTCTGTTCCGGAGTGAAGTCGCACCACATGATGTGTTCAAAGCGGCTCGGCAGGTCGGAGGCGACCTCCTTCTTGGTTCTCCGCATGATAAACGGAGAAGTCCGCATGACCAGATCCTGCTGAAGCTCAGTGCTGTCGGCGATCCCGGCATAGCGTTTGCGGAACGCGGGAAGAGTTCCCAGCATTCCCGGCTGGAGGAAGTCCATCACGCTCCACAGATCTTCCGAAGAGTTCTCCAAAGGCGTACCGGTCAGCACGATGCGGTGTGCCGCATTGAGGTCCTTACAGTTTTTGGCGTTGCCGGAACCCGGATTCTTGATGTGTTGTGCTTCGTCAAGCACCAGATAGGAAAAATCGATTTTTTTCAACTCTTTGACTGCCAGACGGGCGGCGGCATAGGAGAGAATGAGCAAATTGTATTTGCCGGAACTGATGGTTTTGCTCCGGGCGCTGTTGCCCTGAGGTGCTGAAACTTTCAATTCCGGAACAAATTGCGCCGCTTCGCGTTCCCAGTTCGCCACAAGTGATGCCGGACATACGATCAACGCCGGATCTCCGTTTTTCCGGAGGCGCGAAGCGAGCAGAGCCAGCAGCTGAACAGTTTTTCCCAGCCCCATTTCATCTGCCAAAAGCACGTTGAGGTTGCCGTCGGTGAGCTTCTGCATGAACGCCACGCCCTCTTGCTGATAGGGGCGCAGTTCGCCGTTGAAGGTGAAGCCTTCACCCGGCGGCAGCTGACCGTCTTTGTTGAACAGCAGAGCGGTAAGCCCGGGCATCACAGCTCCGGGGAGATCTTTGACCAGAGCGTTGAAATATTCCACATTGCAGAACGGCAGTTCAAAGGTACGCGCATTGGGGTCGAGTTTGCGGATGACATGCGGCACTGCGCGCATGAATACGCCCAGCGCGGGCGGGATTTTGCCCGGGACACCGCTGTCTTCAAGGAAAATTCCCATCTTCTTGCACTCATCCTGACAATTTACCCAGCTGATCTGCCGGTCATCAAGCTGAAGCGAGTAAGAGATGACAAAAGCATCGGCTTTGGTTTTGTCCAGTTCGCAGTGCAAGGTGATTTCCGGAAGCTTGCCTGCGCCGCGCAGCAATTTTGCCAACCGGGAGGCGAGGATAGTTTCCGGATGGCGGGCGATGATTTCCGGCAGGGCGCGGTCAAGGAAGAGCGCGGCGGATTCCAGATCGGCAAAGCGGGCAGTCGCCCCGTCATCAGAGAGATCGACTCCGAAGAGAGCAAGCTCATTTTCAAAACGGCGTTCAAAGTCGCGGTCACGTTTCCAGAAACGGCCGCCGTCGGTACAGAGCGCACCACTGCCGGGGGCATAGAGCGCACAGTTGCGCTGAACGCCGTAAAGGTAATTCACATTAAGCTGGAACACCGCTTCTTCATCCGGATTCCACACTCCGTCCAAAAACGGAGAACCGGTACGGAGAGTCGGTTCAAAATCGGTTCCGCGTACTCTGGGGAGCGGGAAGTTTTCAAAACCTTTGTCCAGCTGCGGCACGGCGCGGAAGAAGTTGCGCAAAAAACCGGTTTCACAGCAGCCGCCGACAAAGAAGTATTCATCATCCCGGCCGATCCAGCAACCGGCTTTTCCGGCGATCACCCGCGCGCCGGAGAAGGGAAGCACCGCACCGTTGATCTGCAATCCCGGCAAAACTTTTCCCTTGGATTCGATCAGCACCGGTTCCGCGCGATCCGGATGGACGGTGATGTGCCGCCCGTCCCGGAGAAAGCGGGGAAACCCGGGCAGGGCATGGAAAAATTCTGCCGTCTGTTCTGCGTTCAACGTGATATTGGAGTTGTCCGCTTCGCCGTTGAGCGCCAGAAAACGGATGAGCTGCTGTTCATGCAGTGAAAAATCATCAAATTTCAGAACCACACTCAAAGATTTGTCGAAGTAAAGCTGCCGGAGGTTGCTCTGATTTCCGGTGTATTCCCGGTTGGCGGTTTTCAACCGCACCTGAAGTATCATATTCTCCCACTTGCTCGGGGCGTGGGGGGCGGCTGAAGCCACGTTGATAAAAAGTTTTGCTGTACAATTCATTCCGCGTCCTGCTAATTGGGTCAAGTCCTGTTTTTTCAATCCGCCGTAGTAGTTGGGGTCACTCTCCGCCGGAGCATCAAAGACCCGGAATTTTCCGGCATACATCACCAGTGCTGCACCGTGAGCGCAAAGCTGCCCGCGGCCGCAGCGGGAACAACGGCAATCTTCGACCTTCAGCAAGTCTATGGAACACTCCACATGCTGATTATCGAGGTCACGGAACATGGCACAAAGCCGTCCGGAGCGTTCATACCACGCACCGTAAAGGCGTTTGCCCTTCAACAACTGCTTGGCGGTCTTCACTGCATCTGCCCCGGCAAGCATGTTCAAGCGTTCTTCAAAAGCTGCCATTGTCACCCTCTGGAAATGTTACTGTTTAAATAATTTAATTTACAGCCTGTTAACCATTTTTTCAAGTCGTGTAAAAGAAAAAAATTAAAAAATCCTTACTTTTTCGGAATTGTACCGGAAATCGCCGATTTATACAGTTGACTTCTCCTCCAAGTGATGTTACATTAATCGTCGAATGGATAAGCGTAAGGAACTTAAAGAGGAATAAACGGATATGGTTTCTTTTTCGGAATCGGAGATCGTCAAATTACAGGAGCTTGCCGCCCGGATACCCGGGATGCTGAAACGGAATCTTCTTACTCCGGAAGAGCGTTCCACGCAGGTGCTTCTCGCCGGAGCCGACTACTCCGGGTGCTGGCTCGAACACAATCAGGACTGCTTTTTTGCCGCTGATTTTTATCCGGAAGAAGCATGGGAGACTCAACAGCTGTTCATGGATTATCAGCTTCAATGCGGTCTGATACCTTACGCTGTCCGCTTTTATCCGTTCCGGGTATCATTTTCCCAGCTCCAGACGGTGTGGTCTTTTGCCCGCTGTGCGCTGGAAGTTGCGAAAAAAGTTGACCGTCCGGAAGCTGATTTTGCCGCAATATATGATGCCGGATGCCGTTACGACCGCTGGCTGGCAGAGAACCGCGACCGCAGTGGTCTTGCTCTCGTGGAGATGTATTGCGCCTTTGATACCGGACACGATAACTCCCCGCGGGTGACTGACGGCGGTATTCCCAACCAGACCGCCGGACTTTTTGCCGGGAATATGCCGGATTTGCCCTGTATGCCGCTCATTGCCGCCGATTTGAGTGCCACCCGTTATGGCGGGCTTCTTGCTCTTGCGGAACTGGCGGAGATGCTGGGAAACTCCTCTGCGGCACAGCGGCACCGGGCAACGGCGGAACAGATCAAAGAGGCGATGTTCAAATACCTTTACGATGCAGAAGATGAATTTTTCTACGACCGCTCCCCCGACGGCTTGCGGAAATACCGCACTGAACACATCACCCGGCTTTTTCTGAACGGCGTTGTGCCGCAGGAGTTGTTTGACCGGATATACCGGCGTTACTTTGAAAATGAGAATGAATTTTTCACGCCCTATCCTTTCCCGTCAGTATCGGTTTCCGATCCGGCTTTCTGCCGCGATTTCAAAGCTAACTGCTGGGGCGGCAACACCCAGATGCTCACCTTGCTGCGCTCTCTTTTGTGGATGGATAAATATGGGCGCGGAGCTGAACTTGAGGAGGTGATGCGCCGGGTGTTGCGGGCATATCTGGATTATGACAATCCCTTTACTCAAGAGCTTCACCCCTTTACCGGCGCTCCGATCGGTAACGGAAAGTACTATACTCCATCCCTGCTTTTCATTAACTCAGCCATTCAACGTTTATTTTAGTGGCGCGGTGCGATATGGGAGGGGGTATTTACAGTTCGGGCCACTCCCAATTTGCCTGACTGAACGGGCGGGAGTTGAAGAATCCCCGGTATGCCGAGAGTGGTGACGGGTGCGCCCCGGTGATGACCGTATGGCGTTTCTGATCGATCATTGCGGCTTTGCGTATGGCGTAGTTTCCCCAGAGGATGAAAACCTTCTCCGAGGTTTTGGCACTGATTGCGGCAATGACGGCATCGGTGAACTTTTCCCAGCCGAAACTGCGGTGACTGCCCGGGGAGTGGGCATCCACCGAGAGGACACTGTTCAAAAGCAGGACACCTGATCTTGCCCATTTTTCCAGAGAACCGGAAACCGGAATTTCCCGCTTGAGGTCGCTGGCGTATTCTTTGAATATGTTCCGGAGTGACGGCGGGTGTGCCACTCCGTCCGGCACCGAAAATGCCAATCCGTGCGCCTGACCTTCATCGTGATACGGGTCCTGACCGATGATGACGATTTGAAGTTGTTCGGGCGGAGTGAGTTCAAAGGCGCGGAACACCATACCTTCCGGCGGGAAAACGGTGTACTCTGTCCGACGCTGAGCAAGTTTCTCCAACGGTTCAGACAGATATTTTTCCGCTTCGGTTCCGGAAAGAAAATTCCGCCAGTTCTCTGGAAGCTGATCCGGCATGGTCACTTCTTCCCGGTACTTCCGAAGCCGCCAGAGCCCCGATCGGTTTCGCTGAGTTTCTCTACGGCAACCAACTTCACTTCCGGCAGACGGCAAATCACCATTTGCGCGATGCGGTCACCACGTTTTACGGAAAACTCTTCTGTTCCGCCATTGTACATAATGACTCCGACTTCGCCCCGGTATCCGGCATCAATAGTGCCGGGCGAGTTGGTCAGCATCAGATCATGTTTGAGCGCAAGTCCGCTGCGGGGGCGGATCTGCGCTTCGTAATCTACTGGAAGTTCAATGGAAAATCCTGCTGGAACCACCACACTTTTCCGGACCGGAAGCACCATATCCACGCGGCTTCGCAAATCGAATGCGGCGTCATCATCGTGAGCTTTTGCCGGAATGAGGTCATCACACTCCGGGAGCATGCAAATTTTTATCTGTTCCATCATCGGTTCTCCTGTAATGCTTCTTTCCGGCGCTTGCTTGCGGCAAAGGCGGTCATGTGGAACATGGTTGCAAGCAGCGTACACGCCGCCGCCATGGCAAACGGTGTCCAGGAAATTCCGCTTTTCTGAACCAGCACTCCTCCCAGCATCGGGCCGGAAATACTGGCGATAGAGACCAGAATTTCATTGACCGCGGCATTGCGTCCGGCTTTGACCGGATGCGCCAGTGAATAAAACACAAAAATGAAATATCCGCAACCGGAATAAATACCGTAAATTGCCGCCGCAAGCAAAAATCCCGCCAGACCATGAACGCGACAGAAGAGCAGCATGGCGATGATACCGCTGATCCCAAAGAGCGTTGTCGGCAATATTTTATACATCCAGACCCGGGATTTTACCAGCAGCAGTGCGGTCAAGCCCTGCATGAAGCTCACCATCGTCAGTGCCAGAGCGATATTGGTTTTGGCATTATTAAGACCTATGGCTGCCGCATGAGGCTGAAGCATACTGCGCAGCTGGCAGACGGAAAATGTGACCACTCCGCCCACGACCCAGCCGACCCAGGCATAATCGGGGAAATTTTCCATATTTTCCTGCGGCAGTTCCCGGATTTCCGCGTTTTCAGCGGGCGTATTCTGTTTCAGTTTCCGGGTGATGATGGCGACACCGGCAGCCACGAATACGCCCACTGCGAAGCAGAGTCCGAAGGCGATGACATCACTCAGCATACCGAAAACCACGGCACCTGCGGCGAAGCCGAAGCTCCAGGCTGCGGTATATTTTCCGGTTGCCATTGCCACGCCGGAAGAGCTGCCTTTTTCCATCTCTTTGCACAGTACCTGAAACGGACTGCAGTAAAATCCGAAACCGACACCCAGCAATCCGGTCCACGCCAGAAGCAGATATAATTTGGTTCCGAGAAAGATGAATCCCAGAGAGGACAATGCGATGAATCCTCCTCCGGAGATTATCAGTCCTGCCGCATTTTTATTGTTGACCACCTTGCCGATGATAACATTCATCACGCAGTAGGTAAGTGCCCACATCGGCACTACCAGCGAGGTCAGAAGTTTGGACGCATGGGCATCGACAAAGCGCTGGGTCACATAAAAAAATACTCCGGAGGTGACAAAATTTATCAGCGCCGGGAAGAGATATATCAAAAATTTCATATTATCGTATTTTCTCCGGAAGAAGATGAAACGCAGGGAGGGTAACTTTTCCCTCTCCCCGCGCTGCAATTAAATCAACCCTGACCTGAATCAGCGGTTGGCTTTCCACGCTTCAATGGTGTATGCCAGTGCTTCGGCGAAGGTGTGGGAGGGGACAAAGCCGGTGGCTTTGAGTTTATCCACAGCCGCCATGGAGTGTTTTACATCTCCGGCGCGCTCAGGCAGGTGAACGATCTTCGATTTGGAGTTGGTGAGACGGATGATCTCACTTGCCAGATCGTTGATGGTGATTTTCCCACCGTAAGCGATGTTGTGGACACCGGTGAATTCGCTCTGGGCAAAGAATGCATTGGCGGCAACGACATCTTTGACAAAGACGAAGTCACGGGTCTGTTCACCGTCTCCGAAAATCGTGAGATCTTCGTTGTTCAACGCCTTTTCAATGAAGATGGGGACGGCGGCGGCGTAGGCGCTCTTGGGATCCTGCCGGGGGCCGAAGACGTTGAAGTAACGCAGACATGCGGTTGGGAGTTTGCCTTCCTGGGTGAACATTTTGCAGTAGTACTCGCCATCGAGCTTGGTTATGGCGTAGGGACTCTTGGGTTCGGGGAACATGGTTTCGATTTTGGGAACCACCGGATTGTCGCCGTAGATTGCCGCGGAGGTGGAGAAGCAGAGCTTTTTAACACCATTGGCGGCGGCGGATTCCAATACATTGAGCATACCGAGATTGTTGATTTGGATGCACTCAGCGATTTTGCTCATCGATTCCGGAACGCTGATCATCGCCGCAAGGTGAAAGACGTAATCGACATCTTTCATCGCCTTGTCCACGGCGGCGCGGTCACAGATGTCGCCGAGCTGGAAATCGACATCAAACTTTTCGATATTCTTTTTATATCCGCTGCGCAGATTGTCCAGGACCCGGACGTCTGCTTTGCCCTGAAAATGTTCTACAAGATGGCTGCCGATAAATCCGGCTCCGCCGGTAATAAGTACACGCATGATTATTTTTTCTCCTCAGCTTTGGTGAAATCCCAGTTTTCCAGATACTCCGGAAGCGGCGGCACATCCAGCGGAATGCCATTCTGCCGGATGGAATCCGCGCCCTGACAACCGCAGGCAACGCTGTGGCGCGCCATCTGTGCGGTCGACCAGACATCATATTTTCCTCTCAATGCATCGATAAAACTTCCCACGATCAGCGGATCGGCTCCGCCGTGGTTGGTTTTGGGCGCCGGGGTGCGGTAGGTGATGTCACCTTCCTGCCGCCACGGGGAATCCTGACGGGTGGTCCACACCTGAATGGTCTCATGACCGTAGTTCTCGATGCGACCCCTGGTTCCGATGACGGTGTAGTTACGGCACTGATCCGGCGTGTAATGGCACTGCAGATAACAGCACAGCACACCGTTGTTCAAGGTCATGTTGATCATGTTCAAGTCGTTGATGTCGATTATCGGATAGAAATCCTTCTGCTCTTCGGGGGGCCAGTTGTCGACACTCCAGATATCTGCCAGACCGTTGCCCGCTTTGAGCTGTTTTTCCGTCATCGGGCGGCGCGGAAGTTTATCGTAGACCGAGAGATTACCGATTCCGGAAACGCGGGAGGTTACACCTCCGGCGAGCCAGTGGATGATGTCAATATCATGCGCGCCTTTCTGAAGCAGCATGGAGTTGCTCTTGCGGCTGTCGGCGTGCCAATCCCGGAAGTACGCATCGCCGCCGTAGCTGATGAAGTGGCGGCACCAGATGGATTTGACTTCCCCGATAACGCCGGAATCAATGATCTCTTTCATCTTGCGGGTGAAACGCATGTAACGCATGTTATGACCGACGACCAGTTTGGTGCGGTTGCGGTACGCCGTTTCGAGGATGCGGTCACAGCCGGCGATGGAGAGTGCCATCGGTTTTTCCAGATAAACCGCGACCTTGTGTTCCAGAGCGAACACAGCCTGTTCTTCATGGAGGAAGTCCGGGGAAGAGATGATAACACCGTCAAGGTTCTCTTTTTCTATCATCTCGCGGTAATCTTCATACAGCGGCGGAATTTCTTCGCCGGGGAACTTGGCAGAAAATTTTTCTTTGAAACGCCGCTGACCTTCCGGATAAATATCGGCCGCCGCGACCAGGCGGGAGCCGGTTGCCGGAGAGTGGGCGTAATGGGAGATGACCCCGCGCCCGGCGGCACCGATGACTCCGATCCTCAACTCTTTACTCATGGTTGTTCTCCTTGATAAAATATCGAAAAGCACATGCTTTTATCGTTCTTCTATAATATACCACACATGTGTTGATAGTGGTATGTATTTTTTGCTTCAAAGTATGTATTTTTTTGCAACAATTATTTATCTTCCGATATGGTCCTGAATTTTGTGAAACGCACCTGACAGAAGTTGCAGCAATAAATATTGCACTGCAGAAATATACTTCAGGAGTGCTGATTTGTCAAGCGATAAAAACAGTCGTTTGCAATCGGTTTGTCCGGGCGCAGTGAAACGAAGCCGGAAGATTGTATTTTTTTACAAAAAATGGTTAATGTCCCAAATTTTGTGAAACTGAATATTCTCTGAAAGAAAATTGTATTTATATTACTTAAAAAATATATAACAGAGAGTGTGATTTGTCAAGAATAAAAACAGTCGTTTGCAATCGGCGGATGGATCGTGCGGCAAGGTTGCTGGCAAATCAAGGCGAAGCTGAAGGAGTGGACTACCGTCCTCGACTGAAGATGAGTCCGCAGATTTGCCGGTAAGATTGCCCACGAGGCGCCGCCGCAGTTTAGATTTCTCACAAAAAATGAGCACCTATCTCCCTGCCGGGACAAAGTTCGCCGTTCCCCGGGCGAAATCGATGCTGTCAAGTCTCAAGTATATGTAGTTTCCGATTTTACATGTGCTTTTTGATTCATCTTCCTGCAAGCTGTACCGGCGGCGCTGGAAATTCCCCCGCATACGCTCTTTTTTGACAAAGCCGTAAAGTCCGAGTTCCGCCACGTCCACCTGAAATCCGGCATTGACCACCTTGACGATGATACCTTCATATATGCGCCCGGCATCGCGGGAAAACTCTTCTTCCAGATACCGCAGTTTCATCCGGTCGGAGGCGGCAAAGTAGGCGTTGTCGTTGACCTCCTCCTGTTCAGTGCACCATTGCGCGACCTTGTCGATGGTCTTGCCGCTGCGGGTGCGGATGGCGCAATCGCTGTTCCACAGCTGCTGATGGACGATCAGATCGGTATAACGCCGGATGGGACTTGTGAAGTGACAGTATGCACTTTTTCCCAGTGCGAAATGTATCTCCGGATGGATTTGGTATATCGCGCGCGGCATCGCCCGCAGCAGCAGATTGAGAATGACACTTTTTCTGCCGTCATCCGGCAGTGCGGCGATGAAATCGCGGCATACCTGGCGTTGGGAAATATCACCGGATGGCAGATTGAAGTTTTCCCGCATCATTTCGGCAAACTCCATGCTTTTTTCCTCTTCCGGAATCGCATGGGTGCGGAAGATCCCGGCAATGTTCCGCCGGATCAATTCTCTGCCCACTGCCTGATTGGCGGCGAGCATCGCTTCTTCGACCATCTGTTCCGATTCGCGGGAATATTTCACACTCAAACTTTGGATGCAATTTTTTTCTTCATCACATATCACCCGCACTTCCGGAAGCGGTAAGTCGATGAACAGTTCTTCCCGTTCACGGTATTTGCGCATGGTGCGGGTCAATTCCAGAAGTTTCTTTACCGTTGCAGCTACTTTGGCGCTCCACGAAGATGCTTTTTCCCCGGTGTCGATGAAATTCTGTACTTCGTCATAGTCCAAACGCTTGTCAACTTCTATTATCGTATGTTTCCGGCAGGAACTGACCACTTCGCCGCTGCGGGTGTCTACGGTCAGAAAGACCGAGTGCGCCAACGCTTTTTCCCCCTGCTGCAAACTGATTTTTGCCGTCAGCGCTTTGGGCAGCATCGGCAGTGTCCTGCCGGGAAGGTAACAGCTGAACGCCCGTTCCTGCGCCCATTCATCGACCTTGCTCTTGGGGGCTACATACGCGGCAACATCGGCGATATGTACTCCCAAAATTACACAATGCTCCTGTTCGGATTTTTCCAGCGACAGTGCATCGTCAAAATCTTTTGCATCTTCCGGGTCGATGGTCAAAGTAAAAAGTTTTGTGCAATCGAGCCGTTCAATTTCTCTTGCTTCCAACTGCAGAGCATGAGCCTCCTCTTTTTCCGTATATCGCGGCGGCAAATCATACTCCGCCATCACCGCATCCAGATCAGCTGAAAGTACGCCGGCTCTGCCGATGTGGTCGAGAATGTGACCGGAAAGAGTGCTGTCATCTCTTTCATCCAGTTTAACGCGCACCCAGTCGCCGCGTTTTGCACCTTTGCGCGCGCCGGTGATAATGATGTTGTCCGGCAGTCTCGGGTCAAGCGGACGGAATACTGAACCTGCGAGCAACTCTCCGACGATCTCTTCCCGGTTGCGCCGGATTATTTCCACGATCTTTCCCGATGGGCCCCGCTGTTGATCTCCGGGATAACTTCTCCGCGGCGGAAGTAATTGCACCATAACGGTGTCACCGTCCATCGCGTTCATGGTATACTTTGCCGGAATGAAAATATCGCCGTCCAGTTCCGGAACACTTTCCGCTTCCGGAGTGACGAACCCGAACCCGGATACAGTCATCCGCACGATTCCGGTCACTTCACCATGGGTTTGACGTTTCCGGCGGCGGTCAATCATTCTTTCTGCGATACGGCGCAATCTTTTTTTACGGCTTTTCTTCATTTTTGCCCTCTCCGGTAAAATTCAATATCAGTCCGGATTCCCGGATTTTTGCAGCATATTCCGGCGTTGCCAACAGCTGCAGAAATGCTTCTGCCCGATGGCTTTTTTCTTTGCGGAACAACAGTTCGTAACGCAGATTCAGCGGGTATTTTCCGGAAATAATATTTTCCCTTGTCGGAAATACGCCGTTTACCCGGATGATTTTGATATTTCCCGGCCGCTCCGCTGTTGCCGGGGCGCACAACAATGCCGCAGGTGAACAAAAGAGCCATGCCCGCTGAATGGAACCGCTGCGGTAGATGCCTTCTCTTTTCAATGTGCCGCCTAAAAAACGCGCTTCAGTGAAGCCGCCGCCTTTCATCGTCAGACCCAAGCGGTGGATGTCGTTGAATTCGCCGTTGTATTTCTTCCACGCAGGGCGTTCCGCCTGCCAGATCTCTTTCAACTGTGGAATTGTCAACGATTCCAGCGGATTACCCATCCCGCTGTATAAAACCAGTGCTTCAGCGGTGAAATCTATCCGTATTCCGCTGAATTTTGCCGGGATATCCCGCTTTTCGATAACGATGATATCGACCTCGCCGTTCAGCAATTTTGCAATGGCAGTTTCAGGTGTCATCCGGCGGAACGAATACTCATTTTGATGCTCTTGCGGTCTCCGGCTCAACTCAAATAATGCACTGCGCAATGCGGATGATTCACTGCCGCCTGTTGCATCGCCGATCCGCAGTCCGCTGACGCCGCGGCACTGCCACCACGGCAGCAGTGCCGCCGCGATGAGTGCAAACATATATTGGCGGAAAAAACTCATGCGTACCTTGCGTTGAGCAGTTCCAGTACCCGGCGGTTTTCATCCGGTGTTCCGATGGTGATACGGATATATTTTCCGGTGACGTCACCTTTGAAGTAACGTACCAGCACCGCATTCTCCCGGAGGTAACGGAACGCCGCTTCACCATCGCCATCCGGCGGTGCGGCGAAGAGGAAGTTCGACTGTGACTTTGGAACTTCAAACCCCAGCTTCAGCAATTTCTCCCGCATCTGGTCGCGGTCACGCCGGATGGCAGAGATGCATTTACTGCGATACTCTTTATCCAGATAGTTCGCTTTTCCCACGATCTGCGACAGCATGTCGATGTTGTAGGAGTCTTTGAGCTTCATCAATCCTTCAATTACAGTGCTGTTGCTGACAGCATATCCCAGCCGGACACCCGCCATGGAACAGCTCTTGGAGAATGTCCGCATCACGATAACGTTGTCATACTCCAGTGCCAGATCCATGCAGTTGTCGTCGGCAAAATCTCCGTATGCTTCATCGATAAGCACCATGCCGTCAAAGTTTTCACAATATTTGCGCACCAGACTCTTGGGGCAGACGGTTCCGGTCGGCGCGTTGGGACGGGTGATTACCAGCAGATTGGCTTTTTCCGTTTGGCAAGAGATATCGTCAGGGTAGGTGAAATCTTTGCCTTCAAGTGCGATTTTTATCACCGGAGCCACCTGCATTTCCGCCAGCACCGGGTAAAGCGAATAACTCGGGTCAAAGACCGCAACCGGATGCTCCGGAGAGGTGAAGCCGCGGAAACACATGGTCAGCAAATCGTCAGAACCGTTGCCCACGATGACATTTTCCCGTTTGACATTGCAATCGGCGGCAAAAATATCCCGCAGTTCATCGGCGAACGGGTCGGGGTAACGGCGCAGACGGGCAATATCAAATTCCCGCAACGCCGCCTCGACCGCCGGTGACGGCGGATAGGGATTTTCGTTGGTGTTGAGTTTGATAAGATTGGCTATTTTCGGCTGTTCTCCGGCGGTGTAACCGGCGATAGCATCGATCTCTTTGCGAAAATATGATTTCATTGTTATTATCCTGACGATTATTCCAATAATTTTTTTACGCTGTCACGTTTTTTCAACAGCAGCGCCCGGGCGCACCGGCGTACTGCAAACGCCTGTTCGCCGACAAGAGCCTGGCGCGGTCCGAGCTGGGATGCATCCACTGTCGGCGGAACTTTGGTATCCGGCGCCGGAGCGCCGAACTCTTCGCGCCGCCGGTCATACGCGCCGGTTCGGACACTTTCAATGCTGACCAGACACACGGCATCTCCGCCGTAAGCACGACCTTTTTGAGTAAGTTCCTTCTGAAAGGTATAAAGGTCACTCTTCTCCGGCGCTGTAATGGTGAACCGTCCGATGATGGTGTACTCATCCTGCGGTATTTCCGCGCGTGATTTGAAGAATTTCACCTCCTGACTCAATGGTGTTGCGGCAAATTTCTGTCCGGTATAATCACTGCGGACACAGCCGGAAATCGCCAGTGCAATCATAAAAAATATGACGATCGGTCTTTTCATTGCATATTGCTTTCAATTTTAGTTGCGGTATGGGTGTCATCGTCCTCGTTATGACGTTTCAAGTTGAATTCCCACACCTGATAACGGCGTATCTTGCGGACATAAAACTCCGCGTTGCGGAATACCAGCTTGTCGCCGACCCGGGGGTGACGTTTCAAAATACGCTCAAACCATGCCGAAACCGGTTCCACCCGGCGCGGCAGATCCAATCCGGTATCACGCGCCAGCTGAGTGAGCGAAATGCCGCCGCCCACGATCCAGAAACTCTCCCGGGGAGAATAAAATGTACGCGGCAACGGGTCGAATTCATCGTCCAGATCACCCAGAAGCTCTTCGACGATATCTTCCAGCGTGACCAGTCCGCGCACCTTGCCGGTGTCACTTTCCCGCACGATGGTCATGTGGCAGTGCTGCGCTGCAAATTTTTCCAGGAGTTCCGCCGCTGAATCATCCGGTTCGGCAAAACCGATGGGACGGATGATTTCCGTCAATTTGGCATCGCCCTTGTTGGAACGTTCCGCACTTACCAGTTCTTTGATGTTGATATATCCCAATATCCGGTTGGGATCATCGGCATCCCGCACCGGGTAACGGGTGTGAAAGTCGAGGGCAGAAACATTGATCGCCTGCGAAATCGTCATATTTTCGTAGAGAAACGACATATTGTCCACGTCGATCATCACCTGAATTGCAGTACGTTCCGAAAGATGGGGAACCATCTTGATGATACGTTCCTGACGGCTGGAGATTATCTGAGAACTGCGTGCCAATGCCGCCAGCGCGGATATTTCATCTGCGGCACTCGGACGTTCCGGTCGTCTGCTCTCAAAGACCCGGTTCAACAGCCGGGAAAACTTGATGAACGGAAGCAATACCACGCCAAGCACCTGCAGCGGCCGTGCCGCCACGCGCATGACACTTGTATTGAACCGTACCCCCAGCGTTTTGGGCAAAATCTCTGTATATTGTACCATTATCAACGTAAATGCCAATGAAAACACTGACATATACCGTCCACCGGTAATATGATCAAAACTGGCACCCGCCACTGCTGCGCCGATCGTATGTGCGGCAGTATTGATTATCAGAATAACCGCCAGCGGGTTGTCAATATCAGATTTAAGTTTTTGAACTGTTTTTCCGATCACCGGTGAACGGCGGCGCAATTCACCGAGCTGACTCGGTGTCAGACTCAACAGCGCAGCTTCCATCAGTGAACAAATATGCGAGCATACCAGCGCTGTTCCCAGGCTGATACCGAATATGAGGTAGTCGTCCAATTTATTTCCTTCCTTTCTGTCCGGCTTTGCTACCTTCCGCCGAAGCCGGATTATTATATTTTCTCTCCTCAGCTGCCTGCGCCTGTTCTGCAGCGATCGCAGCTTTGAGGATGGTGACCATCACCGGCGGCAAACGGCGTTCACAATCCTGCACGACACCGGCTTTCATGCTGGCGTAGGGCGGAAGGGTGTTCCGTTTGACATCGTGATTTTCTTTACTGTATTTACGATGGATGAAGCGTGCCAGCCGTTCATTGGCAACTGCGGCATCGTGATCGTTGTAAATAAGATTGATAATACTGCGGAAAATAAGCTCACTGATGAGCGCACTGACCTTTTTGACGTCAGCATCCCGTACATCTTCGGCAAATTCCGCCATGACAAATTCGTCCAGCGTCCGCTGTTTCTGGGGACCGTCCTCTTTGATCAGCTTCTGGAAAAATTCTTCGGCTTTGGTCAAATTTCCATGCGTATAAATCAACGGAATTGCATCCTTCAGGAAGTTGATACGCGCACTGCGGAAACTGGATGATGCTCCGCTGCTCTGATCGTACTTCATCTGGGTGTCAAGATAAGTCTGATATGCCGCATCGGCGAGGTTCAAATTCGGCACGACCTGGGCGTATGCCAGATTTTTATCATCCAGCGCAAGCAATCTGCCGCCGCGGAACGCCGCCTGCAGAGACTGGGTTATCAGCCGCGCACAGCGCAAATCCTCTTTGCCCGGGGTTCTTTCGATACCTTCGGTAGCCCAGTATATTGCCTGCGATTCCGGTACGCGCCAATCCATTTTGCCATATTTTTTGTCGATGGCAAGAATTTTTGACGGTTCCAGTTTCAACCTTTCCCGCAACAATTCTGCCCGGAAAAAGTTGTCGATTTTTTTAAATTCCTCTTCGCCCAAACCGGCGGCAAGCGATTCCGGCAATTTTGCGGGGATCTGGTTTTTGAATGCCAGAAAGAGTGCTTTGAAATCCGGATATCCGGCAGCGGCAGCCAACTGCCACAGCTTGTGTTCTTCCGGGTACTGCTTCATGAACTCATCGCGGCTCTTCGGTGCCGCCGCCAGTACTTCCCAATCGGGGGTGCCGGTGCCGAGAATGTTGGTTATCTGCATGGCAAGACGGTTTTTGTAGAGCAAATTGGCATCGTCGAGGACGTTGCCGAGTTTGTGCTGGAAAATCCACGCCAGCTCTTTGTACAACACCGGATCTTCCGGATTGTAGACCAGCGCCTTGTCCCGGATCAGAGCGATACCTTCGTTCACCCAGCGCCACCGGTCTTCATGTTCGGAACATGTGACCGAGATATTGTATGCCAGATTCCACGCCAGATACGCCGTTCCGCCGGAATAATTCGGCTGCAGATCGGTGATCCACCGCGCCAGCTGAACCATCTCAAAATAGCTTTTTTCCTGCTTGAGATTTTCTGAACGCAGCCAGAGCAAATCGGCAATGATACCGCGGAAACTTCCCAGAGCCACAGAGGTGAACGCCACCAGCGGCGGCGCATTGCGCACATCGCCGGAAAAACGGAGCCGTTCCCGGTCGACGATGTTGTCCATTCTGGTTTCGACTTTGCGGATGGCAAACATCGCTCCGGCAGTTACCAGCAACAGTACGGTGTATATGACAACTCTTTTGAAACGGTTCATTTTCTCACCGCCAATCCCAATTCCCGCCTCCGGTACATCCACATTCCAAAGAGGAACAGCGGCACGCCGCGGAGGACAAAATATTCAAGAAACAACTGTCCGATCAAGCTGAATTCAATCAACTCGCCGGTTGACAACAACTCCGTCACATCAAATGCCTGCAGCGGTATCACGATCAGCAGCAGCAACCGGGCAAGTCCCTGTCCGATATGATCCCACGTCGTCGAAACAAAGAACGCCTTGTCGGTCAACAGCGCAGAAAAACTTCCCAGCAGCAAGTAACTTGCCACCATGAAAATCGCCGTCGGCATCGTGAGAAAACTTCCGAATGCACACGCCAATCCTGACAACAGCGCCAACTGTATCATCAGCACCAGCACCATCCGCATATAATTGCCTTCAAATCCGCACACCCGCAACAGCAGTTTCGGACCATCTGAGGGCTGATAATAGTGTTTTTCATCAAAGCGGTCATTGTTGCTTACGGCAATGCGTACTTTGCGGTCAGGCGTGATGACTTTCCACTCGGCAGGAATGATTTTCTCCCCGAATACACCGGAAAACACCTGCTCCGGCTGTTCACTCAACGGTTGCGGCCACTCGCTTGCGGCAACGCGTTCACCGGAGGGAAGTACAGCTTCTCCTGCCGGACGCATGACGATCCATTGCAGATAGGTCAACCGCTGGTCTTCGCTTGATACTTTTCCCAGATACGGACGGTAACGCAAAAACAGCGGTTCATTGCCGATATCCGGCAGATTTTCAAAAATCCAGCCTTTGACTTTCCCCGGCGGCAATTCTGAGTAACTTGCGCTGATCTGCTGATAAAGTTCTCCGTAGAGTCTCTCCTGATCCTCGCGGGAAATCACTCCGCTTTCCTTGATTTTTGCCGCCAATGCTTTTTTGGTAAGCTCATTGAAATCCGGCATCGTCGGCAGAAACACTCGCCGTCCTAGCAGAACTTCCGAAGCTATCGCCTTGCGCTCAGCTTCAGTGAAGCGGTCATCGACCTTGTAACGGTACATCACAATACCGTATACTACTGCCAGAGAAATTATCAGCAAGGTAAAGTTTATCAAATTGACTCCGGTCCACTTGCCCAGCCAGATGACCACCCGGGATACCGGCTTGGCTACAACCATGTGCAGCTGGTAACTGTCGATATCGTGTGCCATGGTGAAGCACCCCAACCACAAACTTGCCAGCGCCAGTATCAGCACGATGGTGCATATACTGTACAGCAGTGATACCCGGATAAAATCCTGTGCCGTTCCGCCGCCGATGGAAAACGGGATTATTCCCACCGCCAGCAACAGCAGCAACAGCAGCAGTTGAAAGACGTGAGAACGCATCGCGTTTTTCAGCGTAAGTCCGATGATTGCAAGAAATGCTCTCATTTTTTATCCGATCCGTCAAGATGGTCAAGCAGAGAATCAAGTTTGCTGTTCGCCTGCTTGATGTTTTCCTTCGTACTTTCGTCAACGGGAACAAATTCAGCAACTTCCGGTTTGACTGCGGTCTCGTTATCCAGCACCGCCGCCAGCCGTTCACCGGCGCTGTCAGTGTTGACCTCCTGTTCCTGCAGCTGCGTACTTTCCGCTGCCGCAGGAGCTTTTACTTCAGCGGTATCCAGCAGAGATTCCAAAACCTGATTTTTGTCTGCATCCGGAGCCAGGTAATCAGCAATTTTTCCGCCGCTTACCACGCCGGAAGTTTCCACACTTTCACGCTTTGCTGTGGCAATGACATCCAAAAAGAACTCTTCCAGTGTCCGGCGCGGATGGTCGATACGGAACTCATCTCCGTCCAGGTTGTCCCGCAAAATTCCGAGCAGCTGATCCATTGCCGCTTTCGGCAGCTGCGGAGTCATGATCCGCGTTTCGTTGTTTACTGCCAGCAGATCGTCCAATGCACCTTCGGCGCGGACTTTGCCGCCGTACAAAATTATGACCCGGTCACAAATATCTTCCACGTCACTCAAAAGATGGCTGGTGATAAGAACGGTTTTGCCGCGTTTTTTCAGGGCAAGAATCAAATCTTTCACTTCCCGGCATCCCAACGGATCAAGTCCGCTGGTCGGTTCGTCCAGAATCAGAAATGCCGGGTCGTTGATCATCGCCTGCGCCAATCCGATACGGCGCGCCATACCTTTGGAGAATTCTCCGACCCGCCGTCTCCGTGCATGAGCCAGACCAACCATGTCCAGCAGCTGGTCGATACGCTGTTTGCGGTCAGCGGCGGAAAGGTTGAAAAGTGAACCGAAAAAGTCCAATGTCTCTTCTGCGGTCAGAAATTTGTAGAGATATGACTCTTCCGGCAAATATCCGATCTCTTTTTTGGTCTCAACCGCCCGGGGGGAACGTCCGAAAACGGTGAGTTTTCCGCCGGTGGGATAGAGCAGCCCGAGAAGCATTTTTACCGTGGTGGATTTGCCGGAACCGTTGGGACCGAGCAAACCGACGACTTCACCGGGGCGCACTTCAAAGTCGATACCGTTGACCGCACGTGCCTTCGGCCGGTTCCAGAAGTCCCGGAACAATTTGGTCAAGCCGACCGCCTGTACCACCGGTTCATAGTTCTGTGCCATAATAGATTACTGCCTTTCTCCGGTAGCGTTGGTGCTGTTTTCTTCCAGCGTCAACTCCTCACCGGTACGCACCAGACGGGCGCTGTTGAAGATAATGACAATGGTACTGCCGGCATGGAGTACTGCTGCCCAGATCGGAGTCATCACACCGACAATGGACAAAATCATACCGCCAAAGACGAACAACATGCCGAACAGCAAATTCTGATTGATGATCACCTGAGATTTCTTCGCCAGGAAAAGCAGCACTGCAATGCGGCGCAAATCGTTGGTCATCAACGCAACCGATGCACTGTTCACCGCGATGTCACTGCCGATGGCTCCCATGGCGATACCCAGATCGCCCGCCGCCAGCGCCGGTGCATCGTTCACACCGTCACCAACTACGGCGACCCGGCTGGTACGTTTGACCTCTTCCACATATTCTACTTTAGTTTCCGGCAGACAGCCGCTCTTGTAATCATCGATACCCAGCTGGGCAGCCACATTCTCTGCGACCGATTCCCGGTCACCGGTGACCATGGCGCAATGGCGCACGCCCAAACGGCGCAAATCAGAGAGCAGCACCGGCGCTTCTTTGCGGATTTTGTCACGGAAACCGATCCAGCCCAGAAGTTTTTCGCCGCAGCTGACGTAAACGATACTCATGCCGCTGGCGCTTTCCGGATCTTCCGGCGGAACCTGCAAGCCGTGTTCGCTCATCCAGTTGCCGCGACCGACCCGGCACAATGTTCCGTTGATGGTACCGGTGACGCCGCGACCATGGGTTTCGGCGAAGTTGCTCACTTCGTCCAGTTCCAACTGTGCTTCTTCGGAGAGCTTCATGATCGCCACCGCAGTCGGGTGGTTGCTGAACCGTTCCAGCGAGGCTGCGATTTTGAGCAATTCAGCACGGCTGACGCCCTCTTCGCCCTGAATTTTGACCACGGAAAGCAGACCGTCAGTCAGCGTACCGGTTTTATCAAACACAAAACTTGTGATCTTGCTCGCAAGCTCCAAGTGCGCGATATTCTTGATAAAGATTCCCAACCGCGCCGCCGCTGCGACCGCCGCGACGACTGCCGTCGGCGTTGCCAGCACCACTGCACACGGGCAGGAGATGACCAGAAACGCGATGACGGAATTCATATCCTTGCTGAACCACCAGGTGATCCACGCTATCATCAACACCGTCGGGGTGTAATATCCGGCATAGCGGTCGATCAACCGCACCACGGGGGTACGGCTGGCTTCAGCTTGCAGGATCATCTCTTTGACTTTACCCAGTGTCGTGTCTCCGCCGACTTTGGTAACTTCCAGTTCCACGGCACCGGTCAGATTCTGCGTACCGGCAAAGACATCGTCTCCGGCGCTCTTTTCAACGGGGACAGATTCACCGGTGATCGATGCCTGGTTAACGGTACTTTCACCGACGATGATACGCGCATCCACCGGAAAGTTTTCGCCGGGGCGCACCAGAATCCGGTCGCCGATAGCAAGCGTGGTCACCTGTACTTCGCTCTCTTTGCCATCGGCATCGAGCTTATGTGCCACATTGGGAGTAAGTTTGATCAACTCTTCGATGGAACGCTGGGCTCCGCTTGCGGTGCGGGTTTCGATAATGATCGTCACCAGCAGGAAAAATGCGATGATACCTGCAGTCTGGAAGTCCGCGCTCACCATAGCCGCCAGAATTGCCAGCGCCACAAGTTCGTTCATGTAAACTTTGCCGCGCAGCAAATCTTTGATTGCTGTAATGATGATCGGCAATGCCAGAATGAATGCACCGCATACCGCCGACATATCAGCGGCAAACGCCTGTTCCGGCAGGAAACGCTGGAGCAGAAAACTGTTGGCAGTCAGCATACCGCCGACCAGCGCAAAAAAGAGTCTGCCCATGGAACGGTCATGACCGACACCGCCTTCGGCTTTATGGTCGTGACCGCAGATACAGGTGCTGTCCATCTCATCATGGTCGTGATGATGACCGCAACCGCACTTGTCAGCGTGGTCATGGTCGTGACCGCAGCTGCACTTTCCGTCGTGGTCGTGATGGTGGTGATGGTCATGCGTTTCGCAGTGACCGTTGCAATTTTTATGCTCGAGTTCAGCCATGATGCGTTACTTCGCCTCCTTGCCGCTTTTGGGGTTGTCAGATTTCTTCGGTTCAGGATTCAGCTTGAAGCGTACCTGCTTCTTTTCGCCACGGGTGCCGAGGATGAATTTATCGCCATTCAGCTGGGCGGCAACATCGGTCAAGACTGCCGTGTAAAGCGCCATGGTGACACTGCTGCCGTACTTCCGGTACTTGGCGAGGATCTCTTTGAAATAGAACTCCTGTGCATCAGTCCGGGCGACCAGACGTTTTTTGTAAGTTTCCGCCTGAGCGATGATCTCAGCAACAGAAGCTTTGGTGTCGTTTTCAATTTGCACTTTGTACGCTTCAGCTTCGTTGTAAAGCTGACTGCGGGTGTTGCCGGCGGCGGTGACAGCATCGAATGCCGCTTTGGTTTTGCGCGGCGGATAGATCCGGTTCAAACCGACACTGTCGATTTTGATACCGCAATCAGCCTGATGCACCAGCGCGGTGAAACGTTTCTGCACCTCTTCGCTGTACGCGCCCTGTCCGGCGTAAAGAATTTCTCCGACCTGAGATGCCGCAGTGACATCGATCACGGCACGGCGGAACATGTTTCTCAGGAAGGTTTGCGGACCGCGGCTGCCTTTCATTCCGGCGAAATCGGTGATCTCATCGTCCGGAGTGACTTTGCCGTTTTTCACCGGCTCAGCCGGGGTCAGCAAGGTTTCATAATATTTTGCCGCATTGTCCACTCTGTACGCGATAGTCCATGAACTGTGGACGATATTGGCATCACCGGTGAGCAGGAAGCTGTCCCGTCCCGGTTCCAGAGAAATTCCGGACTCATCCGCTGTTGCCAGTGTCGCCGGAACGAAGTCCACGTTGAGCAGCTGCTGGCTGGTCTGGACGCGGATGAACTGGTTTACCGGATAAGGCAGATACCAGTGGCCGCCGGAATCGTGGGTGGCGATCACTTTGCCGAAACGCAGTACGATGACCGACTGCTGCGGTTCAACGGAGAAGTATCCGGCGCCGCTGAAGAAGTAGATCAGCGTACCGATAATGCCGATCAGCAGCACAAAGAATGCTGCCCGCAGACTGCCGGCAAGCGACTTCAGACCTGCCTCATAACGGCCGGTACGGTCGAACTCGCCGGAGATTACGCTTTTGTTGTCACTCATAAATTCTGCTCCGCAATGGTGTTACTTGTTCCGGGGAACCACCGGCAATTTGCCCTTGCCGTAATTCTTCGCCGCATTGAGCAGATCAAAGGGCGGCACGTTGGTGTCGAAGACGATGGTGGTGCGGCCGCGGAGGATGACCCGCAACGCTTCGATCTTGCGCAGAAATTCTGCCAATTCCGGATCACTGCTGAAGGTCTTGTAGGATTCTGCCGCTTTGGCATCGCCCTCAGCGCGGATGCGCTGGGCCTGTGCTTCAGCTTCTGCCAATGCGATGGTGCGGTCGCGGTCGGCGGAGATCCGGATCTCGCGCGCCTTGCTCTTGCCTTCGGCGATGCTGCGGTCGGCGAACTGTTTGCGCTCGGCAACCATGCGGTCAAAGACCTTTTCGGTGATGGTCTTGGGGACGCCGAGGGTGTTGATTCCGACGCTGACGATCTCGATGCCGTACTTGGCGGTCTGGGCGATCAGGTTGCTCTTGATCTGCTCCTGAATTTCCTGAAGCTTCAACTTTTTGGGATCGGTGTTGACGATCTGGTTGAAGTTGTAGAGACCGAACGCGCTGTTTTTCTCACTGCGCATCTGATTGTTGAGCATCTCTTCGGCGTTGGGAACATCCTGAAGCTGTTTGAAGAAGAGTTCCGGATTGCTGATGCGGTAGTCCACATATATTCCGGCGAGGATGTTGTGTCCGTCGCGGGTGGCAGTTTCTTCCAGTTTGCCGGTGCTGCCTTCAAAACAGCGGATGCGCTTGTCGAAACGGTACACCTTCTGGAAGGGGAAGGGCCACCGGAAATGCAATCCGGCTTCCGTCACCACGGAGGGACGTCCGAAGGTGGTGATGATCGCTACTTCAGTCTGGTTGAGCTGGAATGAAAATACCGCCGTCAGCAGAATAACTGCCACGATCAGACCGAGCATCATTGTCGGCCAGTGTTTGAAGAAATTTCCTTTTGCCATGATTTTTATAACCTCCAAAATTATATTGTTTTCTTATTCACTTCATCACTTGGCGGTCTGATTGCTCAACTCAGCAGAGTCGATATCGACCAGATCGATGCGTTCCCGGGTTTCGAAGTTCATCTCGTAGATTTCATCTTCCAATCCGGAACCGACGATATATTTGCGGATGGCTGCAGTTTCCTGTTCCAACACTTCCAGTTTGCTGTTCAGCTTGAACATCCCAGGAAGCATCCGGTACGCTGCCAGCTGGGATTTGAACCGGTCGCTCTCAGCCTTGGCAACGGTACTGACCCGGTTGCTGTAACTGCGCGCGGATTCAACGATTTCAAGTGCTGATGCCTGCGCTTCGGGGATGACGGTCGCGGCATACGCTTTGGCGGTGAGGATTTCAGTCTCTTTTTCTTCCAGTGCGCCGATAACTTCCTGATATGCGGGAGCAACTTTTTCCACCGGCGGATGGGCATCCATGATACCAACACGGATGATTTCGATGCCGAGCTTGTTGAGATCGGCAAGCTGCTGTATCCGCTTGGCGATGGCGCGTTCCGCCTGACGGCGGCCGTATGCCAGCAGTTCTTCCATGGTGGCGCCTGCCATGTATTCGGCGGCGGCCTGTTCTCCGATCATGCGGAGGATCTTCTCTGCTGATTCGTTGCCGTAAGCATAATTATAAACATCTTCAAATGTATCTCTGACCCGGTATTCGATGGGTATGCCCATACGGACAAAGGAGATACTGGCATCGCCGTTGGCATCCTGCGCGTGCGTACTGCCATCGGTTGCCACGGCGACGACGAAGGGATCATCGGCACCGCCGTGTTCATTGGTCCACAAAACGACGGGAGCGGAAGCACGTTCTTCAGCTTTCTTGGAACTTTCACCGATGTAAATGCTCTTCATTTCGGTGCAGCTGAAACGCTTGACCGTGCCGAAGGGGTAGGGCAGTGTCCAGTAGACTCCGGGGGTGAGCAACTGCTGTTCGATCTTGCCGAAAGTTTCGCGGATACCGACCTGATTGGGACCGATTTCATGAACGGTGGTGAATCCCCAGAACAACACCGCCCAGAGGATGAGTACAGGGAAAAATGCGCGTTCAATAAAACCGTAAAGCCAGGTTCCGGAAACTTTGAATCCGAACTGGTAATCCAGCGCGGAGGCGATATTGCGCATCACTCCGCCGGGTTCGGTGAAAAATGCAAGTAACTGACTTTCAAAGACCGGACGGGCTTCCGCCAAAGTGCGCGGGCGGTAAAATTCAATGACGAAGTTCACTATAAACTCTGCACCGAGAACGATGAACACCCAGAAGAGTATCCGGGAGCAGATCTTGTCAATACCGGTGATGTTGTTTGCCGTGCAGACAGAGGAAATACTCACCAGCAGCATCGCCACGAAGCCGGCAATGAGCCATGCGCCTGCCGGGCGGAGCCAGCGGAACTCTGCCACGCGGGATTGTCCGGCGAAAAACGCTCCGGCAAAGACACTTACCATCATCATCACTGCTGCAAGCAGTGCGGTGTGGATGGGAGAGGGGACATTGAGCTTGGCTTTTGCCGCCTCTTTTGCCGTAAGCTTTATAGCGGCAGCCATGTCGCTCTGGAACTTCCACAGCATGAACGCCATCAGCAGCGCTGAGATCAGTGCCAAAGCAAACGGCGCGAACCGCTTGTAGTTGGCAAAACTTCTTCCGGCGGTGAAGCGGACATCTTCCTCCACGTTCAACGCGCGGCTTTCCATCCGTTTTGCCAAGAGTTTTTTCTCTTCATCTTCGTGGGCAACTGCGGTGCGCAAGATTCCGTAAACCACTGATGCCGCAGAGAATATCAATGCAAAAACGTACGGTATCGCTGCCAGTTTCAACGTTTCACTGCCCCGGCTTCCGCTGACTGCCAGTACGGTTACGAGCAGCAACAGCGAACCGATACCGGCAAACACCGATAATTTGGTCAGCAAACGTGAATTCTCAGCAGCACGGTTGAGATCATCACCATTTGTCACTTTTCCATCTTCTCCTTTTTTTTATTTTCAAAACAATACAAAATACTCTTTCTTATTACAATACACCACAAATGCTGTTTTTTCAACCCTCTGATTTGAAAAATATTATCTTCCGGCCTCCGGCAGAGTGAGCCATTCCGGACAGCGCAGTTCCCGGATCTTATCGATCAACTCTCCGGCGGTGGCAGTCCGTTTTTCTTCGATGATCAATCCGCAGTTCCGCAGAATGTCGTTGTGGGATTCGCAGTTGAAAAGATTGCGGTAAGGCATCATCTCCAGATGGATTTTGCTGAAATCCCAGTTCTCATCCGGCTTGGGCATATCAAAAAGCCTTTGGAAATAATAGTTGGGCATTGTGTTGTAACACCATGAATCAAAAAGTTTTTCACAATATTCCATATCTTCAAAGGGGCGGCAGAGTTCGGCAAAATATGCCTTGAAGTCCGCTTCATCGTTTGCATTGAGCAGTTCGATGCTGTGCGGCATATTATAATAGGGGGTCAATTCCAGCTGCCACGCTCCCTGAGAATCAAAACTGTAAACCGGCAGATAGCCCAGATGCCAGGGCTTAAAATCAGCAATACTGTAATCTTTGGTCGGGAAATAGAAATTTCCGCAACTGCCGACCACCGGTACTCCGTTGTGGATCTCGCAACCCAGCGGACAATGGGTGTGGGTGTTGAAAACCGCATCAGCACCGCCGTCTGCCAACGCCCGGAAAAGTTTCACCATCCGCGGCGAGGGGGCGGGGAAGTTTTCATGACCGCCGTGGAGCGTGACCAGCACCAGAAATCTCTGCTTTTTCAGTTCGCGGATATGTTCAAGCAGTCCCGGCAGATCCAGACCGCAACTGCCGGGAGTATGGCGGCGGGCGAACCCGAATTCGTGTTCACAGGCGTTGAGAATGGCAAGTTTCATTCCTTTGGCTTCCACGATCAATGCCTTGGCGGCATCTTCGGCATCGGTTCCGGCACCGACCGTGGCAAATCCGGCGGATTCACACGCTTCAATGGTGTTCTGCAAAGCCTGTTCGCCGTAGTCTCCCGTGTGGTTGTTGGCGAGCATCAGTATTTGCGCTTTCAACTCTTTGGCAAAATCAAGTGCTTCTTTGCCGCAGCGCAGATTGGGGCCGCTTTTGGAAATAGGTTCTGAATCGGTGTCAATGGCGTTTTCCCAGTTGAGCAGCCGGATATCGGCACTGCTGTATACCGGAAGAATATTTTTGACGATAGCGGCCGCTTCACCGGCACATTGACCGGAATTTTTTTCACGCGGACAGAAATCACCTGCCACCGCAACGGTGAAAGTTTCTCCGACCGGTTCCCGGAATTTCATTACGATACTCATTGGGATTTGCTCCTGATTAAAATGTTTCAAATTTCCATTCGGTGCAACTGCGGTAAGGCTCTTCCGGGGTGATGACCGGCGAGGGGAACTCCGGACGGTTTACTGCATCGGGCCAATTCTGCGTCTCCAGACAGAATCCGCCGAATTTGACATAATTGCCGCTGCGCCCGGGCTTGTTCTGCAAACAGTTAGCCATGTAGAACTGAATGCCGGGACGGTCGGTGCTGAGAACGAGCCGGATACCCGATTCCGGCGCGGATACCACCGCTGCCGCGTGGGTATAAATTCCGCACTTATCCTGCAAAACATAGTTGTCATCCAAGCCGTTGGGGAAATCTTTGCGGATATCGGCAAAATTGCGTTCTTTCTGCAAGTCGTAGGCGGTTCCGGCTACTTCCGGAATGTTTCCGGTCGGAATGAGCATTTCATTGACTTCGGTGCGGCGGGCGGCTTTCATCATAATCGAGTGATCGGAGCAATCGCCGCTGCCTTCGCCGTTGAGGTTCAAATAGACGTGGCTGGTGAAGTCAGCAACTGTTTTACGGTCGGGAACGGCGGTGATTTCCAGCGTGAGTTTGTGGTCATCGCTGACGGTGTAACGGGCGGTGATATCGAGGGTGCCGGGGAAGCCGCCGTCACCGTGCAGACTTTTCAAAGTGAGTACAAGTTCTTTATCAGTGTGCTTTTCAACCTGCCATAAACGTCCGGAAATACCGAATCCGCCGTGGAGGGAGTTGGTTTTGCGGTCATTGGGCAGCAGCTGATAAACTTTGTCATCCAGCACGAAACGGGCATTGCTCACCCGGTTGGCGAGACGGCCGACCAGTGCGCCGAGGTAGATCGGATGGTTGATATAGCGTGCCGGATCTGCCCATGATAGTGCCACGTTGCGCAGTTTGCCGTTGCGGTCGGGGGTGTAAAGCGCGATGATGGTCGCTCCGTGATCGCTGATGTCAACGCCGAAGCCGTCGGCGCAGCGCAACTGATAAAGTTTGGCACTTCTGCCATCGGGATACTTGAAAAATTCACTGGATTTTGTTTGCATGATCTTATCCTCTTTTTTACTTTCAACAACGGCACACGAACAAAGCAGCAGCGGCAATGTTACGGCGATGAGATTTTTTATTTTCAAAATAACCTCCTGTGTTTCAGCGGTTTTCACTGTTTATGCGGTCGTTTTCCAAACGCAACGCCTCCAGCTCAGTGGAAAATTTTTCCCACTCCTCTTCGGTGGCGGAAATCTCCTTGTCCAGCGCAGATAATTCGCTGTTCAGCTTGCCGAAATCCACCTTTTCTCCGGAGGATAACTTTGCCACCAGAACGCTTTTGCGCTCCGATTGCTTATCCAGCAGTGCTTCCAGCTCTTCGACTTTCTTCTTTGCCGCCCGCAGTTCGCCCTGAATGGCACTGCGCGCCTGCGCCCGGGCGCGGCGGCGGTCTTTGGCACTTTCTCCGGACATCGGCGCGATGGCGGCCGGCTGTACGGTACTGCCGTTGAGTTCGGCGGATTTTTCCAGAAAGTAGTCGTAATTGCCGAAATACTTCTTTACTCCATCCGGCGTTACCGCCCAGATCGTCGTTGCCACGTTGCGAACAAATTCAATATCGTGACTGACTGTTACCACCGTCCCCTGATAGCGCCGCAACGCTTCCTGAAGCAGTTCCCGTGCGGCAATATCCAAGTGGGTGGTCGGCTCGTCCAGAATCAGCAAATTAGGCGGATTGATAAATATCCTCGCCATCTGTAATCTTATCTTCTCTCCGCCGGACAATACTCCGCACGGCTTTTTCATCGCATCACCGGAAAATCCGAATGAACCCAACACATTGGCAACACTTGCCAGACTTGCCGCCGGCGGCAGGCATTGCCGCACTGCATCATAGACCGAAAGTTCGTCGTTGAGCAGATCGGAAAACTCCTGTGACTGATAACCGATGATGATACGGTGGCCGATGACCACTCTGCCTTCCTGCGGTGTGAGCACGCCGGAGAGCAGTTTGAGCAGAGTGGTTTTTCCCATGCCGTTATATCCGATGACGGCAAGTTTATCTCCGGATGCGATCTCCATGCTCAAATCGGTAAAGAGTTTTTCTCCGCCGGGATAACCGAAGGTGAGGTGTTCAAAGCGTGCCGCTTCCACTCCGCATCCCGGCGGTTCGGGGAAGCGGATGATGCCCCGGTAATCCAGTTCGTCCGGAAGTTCGATATCCTCCAACCGGTCGAGTTTTTTCTGCGCGCTTTTAGCGGCGGCAGCTTTGGTACTTTTGGCTTTGAAACGGTCGATCATCCGTTCCAGCTGTTCTTTTTTATGTTCGGTGTTCCGCTTCGCAGCTTCCAGTGAAATTTTGCGCTGCTCTTTTTCGTTGCGGTAAAAGTCGTAATTGCCCGGATAGCGGGTGACTTTGGTGTTGTTCACTTCCAGCGTTACCGACGTAAGTTTCCGCAACAGGAAGCGGTCGTGCGAAATAAGCAGCAGCGTTCCTTTGAAGTTGGCAAGATAACGGCACAACCACTCCACTGCCGGAATATCCAGATAGTTGGACGGTTCGTCCAGCAGCAGTATATCCGGATGGGAGATCAGCACCCGTGCCAGTGCCGCGCGCATCTGCCACCCTCCGGAAAATGACGAAAGTTTGTCGTTGAGCCGGTTTACCGGAAAACCGAGACTGGTCAGCGCTTCTTTCGCCTCCTGTTCCAGATGATAAACTCCCAGATGTTCGATGGTCGTCTGCAGAAATCCGTGCCGTTTGAGCAATGAGTCAAGTTCATCGTCTCCGGAATTGTCCAACCGTGCTTCCAGCGATTCCAGTTCGGCGGAATAGCTTTTCAGTTCCGGAATGGCATCAGCGGTAAACTCCAGCACCGTCCGCTCCCGGTCGCAGTCGGCAATGTACTGCCGCATGATGCCGAGACGGAAATCTTTGGGGATGACGATCTCTCCGGCATCCGGGAGCATCTCTCCCGTGACCATGGAAAAGAGCGTACTTTTACCCGCTCCGTTGGGACCGACGACACCGACACGCTCGCCGGTATTGATGCGGCAATTCACCTCTTTCAGGATATATATGCCGCCGAAACTTTTAGAAAGGTTTTTAAAATCTATCATTTATCTTCAACAAATTGATTATAGAGTATCAATCCCCATAATTTAGCACATTTTTTTTACTTTGTCAACAACTCTTTGATTTCACTTTCGCTTAAATCCCGGTATTTTCCACAGGGAAGCGTTCCCAGTTCCACACTGCCGATGGCGACCCGGATCAGCCGTTTGGTCGGCGCTCCGGCGGCGGCGGTCAGGCGGCGGATCTCCCGCTTTTTGCCTTCGTTCAAAATAATCTCATAGCGGCACTTTGCCAACTCTTTTATCGAGATGACTTTGAGCATCTCTCCATCATCCATGATACCTGTGACCATCTGCTGCTGCCACTTGGGCGTGACCGGTTGTGCGGTGGTCACTTCGTACCGCTTCAAAACTCCGTATCTCGGATGCGCGAGGTGGTTGATAAACTCTCCGTCATCGGAAAAAATTATCGCGCCTTCGCTCTCTTTATCCAATCTTCCGGCAGATACCATCCGCGCTCCGGGGATATCTATCAACTCCACCGCCAGTTTTTCGGCGTGGCTGTCGGCATTACTGCACACATAACCACGCGGTTTGTGCAGCAGAACATAGTGCCGCTTCTCCGGCGGTGCCACCACTTTGCCGTCAAGCGTCACTTTCATTCCGGACTCCACTTTAAATGCCGGGTCGCAAATTTTTACGCCATCGACTTCAACATGCCCGTTCCGGACTAACTCTTCTGCTTTGCGCCGCGATGCGGCACCGCATGAACTTATATATTTTACAATGTACATCATAATATTCATAATTTATCACCACAGTGCAGTGATTGCAAGGTTGCCAAAAACAATTTCCGCATGTATATTACCTTGTATGTACAATTTTTATCAGAAGGAGGTTTTTATGCCCGGTCAGCTTTATGTGGTGAGTACGCCCATCGGTAATTTGGAAGATATAACTTTGCGCGCTTTGCGCATCCTGAAAGAAGTTGATATTATCGCCGCCGAAGATACCCGTCACACCCGCCAGCTTCTCAGCCACTTCGACATCCACGGCAAAAAACTTGTCAGCTGTCACGCCTTCAACGAACATGACAAAGTCTCCCAACTCCTTGCCGACGTCGAAAACGGTTCCTCTCTCGCCCTTGTTTCCGATGCCGGAACACCTTCTGTTGCCGACCCCGGCTTTCTCCTCGTCCGCAGCGCTCTGGAACGCGGCTTGGAACCGGTGGTGATCCCCGGCGTTTCCGCTGTCACCTTTGCTGTCACCGCCTCCGGCTTGCCGGTGGACTCTTTCACTTTCCGCAACTTCGCCCCGGTCAAGCCCGGTAAGCGCAGTAAATTTTTTGAGTCTCTCGTCTCCGATGAGCGCACCTCTTTCTTCTTTGAATCCCCCTTCCGTATTGAACGCACTCTCAAAGAGCTTGCTGCGCTCAAACCCGATGCTCAAATTGCCGTTATCCGCGAAGCGACTAAACTCCACGAAGAGATCCTTCGCGGTTCCGCCTCCGATCTCGCCTCTCTCTCCCGCTCCTGGAAGGGCGAGTTAGTCATCGGCATCCATCCTTGATGGCGGGGCGGCGATCTCGCTTGCTCCCGCGAGCCTTGCGGTCGTCGCCGCTCGGGTCGAGGACAGTAGTCCACTCCCCTCGCTGCGTTTTTGGGGGCGGCGATCTTGCTTGCTCCCGCGAGCCTTGCGGTCGTCGCCGCTCGGGTCGAGGACAGTAGTCCACTCCCCTCGCGGCTCCTCGGCAAAACTCGCGGATAGCGGCGCGATATCGCCGCCTATTGAGTTGGCTGGAGGGTGTGTCGCCTGTCGGCGACCAGGGTAGTGGTAGTGGGCGCCACCTGCCGGTGGCTTATGAACGCCTTGCGGCGTTTTTTTTCGGCGTGCGCCCGTCCACTCCGCCCGTCCACTACGCCGCAGTGCGCCGGTTGCAAAAAAAAGCGGCAGGGAAGCCTGCCGCTGATTTAAGTTGGCGCGCACTGGAACGCGCCGGAAACTTGCCCTTACTTGAGTTGGAAGAGTTCTGCTTTGCCCAGATCGATTTTGCCTTTGCCGGAGATCAGCATGGCGATCGCACCGATACCGGACGGAGCTTTGACCCGGACGACAGCTTTATAGACGTTGTTGCCCTGCGGGGTCAGATTGACGGTGTAGTGAAGAGCATCCTGTGTCCAGCGCATTTTCTCATTCATCCACTTGACCGCCATGGAAACGGGCTGATCGGAACTTACCTGCAAAGTCAATTCGTAGCAGTTGCCGGGGACGGCTTTAACCGCCTGATAGATGAAACCGTTTTCCAGAACGCCCTTGATCTCACCTTTGCCGTTGGGCAGGTAGACAAACTTCTTTGCTCCGGGACTCCACGGGCGGTAGCTGGGACCGGGACGTTTGGCAGTGAAATCCGGATTCATGAGCAAGTTGGCTCCGGTGCGGTTCATGCCGTCAGGAGTTTTGAGGATGGCGGGCATCGGTTTCTGAACGGCGGGTTTTGGTGCCGGTTTTTTGACAACTTTTTTCTTTGGCATCAACCGCTTGGGCGAATCGACCAGATCGGGGATCGGGAAAAGTTCACAGCTCTCGACGCAGCAGTTGTCGGCGGCATCATTCTGATTTTTGCAGGTGAGGTTGAAGTGCAGAACCGGAGCTTCTTCGGGAACCGTGACCACCATCTTCACCGTTTCCAGCTTGCCGGTAGGCGGAATCTCTGCTGAGACGCTTCTGCCGATGAACCAGTCGCTTTTGCCATTTTCAAAACGCCAGGTGAATCTGGCATGGAGCGAAACCGCAGGCGAAGCGGCGGTACGGGTGACTTTTCCCTTCAGCACCAGAAGGTAACGTTTATCCGGCTGAAGAGTGACCAACTGGGACAAATTGGTCTCTCCGGCATTGTGGAACACTGCCGCATTTTTGCCGTTGATTTGTTTGACAACAACACTGCCGTTGGAATTTTTGCCCTGCCACAATCCCCATTTGTTCGGGAATTTTTGGGCGTTGGGAGCAAAGGTCGGGTTGTTGAGTACATTTTTACTTTTGCTGCGGGCGATGATTTTTTCGGCGAAAGCAATGGGGTCATGTACACCTTCAAAAATTTCGGTTATGCCGGGGAGCCAGTTCTCCCAGGTTTTGGCAGTCCATCCGTCAACTTTGCCGCCGTGCCAGGAGCGGTATTCGCTCCAGGTCCAGACGTATTCATCGGAAACGGCGATGCAGTTTTCGAGGTGGCGGCGGAGAAATTCGCTCATGCTGTATTTTTCCGATCCGAGGCGGACGATGCGGTTCCAGAGCATACCTTCCTGCTGAGGAATGACACATTCGAGGTAGATTGCCGGAGCAAAGCTGACCTGACTCAAATATTTAGTCCGGTGTTCGGGGGCGAAACGTGCCGCGCCCTTTTTGACTTCGTTGGCTCCGCGGTGGAGATCGGCAAGCGAACTTGCGGTGTAGCCGCGGCTTTCGTGACCATCGACCAGACGGGCGGTCGGCGGCAGAACGTCAAAAACTCCGTTCATAAAGCCGACAAAGACCGGACTGTTGGCGTAGCTGTGCAGGAAGTAACAGAAAATCACGATATCAGGAAACTCTTTGAAGATGGCTTTGCCCCACGCCTGACCGCGTTCACGCGCTTTTGCGGCGATCTCGCCGATGGTGTGATTGCGCGTTCCGATGCGTCCCCAGAGGTGAGCGGAATACTCTTCCGGGTCAAAGATGATGCCCTTCATGCCGGTCTCTCTGGCGATTCTGGCAACGATACCGAAGTTGTTGACCACGCTCGCCCAGTCGCTGTCGTTGAACCACTCCACATCACCGGGCATCACCCCGGTACCGATAAAGTTGTCGGTGAACTTGACGAATTTGGTGTTTTTCAGGTTTTCGACATCCTGTTTGAACCATTCATACTTCCACGCCAGCTTGCCGAAGATCTGGCGGACACCGACACCTTTACCTTCGCCGGTACCTTCCAAGTGGATGCGGATACCCTGATAGGGGGTGGTTTTTTCCATGTGGGCGATATTTTTCCGCAGGAAATCGGTACGCGGATTCGACCATGAACATTCAATGAATTTCTTCTTTACCGGCGCGGCGCTGACGGCGATCGCCGCCAGCACTGCACAGGAAGCGAACAATGTTTTTTTCATATTTTCCTCCAGTTACATACCGAGTTTGCCGCTAAAGTAGAAATATTTTTTGATCTCATCATTTTTTACTAAACCATCACGTTCAGCAAGAGTCGTGGGAAGAGTGAGTGCAGATCCGTCAGCGCGGACTGCATTTGCTCCGCTGCGGTGGGTCTTGACTCCCAGGCGTTTGGCATGCGCAGTGGAGTTCCAGGAGAAGTACCAGCCGGTGGAGTCTTTGTTGTCCTTGTCTTTGTCTGCCATCATGATGAAGCTCAGGTTTTTAAGCTGAGAATATTTGCGGACGCGGAACCAGGTATTGTGCACATTCTGGTTCCAGTTGCCTGCTTCATAGTTGGGGACATAGGCTTTGGCATTCAAAACTTCATTCTGCCAGCCGGGGTTGACCAGAATATGGTTGGTCTGGTTGCGCAGCAGATGGTTTTCCGGACAGAACCAACCCGTCGGGATGGGGGATTTGTACTTTACGCCAAAATACGGCATGAAACAGAACCACGGACGGTATCCGCCGACGCTTGTGGTGTTGGCACTGTCGGTCATAGCCATGTATTCGTCATAATCTTTGGCATACTGCTGATAGGCGTTGCCGATCTGTTTAAAATTGTTGATGCAGCTTACAGAACGGGCGCGGGCGCGGGCGCTCTGCAGAGCGGGCAGCAATACTGCTGCCAATATCGCTATAATAGCAATCACGACCAGAAGTTCGATGAGGGTGAAGTGTTCACGCTTTTCTTTGGGGCATCGGGACAAATTTTTCATAACCGTATTCTCCTTTTTTAAAACAAGGCGTTGATATCTTTTACACTTTCACGGACCACGATGTTGCCGCCGTCAAAGTTGACTCTGACACTTGAGGGCCAGCTTCCGTAACCGGCAGTACCGGAACGCATGCTCGGCAGATAACCTCCGGTACCGCAGGCAAGCTGGATAAGGAAGGTCTGCACCGCATTGCTTCCACCTTTGATACGGTCGCCGTAGTCGAGGTAAAGTTCAAACGGATTGGTGGCAAAAACCATATCGCCCAGACGGATGGTATGCAGTTCCATCTTGAAATTTTCGGGCGGGTTTTTGAAACGCTCTATCACTCCGAGCTGTCCGGGGAGACTGCCATCGTAAACGGTTCCCTTGTCTTTGAAATATTTTTCCAGATATTTGGCTTTTTCCGTTGCCGCTTTGGCTTCGGCAGCGGTGATGAGCCGGGGCGGAAGCTCCAAAACGCGGCGGGAATATTTGAAAATCAAATCTCCGGTCGCGGTGGCACTGATGGCGGGAATGACATCTTCCAATCCTGCCATGATGCGGCGGGCGATCTCTCTCCGGCGTGCCATGCCGTAATCGTGATCGTACACGCGGGTGATCCACTTCCAGTTGGGCAGAGCTTTGTTCTGCTGCTGCTTGAGGAGCATCATGCGTTCATCGGCGCGGCGGTTGAGTATCTTGTGCGGGCTGAGGTCACCGGCAGGAGAACACTGCGGCAGGATATAGACATTTTTACCGTAACGGCTGGCGACACTTTCTCTGACTTCGTTCCAGTAGTCCGCAGAAACGACCTTCCACGCTTCACTCACCTGTGAGGGGCAAGCCAGATTGATGACCAGACCGGTCAGTTTGCCGCAGGGAGTGTAGGTGGCAAGGATGTTGAGCGAGTTATCGACGTGACCTTCAGCGTGGAGCATCCGGGGATCGTTTTCCATGCCGTACATCAGACCGCCGATCTTATCCATGGTGATGCGGCGACATTCGCCGATGGCGGCACTGCCCATGCCGTAAGCGACCTTTCCGGGAGCGCGGTTCTTCCACGCCTGAACGGCGGCGGCAGTGATCTGCTTGACCAGAAATTCAAAGTACATTTCGCTGTCAACAAAGTTGGGATATTTCTTCTTCATTGCCGCGACATCGACACCGCAGTTGCCTTTGCCCATGATTTTGCCTTTGCCGACCGGCTTGAAGAGCTTCATGCAATCTTCGATCGGGACCACGGCACCGTATTGCGGTGCGGTATGGGTGTGGGTAACAAAGGTGATGATATTTTCCGGAGCAAAGCCGATGGCAGCTTTGATGCTCTTGCGGACAGCGGCGAGCAGATAGGTGTCAAAGCCGCAATGGTCGAGAGAGATCATCATGACTTGAGTTTTGCCGTTATCCAGCACCAGAACCGTGGTGCTGATCGGGTCCAGAACTTCTGTCGCCAGACGATTGCTCTTCTGACCGTGGAGCATGGTTGGACCAGTGGGAGTGACATCCGCCTTGCCCCAACCGATCTTCAGCGGCGCAGCCATCAGCATAACGCCGGAGACCGCCAGAAACAGGATAATTGACTTTTTCATTTAACACACCTCCTTATATTAGAATAATTTATTGATTTCTTCAATCGTTTCCGCCGCCAGGATATTACCGCCTTCGCAGGAGACGATACAGCTTGATGGCCAGCTGCCGTAACCGCTGGTTCCGGAACGGGAACTGGGCAGGTAACTGCCGCGACCGGCGGCGAGCTGAACCAGAAAAGTTTGAACCGCTTTGCTTCCACCTTTGATACGGTCGCCGTAGTCGAGGTAAAGTTCAAACGGATTGGTGGCAAAAACCGCATCGCCGATACGCATGACGTGGAGTTCCACATCGACCGGCGGCGGCGGATTTTTAAAGGTATCGACAACGCGCAGCTGCGCCGGAACGCAACCGTTGTAAACTTCGTTCCGGGCGGCAAAGAGTTTCTTGTTTTCCTCCGCTGATTTGGCGGCTGCCTCCGCTTCTTCGGCAGTAGCCACTCTCGGCGGAAGAGCGAGCTGTTTGAACTCTTTCTTCAAGACCGGGGTGCTTTCGGCGGCGGAGGCGATGACGGGAAGGATATCTTCCAGAGCGACCGCGATGCGGCGGGCGATCTCCTTCCGGCGCGCCAGACCGTAATCCTGATTGTAAACGCGGGTCTGCCACTTCCAGTCGGGCAGAGCTTCATTCTGCTGTTGGCGCAGCAGCATCATGCGTTCATCGGCGCGGCGGCCGAGGAGCTTGTGGGGACTGATGTCACCGGCAGCACTGCACTGCGGCAGAATATAAATATCTTCACCGAAACGGGCGGCGACCTCCAACCGGACTTCGTTCCAATAGTCCGCTGATATAACGCGCCACGCCTCGCCGACTTGGGCGGGGCAGGCGACATTCACCAGAATACCGGTGAGTTTGCCGCCGTTGTCATAAGTGGAAAGAACGTTGACGGTATGATCGACGTGACCTTCGGCGTGAAGTACATTGGGATCATCTTCCGGGGCATACATCAGACCGCCGCGATCTGCAGTGGTCAGACGGCGGCATTCGCCGACAACAGCAGTACCCTGACCGTAGGCGATCTTTCCGGGAACGCGGGTGTTCCACGCTTCGATGGCGGCACCGGAGATCTGTTCCAGCAGAAAGTCAAAATACTGCTCGCTGTCGATGAAATCGGGGTACTCTTTGCGTATTTCTTCCGGATCGATACCCCGGTTGCCCAGATTGCCGAAACGTTTATCCTTTGACGGGAAATAGAGTTCCATGCACTTTTCCATCGGTACGATTTCCCCGTATTGCGGCGCACTGTGAGTGTGGGTCACCGAGAGCATGACCTTGTCTCCGGTAACGCCGGTCGCGGCAGTGATCTTTTCCCGGATGAGCTTCGGCAGATCACCGATGATCGAAACCAGGTCGATGGAGATGATTATTGCACGATCTTCGCCGCTGTCGAAAGCAAGCGCCGTGGTGGTGAGTTTATCGATAACGCCTTCGGAAAAACGGTTGCCCATCTGCCCGGCGATCATAACGTGACCGGCGGGAGTGGTCTCCCGTCTTCCCCAACCGATTTTTATCTGTTCAGCCATAGTATGTTTCCTTTTCAGATAGAGAGCAAATAGTAGATGGATGGATAGGTGTCGCCGATACGGATCTTGCGGATGCCGTCTTCAACCGTTGACGGAACGATACCGGTGTAAGCTCCATCCGGGTCGATGCTCCACAACTTTGCGGCATTGGCACTGTTTTTCAACTTGATGTCGGCGTTGATGACCTCAAAGATGACCGGGCCGTGACCGATGTCGATACGCTCCGTATGTTTGGGGTTGTAGACGGTGCCGCTGTTGTCGGCGCGGCCGACGGCAGTGATGAGGATCAAACGTGCGGAATTAAGATCTTCTCCGGTGAGAGAGGTAAGTGTCACCGTGGCAAAACCGCCATCGAAGGTGATGTCCATATCTTTGAGCGAAACCGTCTGGCCGGGTTTGAATCTGCCGTAGACCGATTTGGTGCGGGCGGTGTCGATCCAGCCGTAACCATCCTTCCAGCTGCGGAAGAGTTCGCCGGTATCGGAGAGAACGTGGTCCTGATCCAGTTCGGCAGGACCCATTTCATCCGGACCGATGGCGTTGGCGGGAATGTCACTTCCGGGGAGACGAAGTTCCGTTTTGTGTTTTTCGCAGTTGACCATCGCTTCGATGTTGGGCAGATTGTGGTTCGCCATACCGTGAACGGGATTGTAGATATCCTTTTCGGTCAAAGCGATGACCTGTGTCTCCTTTGCCGGGGCAACGTCACCGCGGCGGTACATCAGAGATGCCGCGTAGAACAAGCCGAATTTGGCAGGGTCCATAAAAGTTTCAAAGTTTCTCCGGTAGGCGATGCCGCCGAGGATGGTTCCGCCCATGCAGTCCGCCGGAACCGAACGGTAACGGTAGGTGTGCAGTGTGGTTCCGCTCCACTCCTGGAACGCCGCCATTGATGCCACAAACAGTGGGGATTCAGCGCGCCATTCGTTGGGCCAGACCATATCCCATTCGGAGATGACCAGCGGTTTGCCTTCCAGACGGATCTTGGAGGGGACCATGCCGAAGACCTCTTTGCGTTCCGCGCACAAATCTTTGTTGTGACCTTCATCGCCCCAGAGATCCCAGTAAACGTTGGAGCAGGTGAAGTCCATATCCCGCAGTGCGGACGGCAGGGTCAGACCCCGGCTCCAGGTGTTGCCGGAGATCGGGATTTTCACTCCGATGGAACGCAGGTATGCGCTCATTTCATCGTAGTAGCTCTTCTGGATATCGTGATAGAAGCGCAAAATGGTTTCATCCGGCTCTTTCTTGCGGAAATCGAAGGAGTAATCTTCCGGAATTTCCAGTCCGGGCATATTCTTTTCCGCCCAGGCGCGGAACTTGTTCAGCAGCCGGGTGCGGTACGGTTCGGCAACCACCGGGAAGGGCTGGTTGAACATGTCGTTTTCATTGGTCAGGGCGACCATCGCCATACCCGGGTCATCGACCAGTGCTTTGCCGGTGTAGGGGTTGACGTGGGTCAGAAGCTGGCTGGCATACTCTTTCTGAAGCGCGCGCAGATCATCGTCGAAGATGGAGTAAGGCTTGGCTCCGTTGGGGGCGAGATCGTAAACATTTTCCAGACCGTCGCCCTCTTTGAAGGTGCGGTAGACCAGAAGATCCATGAAGATGTAGATACCCTCTTTTTCCAGTGCGCTGATAAGGTAGTCAAAGCGGTCAAGACTGACCGGATCGAGTTTGCGCGTGCAGTCAAGAAGAGTGCCTTTGGTGAAGTGGAAGATGTTTGGGGTCGCCCACTCCGCATCGAACTGGTGCAGACGGACCATGTTGATACCGAACTTGGCAAGCCGCCGTGCGACTTTGTCCGCTTCGTGATGTTCGGGGAAGCAGGCGGCGGAGTTGATAAGAACGCCCCAGAAGCGCGCGGTTTTGCCGTTTTCAAACTCAAACTGCCCATTGTTATTTTTAATAAATCCATATTTTCCCGCCGGAACCTCATCGGCAAAAAGCGGGGAAATATCCAGAGGTGCATCATCCCAGCGGAATGTATACTCTGCCCATTTGCTCATTTTCAATAAACTCCATAAATTCAACAATTCCCGCCGTCAAACCAAAAAAGCGGTCACCATTAAATATAACGAAAAACAGAAAATAAGCAATAGTTCCGACTTGGATTATAGTATCAATAAATGCGAAATCGGCTCAATTCACTTTTTTTGGGGAAAAACCGAAATGATTTTTAAAAGTCCGGGAGAAATAAGCCGGATCGCTGTATCCGCACCGGGCGGCACATTCCGCTATGTTGAGCGCCCGTTCCCGGAGAAGATAAAACGCCTCCTGCATCCGGATCGAACGCAAATAGGAGTTGAAACTCATACCGCCGGCTTGGTGGAACGCCCGGAGCAAAGTAGCTCTGCTGGTGTGCAAATAAGAGGCAACACTGTTGATATCAATGTGTTCAGACAGATGTGCGATCATATAATTGTGGGCAAAATTCACCATTCGTGAATAGTTGTCCGATTCACATGCGGCGGCACTTTTCATATCCGGAAATACGTTCCTCCAGGCGAGCGCCAGCAAGTGGGCGAGGCGGGCATCAGCGATGATGAGGCTCTCCGGAGAGTTGTACATATCAAGCCGCATCATGTCAAAGAGCAGCAGCAGTTCGCTTTTTTCTTTGGACGGCAGCGAGTGGAGGCAGTCCGGTTCGGCGGCGGAAAAGAATTTGCGGTCATCCTGCCACTTGAAAGAGAGGTGAAAGACTTCAACACCGCTTTTTATATCAAAGATGTCTTTATGCCGGACACCGCGGGGGATGAAGAGAGTGTCCTGTTTAGCGGCAGAGTACTCTTTGCCGTTTTCCAGAACCAGCTTCATGGAACCGTCGATGATGTGCAGCAGCTCATTGTTTTCGTCGGCGTGGAACTTTTCCGAGTAACGCTGAGCGTAAAAAAGCCGGAGTACTTGAATTACCCGGGGCATGGCAAGGCGGTTGGGTGTGGTCGAAGGCATCTTATATTCTCCCAAAAAGTGAAAACTCTGCTGTACGAACTTAATATAACGGCACAAATCTCTTTTGTCAACACTCTGTCTGCCTCAGCACCCGGAGCGTGTTCTCCACGCCGGGAAATTCGGAAAAGAGCCAGCAGCGCTTGCGGATATCCGGGAAATTGGAAAGTTTTTCATCCAGTTCAGCTTTGGTCATGATGGCACGGTCGATGCCGAGGATCAACGGAAGTTCCGGATGCTGTTTCAACAACTCCAAACGGGAGTTGAGTTGTCCCGCATGCCAGCGGTGAAAGAGTTCCAGATGGATGACTTTTCCGCTTTCTTGCGAGGCGAAAGATAGGTCCGGAAAGATAATTTGCTGATTGCCTGCATCCAGAAACGGAGTGTCGCCGACGATTTGCCAGTCGGCAGATTTTTCGGCAAAGTGGCGGTGATAGAGCCGTATCTCCTCCGGGACAAAAGAAGAAAAACTCCGTTTTGCCGAGTGCAGTCCCAGTTTCTCATCCAGTTTGAGTTTCAACTCCCGCTCCCGTAAAGTTATCACCGCTTCCAAAGACCACTTTTTCAGATTGACCAAGACCGGCAGCAGTGCGGCAAGCGAGATGGCATACTTCACCGATGGACCAAAGAGTGCGTAAGGGCCTGAGACGGAAATTTTTATCCCGTTCTGCTTCAATTTGGAGAACTCTGCCAGCAGCCGGAAGAATTTTACTGCTTTCATCACTTTGCGCAAAGCGGATACATCCGGGTCGGCAAGGCGCAGTTCCAGATGTGATGCGTAAATGAGCAATGCCTGACACTGGGCGAGGTTGTAAAGTTCCAGAAGCGCCTCCGGCGCGAGGGCTTCAAAGGCAGACACTTGCTCAAATGCGGGCAGGTCGCCGTAAATATCCGGGGTTTCAGCTGACGGCGGAGATGAGAGTATCCCCTGTTTGAAAAGTTCTGCTGAACGGGAAAAGAGTTCTTTGCGGTACGCCGGATAATCCAGTTCTGCCGCCGGAGCGAACTCTGTCCGGTCGAGAAGCAGTTTGTTCAAACCGGAGGCGAGCTTTTCATCCGGGGAGGCGGAGATCACGCTTCCGGAGAGTTGTTCCAGAGCGCTTCTGGTCATGCCGGAGGTCAATGCTTCATTGTAAACAGCAAGCAGCGAGGAGGCGGTTTCCAAACCGGATGGCGCGGCGGTATCGGTAAGTTGAGGTTTTACTCTGCCGGAGGCGATTTTGCAGCAAATGTGTTCTTTTTTCAGCATGAAAATCATCTCCTTTTGCGGTAGGCGCGGTGTTCCCGGCGCCGTCCGGAGGTGTACTCTTCGGAGGTTCCGGCGCTGACCAGTTCATAGAGCATCGCCTGACTTTTCCCCGGTGACGGCCGGAGGATGCGTCCGAGGCGCTGGACATGTTCCCGGACACTGCCGGAACCGGAAAAGACTACGCCTACTGCCGCCGAGGGGATGTCAACGCCTTCATTGAGAACTTTACTGGTGACCAGCACCGGGTAATCCCCGGTACGGAAGGCATCCAGAAAGGCTTTGCGTTCGGCACTTTTGGTGTGATGGGTCAGTACCGGAAAGATGAAGCGCCGTCCGATCTCATAGGCGGTATCGTTGTCCGCAGTAAAAATGATTATCCGTTCGCCGGGATGGGTGAGCAGGATTTTTTCCAGCACTTCCAGTTTTGCCCGTCCCGCCCGGGCGATCTTGCGCTGTTCCAGAAAGGCGGCAAACGCCTCTTTTCCTCCGGCAAAGCGGCTGCAGGCGATAAGAAAATCCCGCCAGCCGTACCGGCTGGCAAAACTTATTCCGTACCGGCGGAGAAAACCGGTGTAAACGGCACGCTGTTCCCGGTAGAGCCGTTCTTCATCGCTGTTGAGCTGAACGAACATCCGCTTTACCTGATAATTTGACAGTACCTTGCCTTCAAGTTCGTCGATGCCGATGGAGTAGACTGTTTCCCCCAGCAGTTCGTGCAGAGTTGCGGTGCGCTCTTCGTCCATTTCCGGAGTCGCGGACAAGCCCAGCCGGAAGGGAGCTATCGCCATCGCCGCGCCAAGCTGGTATTCTGCGCCGGGGAGGTGGTGACACTCATCGGCAACGAGCAGTCCGAAGCGGTTGCCGATAAATTCGATGTTGAGTACGGCGGAATCGTAGGTGCTGACGGTCAGGTTTTGCACATCGTGACTGCCGCCGCCCAGCATACCGATCGGGGCGCCGAAGAAGCGTTCCAGTACCGTTGCCCATTGGGTAAGCAGATCTATTGTCGGCACCAGAACCAGAGCCGGACGGCGCAAACTGGCAATCGCAAGGACAGCGAGGATGGTTTTTCCGGCGCCGGTGGGAAGGGAGACGACACCGCGCCCGGAGTTGGCGAGCCACTTTTCCAGAGCGTGCTGCTGATGGGGATGGGGGGTGATTTTCTCTTTGAGTGCGAGATTTTTCAGATTAGAGTAAGCTCTGGCACAATCGGTAAAAGGGAAATCCTTCCGTTTCAATGTCAGGACGATTTTGGCATAATCGCACGCCCGCGCCCGGAAATTTCCGGTGCGGGGATCATGTTTGAACACTCCGGCAAGTTCAAAAGGGAAATCACCGGCATCCGCCAGTTCCAGCAGAAGTGTTCCGGCATCGAAACGGAGGATGTTACCGGACATAACGTTTCGGTTTGTGGGTGGCGCCGACCAGCAGTCCGGTTATTGCGCCGCAGATGGAAAAGCCGATGGCACTGCCGATGGGCGCGAAAAAGATGCCGAATAGAAAAAAGGCAATGCAGGTGAACGCCGCGACCATAGCGCCGCGTTTCCAGTTGAAACGTTGGGGAATGGATTCATTGATCTCTTTTTCAGCTTCCAGAAGTCTGAGTTTCAGTTCTGCGGGTATTTTCTCTTCATCCATGATAATTTTCTCCTTGAGGAATGTGATGTTCAACAAAATCTGCAAGTTCCGGCGGCAGCGGATCGGTGAAGTTGAGAATTTCGCCGCTTGCGGGGTGGCGAAGCGACAGCGCCGTACTGTGAAGCGCCTGACGCGGAAGCATAAGTTTTTCCAGGTCTGCCGGAGTGAAATCTTCTGTTTTCTGCTTGAGAAAGAGCAGTTCGTCCACGCCGTAAAGTTTGTCTCCGGCGACCGGATATCCCAGCGAACAGCACGTTGCCCGGATCTGGTGGGTCCTTCCGGTGCCGAGAACGGCTCTGACCAGAGAAAAGTTTTCGCCCGATTTTTCAGGTGAAAGATAAGTGACAGAAGTTTCGCCGGGTAGATTTTTCGGATTTTCTCTGATAAACTGCCGCTTTTTGCGGATGACGCTGTTGGCACTTACCAGAAAGCCGGAAGCATTGATCTTTTCAGCAAAATTACCGTGGACGATCACCTGATAAGTTTTGTCAAAAACCGCATCGGTCTCAGCTATCTTTGCCGCAGCTTCCGGATTTTTTGCGGCAACGAGAAGCCCGCTGGTCTCCCGGTCGAGCCGGTTGATGAAGTGGATGTTGGCGTACTTCTGCCGGAGCTGATACCACAAGGTATTCTGATAAAAGGGACCCGACGGATGGACGCACAGATTGCCCGGCTTGCTGATAACCAGAAGTGTCTCATCTTCAAAGACGGTACGGTAATTGAGCTGTGCCGGAGGTTCGGGGATGTCCTGCGGATGGTATTCGATACAATCGTGCATCTGCAAAATATATTCCGGAGAAACCGGCTTGCCGTTGAGGGTGATTTCACCTGATTTTATCCGTTCGCTCCACTCTTCAAGCGTGCGGTAGGTGAAACGTCCGGCGAGGAATTGCACTAAAACCATGCCGGTATTGCTCCAATCGACCGAGGTGCGGATGATACGTTTGCCGGGAGCTGCCATAACTTAAAAGACATCTCCGATGGCGGCAAGTTCATTTTCCACAAAGTCCACCGCATTGGCAAAAGCGCGGGCGCGGTGACTGATCTGGTTTTTGACCTCCTGCGGCAACTCTCCGAAGGTCTGGTCGTAACCGTCCGGCTGGAAGACCGGATCGTAACCGAAGCCGCCTTCTCCGCGCGGAGCGAGGGTGATGTTTCCTTCGACCGTGCCTTCAAACGTTTCCAGAACTTCACCGTTGAAGGCGATGGAAATGGCACAAACGAACCGGGCGCGGCGGTTTCCGCAGCCATCCAGTTCAGAAAGCAGTTTGGCAATGCGTTCCGGATCGGTCGTCGCGTAGCGGGAAGAGTAGATGCCGGGACGTTTGTCCAGAGCATCGACTTCCAGTCCGGAGTCATCGGCAAAAGCGGGCGCTCCGGTGAATTTACTGGCGGCAAGCGCTTTGATTTCAGCATTTTCTTTGAATGTTGAACCGTTTTCTTCAATTTCCGGCATATCCGGGAAATCGGCAAGCGATTTTATTTCAACATCAATATCCCCCAGCAGTTTTTTGTACTCTTCAACCTTATGGGCATTCGCAGTGGCGGCGACGATAAACGACATGATTTTTTACCTTTCGTTAAAATTTTTATCGGAAAATTTTGCATAATTTTCCGGCGGGTATATATTATAGAGCATGAAAGGTGAAATTGCAAATGGAAGATGAGAAAAAAACATTTCTGGTCGGGTTTTCCGGCGGTGCTGACAGTACTGCCGCACTTTTGCTGCTCCATGAACACATGGAGCAGGGCAACCGTCTGGTCGCTGTCCATTTCAATCACCATTTGCGCGGCGCTGAATCGGATGCCGAAGCGGAAAACGCTTCCCGCTTTGCCGCTGAACGCAAGATAGAATTCCGTTTGATCGACCTCGATATCGCCCCGGGGGGCAATCTTGAAGCACGGGCGCGGCAGGCGCGGCTGGATGCGTGGAAAAAGTTGGTTGCAGAATATGAAAATGCGGTCGTGGTCACCGGACACCATAAAGACGACTGCATTGAAAATATGTTTCTCCGTATCGGTCGGGGGAGCAACGTTTCCGGATTGACCGGATTGCAGATTACTTCCGAAGTCGAAGGGGTGAAGTTTTTCCGTCCGCTGATAATTTACAGCCGGAGTGAGATCGAAGCATTCCTTCTGAAACGCGGAGTGAAACAGTGGGCGGTCGACTCCAGCAACCTTGAGTGCGATTACACCCGTAATGTGTTGCGCAATAAGATTTTGCCGGAATTGTATGAGCTTTTTCCCGGCGGCAGAAAGGCTTTCGGTAAAACTCTGGATAATTTGTGCGATGATGCCGCCTTTATCGAGCAGGAGGCGTATTCCCGTTATAAAAACAGTGAAGACCGGCATACCATCGCTTTCTGGGCAGATCAGCCGCGGGCGCTGCAGGTCAGGATGCTCAAACATTTGAGCAAAGAATTTTTCAATGATGAACGTCCTCTGACTTCCGGAGCAGTCGAAAGTTTTGAAGCGATGGTCGAATCCCGTTCTTCCGGCATTTGTGAACTGGATGAAAAGCGCAAACTTTACTTCGCCGATGGTAAAATCCATCCCTTTGAACCGATAGCAAAGTTTGATTTGTCATGGGATTTCCGCCGACAGCCGGAGCTGGTTCTTCCGGGAAAGTGGACGTTTCGTTGCGAAATGGTCAAAGCTCTGCCGGAGACGTGTGGAGCGTGGGAAGCTTTTTTTGACATGGATGCATTGCCGGAAACATTGACCGTAACACCGGCATCCCCCGGGGAGAAAATGGTTCCTTTCGGCAGGGCAAATCCGGTGTCGTTGAAAAAATTACGGGTCGATGCCAAAGTTCCGGCACACCTTGCACCTCCGGTGTTAAAGGGGGAAAATCAAATCATCTGGTTCCCCGGTGTGAGGCGGTCAAATCTGGCTCCGGTGGGGGGAAAAAGCCGGATTATCAGATTTTTTATAGAAAAAAACGTTTTTTTGCCCGGGAAAAACTTGTAAATTTTGCCAACGGGTGTATAGTTTTATGAAGTCAACGCCACAATAAACTTTAACAGGAGGATAAAAATGCGTGCGTTTTCCAAAATTTCTGCTGATTGGTGGGATTACACAACTCTGGATCGTGAGATCCTCGATGCTGCCGCCAGAATCACTATCGACAACCTGAAGAGCTTTGAACGTCCCGGGTTCAAGATCAATCTCTATGATACCTATCAGGAGTTCTATTGTGCTGAAGCTCTCGAATACATCCGCTGCTGGCAGAAGGCCACCGCTGACAATCCCTGCGGTATCTGCGGTCCCATCGGTCCCACGGAACAGCTTCCGCTGGTTGCCCAGATGGTCAACGAAATGGGTCTGAGCTTGAAGAATGCCCACTTCTGGGGCATGGACGAATGGGCTCTGGACGGAGACGTCCCCGCTGGAATGGACTTCCCCCTCGGCTTTGCCAAAGCTGACTGGGATCTCTGCTTCTCCCGCATCCGTCCGGAACTGCGCATGCCTGCTGAAAACATGCACTTCCCCAACGGCGACATCGCCGCTTATGAAAAATCCTACGATGAAGCCAACTGCCTCATCATGCAGGGCGGTCAGGGCGAAACCAAGCACTGGGCGTTCAACGACCCCGTCCGCCGCGACGGAAAGTACAAAGATAATCCCCCGACCCCCGCTGAATACCGTCAGCTCGGTACCCGTCTGGTCAATCTGCACCCCATCACCCTGATCCAGAACGCCCGTACCTCCGGCGGCGGTACTGTCCAGAACGTGCCTTCCCGCGCCTTCACCGTCGGTCCCGTCCAGACCTGGAAGTCCAAACAGGTCTCCATCTGGCATCCCGGCCACCACGACAACCCCTTCGGTATGCGTCTGACCACTTTCATGATCTCCCAGAAGATCGCTGACAGCTGCGTGCCGATGAGCTTGCTGAGCGAACACGATGATGTTGTCTTCAACTTCTATCGTCCCGGATTTGGCGTTTGCGACGTGGAGATGCATTGATCATGGCTAAACGGGCATTTGCAATTGCATCCCATCCGGATGATATCGAGTTCATGATGGCGGGTACTCTTATCCGCCTCAAAGAACTCGGTTATGAGATCCACTACATGAATATTGCCGACGGCGCGCTCGGCGGCACTATGCTCAACCACCGGGAACTGGCTGCCCGCCGCCGCGAAGAGGCGATGGAAGCTGCCAAGATCATCGGTGCGGTGTTTCACGAATCCATCACCCACGACCTCGAAGTGTTTTACAACACTGAACAGCTGACCAAAGTCGTGCGTGAAGTTCGTGCTGTTGATCCGGAAATTGTGTTGACCCACGGTCCCTTTGACTACATGGAAGACCATATCAACGCCGGACGTCTGGCGGTTTCCGCCGCGTTCTGCCGCGGCATGGGCAACTTCCGCGGAGCAGAGGATATTCCGCCGGTGATGACGGATGTTGCGGTCTATCACAGTCTGCCGCTGTCATTGAAGGATCAGCTCAACCGCCCGGTCACTCCGGATATTTTCGTTGATGTCACCTCCACCATCCCGACCAAGCGTGCGATGCTCAACTGTCACCAGACCCAGAAACAGTGGCTGGATGAAAGTCAGGGCATGGATGCCTATCTCGAAGATATGGTCTCCCGCGCCAAGGCGATGGGTGATCTTTGCGGCTTCTGCGATTATGCGGAAGGCTGGATCCGGCACAACCCCAACGGCTTCTGTCCGGATAATTTCGATCCGCTCGGCGTTATTGCACGTCCGGCAGTGAAATAAAAGCTGGTATGGAATCGGGGGGAAGGGAAAGTTTTTTCCATTCTCCCCGTACCGTTTTTTTGAAAAAAACCGGGACTTATACTTCGGATTTTTCCGCAAAATCATGATGGATGATCTTTGGGTTATAATCGCCGCCGGCGGCAGTTCCAGACGTTACGGTGAGCGGGATAAATTATTGGAGATACTGGGTGATATGCCGGTATTTCTCCACAGTATCAGGAACTTTTCGACGCTCTGCAAAGCGGAACACATAGTTGTCGTCGTACAGCGGGAGTCGCTGGAAAAATACCGGGAGTGTGCAGCGTACTATCTTCCGGAGTTGAAAATAAATTTTGTTCCGGGCGGCAGTGACCGGAGCGGTTCAGTCCGGAACGGGCTGGATTTTATTCCGTCAAAAAGCGGGATCGTCGCTGTTCACGATGCGGCACGGCCGCTGGCAACTGCGGAACTGCTTGAACGTGTCGCCCGCAGGGCAGCTGAAACCGGCGGTGCCATCGCCGCAATAAAAGTGGTCGATTCTTTGAAATTGACCGGCAGAGACGGCAGAATAATTTCTCCGGTGAGCCGGGATGATCTTTATCGGGCGGAAACGCCGCAGGTGTTTGATTTGGATTTGTTGCGTCAGGCGTATGATAAATGCAAAAGTGTCAGCGCTACTGACGATGCTGAAATAATGAGATTGGCTGGTTTCCCGGTCGAAGTGGTCGAGACAGGATCGTTCAATTTAAAACTGACCACAGCCGGGGATTTGGATTTATTGAAACTTTTTTATAACGCAGCAGGGAAGTGATGGGTACTATTCCGGATACGTCGCGTGGCGAACAGGATATTGATTCACTGGGCGTCTACATGCGCGGACTCAATGAACTCGGGGAGTACTCTGCTGAACAGCAGGGCAGGTTGTGCCGCAGTTTTCAGGAGGTATCCGACCGGTTGCGGGAAGTTATTTGTACATTTGGATTTGTACCGCAGGAGTACTTGCGGATAATTGATAATATTCTGGAAAACGGAGCTGAGGTCGCGGATGCTTTTCTGGTCTCATCGCTGAAAGCCATGGGCGACAGCCGCCGTGAGCAGTTCGGTAATTTGCGGGTGTGGCGCAGTGAGATCAGCGATGCCATTGAGCAGCTGAATGGTGAGTTTGCTTCCGGAAGGGATTGTTCGCTTGTGCGTGTTAAACTTGCGGAAGTCATGATGCGTTACAAGCTGACATTGCAGCAAATATATATTTTGCTGGATGTCGGATGCAACTATTTGCGCATGATCGACAAAACCTTTGAGTGGGGACGTGAGCTGCGGCTTCCGGAAGAGGGGGATTTTACTTTTATTGAGCAGAAATTTCTTCACCGATGCTCCGAATTGCCGGGCAAAGCGCAGGTGTTGAGCGGGGCAATCGAAAATTTGCAGCAGGTGCGCAACGAACTGATTGAAGCCAATTTGAAGCTGGTCGTCAGCATCGCGCGCCGCTATTGTTCCCAAAAATTGCTCCTCGGCGATTTGATACAGGAGGGCAACCTCGGTTTGATGCGGGCGTTGGAGCGTATCGACTTTTCACTGGGGTATCGTTTCAGCACCTACGCCAGCTGGTGGATACGTCATCGCATTCTCCGTGCCGTGAACTGCACCGCGCGGGTGATACGCATGCCCATGCACATGATAAAGCTGATCAACGACATCAATCAGGCCGAACAGCGTTTTATTCAGCTCCACGACCGTGAACCGGAAATAGATGAGCTTGCCCGGATGCTTGAACTTCCTGTCGCCCGGGTCAGTGCGGTTCGCAAGATGGTGGTGCAGACGGTATCTTTGCAATCCCATGTCAGCAACGGTGATGATTCTGCGGAACTTGGCGACTTTATCGCCGACAGCACCTCCCGGTCGCCGGAGGCAGAGCTTAACCGCAAGGTGTTGACGGAGCGGCTTCAGCTGATGCTGGAAACTCTGCCGGAACGGGAACAGCAGTTATTGATAATGCGTTTCGGACTTTTCGGTCAGCCGGTGTTCACACTGGCGGAAATCAGCGCGCACTTTAAATTGACCAGAGAACGGATACGGCAGATCGAGCTGCGTTTGCTCGCAAAACTGCGGACTCCGGAGAAGTTGAAATTTATCGACGGATCGGTCGATTTTGATGATTTTTAACAGGAATGGAGAATTATGGGAACTGTATTACTTAAAAACATTTGCAAAAGTTTTACTCCGGGAGTTCCGGTGTTGGATGATCTCAATTTGGAGATCAAGTCCGGGGAGTTGTTTTTTTTGCTCGGTCCCTCCGGGTGCGGCAAATCGACTCTGATGCGGATTTTGTCCGGATTGACGTCGGCAGATTCCGGCAGTATCAGCTTTGACGGCGTTGAAGTTCAGGATCTGCCGCCGGAAAAACGTCAGGCGGCAATGGTGTTCCAGAACTACGCGTTGTGGCCGCACATGACGGTTTTTGAAAACGTTGCTTTCGGTCTCAAGATCCGCAAACTGCCCCGCAAGGAGGTGCAGGAACGGGTGATGGAAGCACTGGAGATGGTTCATCTCGCCGATTGTGCCGACCGCAAAGCGCCGCAGCTTTCCGGCGGACAGCAGCAGCGCGTGGCATTGGCGCGCGCGCTGGCGGTCGATCCGCCGCTGCTGCTGCTGGATGAACCGTTGTCCAATTTGGATGCCCGGTTGCGTGATGCCATGCGCGAGGAGATTTCGTCGATTTGTGCCAAGCGCGGATTTACGGCACTGTATGTGACCCATGACCGTCAGGAGGCGCTGAGCATGGCGGATCGGATGGGAGTGATGAAAGATGGTAAGATCCGGCAGATCGGCACGCCGCGCGAATTGTATGAACACCCCGGAGACCGGTTTTGTGCAGAGTTTCTCGGCGATATAAATTTCATTGACGGCAAAGTTGACAACGGTAATTTTTCCTGCAGTTTCGGAACATTTCCGGTCGCAGGAGATTTTTCCGGGACGCATACCGCCGCCATCCGGCCGGAGCGGATCGCGTTTGCCGCTGACGGTGAAGATGGTTTTGATGCGGAATTGATTTCCGGCAGTTACCTCGGCGATTGCAGCAGCTGGATCTGCCGTGCCGGTGGTGTTGACCTGGTGGTGCGGGAGTTTGCACCGGAAGAACGTGCCGCCGGAGAGCAGGTGCGGTTGAAGTTTGCTCCCGGACGGCTGCTGATACTGGAGTAAAGTCAAATGCTGCGCAGACTTGTAATTTGTCTTATTCTGTTTGCTTTGCTGCTGGCAGTACCGTTTTATTTCCGCACGACCGATGAAGTACCTCCGGTGGAGGATGGTGCTGACCGTCTGGTCATCGTTACTGCCCATAACAAAAGTGTCCGGGACGAGTATGAGATAGCGTTCCGTAAGCACTACAAGGCAAAGTACGGCAAAGATATTGTGCTGGATTTCCGGTCGCCCGGAGGAACGTCGGATATAGTCCGCTATATTGAGGACAGCTTCACGGCAAAATTCCGGCAATATTGTGAAGAGAAAAACATCCCCTGGCAGACGGAGTATGCGGATATTTTCCGTAATCCTGCCATGGCATCCCATCCGATACGGAAAGAGTTTTTGAAATCTGATGTCAGTATCGGCATCGATATCTTTGCCGGAGGAGGAACCTTCAACCATGACCGGCTTGCCAAGCGCGGATACGCGGTTGACGGCAAGGTGAAAGAGCGTCATCCGGAATTCTTTAAACCTGAATCCATGCCGCAAAACTTCGGTGGAGATACAATATATGACCCGGAGGGACGTTATTACGGCGTGGTGTTGACCACTTTCGGCATGTTGTACAACATCGACCGGATGCGGGAGATGAAGGACCCGACTCCGCCTGAACGGTGGAAAGATATCGGAGAAGCGCGCTTCTTCCGGCAGGTCATCGTTGCCGACCCCAGCAAGTCCGGTTCCGCCAATAAATGTTTTGAAATCATCCTCCAGCAGTGCATGGCGGAGGCGGGAGAACCGGTAAAAGGCTGGTTCAACGGCATCAATTTGCTGAAACGCATCTTTGCCAATGCGCGCACGATCACCGATTCTGCAAGTAAAGTTGTGCGCGATGTCGGCATCGGAGAAGGTGCAGTCGGAACGGCGATCGATACTTACGGGTTTACTGAAGTCGAGTGGAGCGAAAAGATTTTCGACGGTAAATCACGGGTGGTATATGTTACCCCGAAAGGAGGAACTGCCGTCTCCAGTGACCCGGTTCAGATATTGCGCGGTGCGCCCAACCGGAAGGCGGCGGAAGAGTTTGTCGATTTTCTGCTTTCGATAGAAGGACAAAAACTGCACTCGTTCAAAGCCGGTACTCCCGGCGGGGCGGTCAAGGCTTCGATAAGCCGTCCGGCGGTACGGCGGGAACTGTATGCTCCGGAGTACCGGAAGTATTTGTTCCAACCGGATTATGACCCGTACAAATCGGGCGCTGACTTCAAGTACCGTCCGCAATGGACAGGCAGATATTACTCTTTGCTGCAAATGGTGATAAAGAGCATCATGCTCGACACCCATTTGGAACTTCAGCAGGCGTGGGAAGCGATAATCGCCGCCGGAGGTCCGGAGGCGGTCCCGGAGGCGATGAAATACTTCAACGCACTGCCATTCAGCTATAAAGAGGCGGCTGCTGCCGCAGGAAAACTGCGCAAAAGCAAAGACCGTACTGCCGCAGATGTAGCGGCAGAGTTGCGGAAGTGGAACGATTTTGCCCGGGAAAATTACCGTAAGGCAGAAAAACTTGCGAGAGAGAAGAAATGAAGATAAACCGGATTTTTCAATATGGGACAATGGCGGCGCTGACACTTTTTTTGAGTGTGTTTCTGCTGCTGCCGGTGTTTATTGTCATTCAGGTCGGTTGTGACTGGTCGCTGATAATGGAGGTGTGCCGCAGTCAGGTGTACCGGGAGGGATTGCTCAACAGTTTGCAGATAGCAGTGGTGACGACCCTCATGGTGGCGTTGATATCTGTTCCGCTGGCTCTGCTCTATGACCGGTTTGATTTTCCGGGACGGGAGTTGTGTTCGCTGGCGATGTTATTGCCGATGATACTGCCGCCGTTTGTGGGCGCGCTGGGATTTCAACAGCTGCTTGGTCATTACGGTGTGTTCAACTCGATACTGGCGGCGCTGGGCTTTGAACGGGTGGATTTCCTCAGCGGAAACGGTGTATTCTGGTCGGTGTGTTTCATCGAGGCACTGCATTTATACCCCATATTTTATTTGAATATCGTTACCGCACTGGGAAATATCGACCCGGCACTGAATGAAGCCGGAGCCAACCTCGGCGGTAATAAGTGGCAGCGCTTCTTCCGCATAACTTTGCCCTTGATGCGGCCGGGATTGCTGGCAGGTGGAAGTATCGTTCTCGTGTGGAGCTTTACGGAAATGGGGACGCCGCTGATGTTCGGATTCACCCGGGTCGCACCGGTGCAGATACTCAACGGCTTGAACGAGCTTGAAACCAATCCGCTTCCGTATACGCTGGTACTGATAATGCTGATCGTGTCGGCACTGCTCTACCTGGTATCCCGGCTGGCGCTGGGCGGCACTGCCAATGCCACTCCCGTCAAAGGAAATACCAGTTCGACGGCGGTGAAACTTGCTTCGTGGAAAAAATTTCTGCCGGGGGCGGCATTTGTACTGGTTTCATTTTGTGCAGTACTGCCCCATCTGGCACTGTTGGGAATAGCCTTCGGTAAAAACTATTACAACACCATTTTGCCGCAGGGATTTACTCTTGCTCACTTTGACAGCGCATTGTCGAATGTATTGGTGCTGCCCTCCATCGGCAACAGTTTGCGTTACTCGCTTCTGGCGATGTTTATCGCCGTTGTCATCGGAGTGGTGGTGGCGCTGGCATCGGTGCGGTGGAAATTGCGCGGTTCAGTTGCGCTGGATTTGCTTTCCATGCTGCCGCTGGCGGTGCCGGGAGTGGTGGTTGCGTTCGGATTTCTCGGTATGACGGTGAAATTTTCCTGGGCGGCGGCGTTGTTTGATCCGGTGGAAAATCCATTGTGGCTGTTGTCTATAGCGTATGCGGTGCGGCGGATACCGTACGTTGTGCGTTCTGTCGGCTCCGGTTTGGAACAGACTCCGGAAGAGCTGGAAAATGCGGCGCGCAACTTCGGTGCTACGGCGTGGCAGGTGTTGTGCAAAATAACGTTGCCATTGATCGTTGCCAACTTGCTGGTGGGCGGGTTGTTTGCGTTCAGTTTCTCCATGCTGGAGGTGTCGGATTCGTTGATATTGGCGCAAAAGAGTGAATTTTTCCCCATTACCAAAGCGCTGTTTGAATTGTCGCAAATACTGGGTTCAGGGCCGAGTTCGGCAAGTGCATTCGGTGTCTGGGCGATGTGTTTTCTGGCTGTTACGCTGATTGCCGCCGGAATCTTGCTCGGAAAAAGGATCGGCAGTATCTTCAAATTTTGAAAAAGTGCGATGCCGGGAAGGGATGGCCTTGAATTCATCCTCCCGGCGGTGTATATTTACTGTTTATAGAAATTGAACAGCAGGAAGTTTTATGCACAGAATATTTTGTCAGGAAATTCCCGGAGAAGAGACCGTGTTTTCTCCGGAAGCGCGGGAGGCGGAACATCTTTTCAAGGTGTTCCGGGCGCGGCCCGGCGATGCGGTCGAACTGCTTGACGGCAGGGGAAACCGCGCCCGGGGGGAGGTGCTGCCCCAGCGGCAGATACGGGTTTTGCAGCATGAGCATGTTGCCGAACCTGTTGAGAAACTCCATTTGTGCTGTGCGCTTCCCCGGCGGCAGAAATTGGATTCTCTGCTGAAACAGGCAACTGAACTCGGGGCATGGACGATACGTCCGGTGCATTGTGAACGTTCCGTGGCAGAAGGCAACCCCCGGGAACGGTGGGAAATTTTGTTGAAAGAAGCGTGCAAGCAGTCCGGAAATGCCTATCTCCCGGAGATACATTGCGAACAGAAACTCAGTGTTGTATTGGCAGAATTGAAAGCAGAAGGCGTTGATATTTTTTACGGCAGTGTCAAGCCGCTGCCCGCCGATTACGGCAATCCGGAAAAGGAGCGCGCCAAAGCGGTGTTTATCGGTCCGGAAGGTGGTTTCACCGATGAAGAGATCGCCGAGATCGAAGCTGCCGGAGGAAAACCGTTGAATCTGGGACCGCATATTTTGCGTTTGGAAACGGCGGCAGTCGCGGCGCTGGCGGTGCTGCGTTTTTTGAGTGTGCTTTTCTGTTTGGGAGTGATGATGCTGACCGCTGCCGGATGCGAGCAGAAGGATATGAAAAAAAATCCGCTGTTTTTAAAAGCGGAGAAACTGCGTAATGATGGAAGTTTTGAAGATGCAAGGCGTTTTTTGCGTCAGGCTGTTGCCCGGTATCCGGAATCAGCGGAGGCATATCTGGCGTTGGGAAAACTTTGTGAAGAAGAGCTGAATGACAAGTTGGAGGCGGTCTATTGTTACCGCAACTTTCTGCAGTTTGCCCCGGCAGATGATTACCGGAGAGCCGGGGTGGAAAAATTTATCGCCAATTTGGAAAATGATCTGGCGAAAGAGTTTGTCGCCAAGTCGCCGGAAGTGGCACAGTTGAAAAAAGATAATCACAATTTACTGACGGAATTGAATCTCGCCAAGCGCCTGATAATGAGCAATCAGAAAAAAATAAAGGCATTGAACAGCCAGTTGAAGGCAGCGCAGGCACAGCAGCGGCGGGGCGGCAAAAGGAGAAGTCGATGATGAAAAGAGTTGTTGAATGTACAGTCATGCTGGCAGTGGCAGTTGCCGCCGGGGGATGCTTCTTTTCCCGGGCACCGCAGTTGGAGATCAACGAATATGCTCCGGAATTGCGTCCGGCATCCCGGATGTTGACGGCAATGCAGATCGGCAGTGTGGTAAATCTTTCCGGTTCCGGCAGAGAGTTCGTCATCCGGAAGAAAAATGGCAAAGTGATTTGCGATGAGAGCCGCAGATGGCTCATCGCGCCGGAGCAGATGTTGAAAAATGCGATGCTTATTCACAGCAGCAGTACCGGAGCAGACCGGGTAAGCGCAGAGATATTGAAGTTTGAGTTTTCGTCAGATATGGGCGAATTGTCCACGCTGGTGCGGTTCCGGTTCCGCTCCGTGAACAGCCGGAATGAAATGTGCTGTGTTGCCGCCGTCGCGGTAAAGGTGAGCGATGGCGATTACGGCAGAAGCGCTGCCGCATTGTGGGAAAAGTTGTTAAATGAAACATTCAATAAGGATAAGATGGTAAAATGAAAAAAATCTGGTTGTTTGCAGTTGCGGCGATACTCTCTGGCGGCGGATGTGTCAGAACTTCCACGTTGGAGTGGTCAAAACCGGTTCCGGGAGCGGTCAGCAGTTCCGGTACTCCGGTGGTGTGGCAGTTGAAAGCGCGTAATTGCGGAGTGTATTTGTTCAACGTCGTTCCCATCTGGTCAGGTAAAGAGAGCCGTCCCAACCGCAAAGATTACCGCATCGGACAGGATCGTGTCAATGAATGGGATATGCGGAGACTGCTTGATTCTCAACTGCATAAATTGGGTGCGGATCGGGTCGAAGATATAAAAATGAGCAGCTATTCCAGCGGCGCATGGGGATTGTGGATTTTTTGGAAAAAGTCCATGGTTGCTACCGGATTGGCGGTCAAAAATGCTTCAAAACAAAAAAAACGGTAATAGAATTCACAACATTGCTTGAAAAAAGTACCCAGTGGTGCTATATTCCGTATGCGCTGTATTGTGCAGACGGAAATTTTTATGTTTTTAAAAAAATTTGGATATTATAAGTAATTAAAAAAAAGAAAAGGAAAAGTTAAAATGAGCCGTAAAGTTATTATCGCCGGAAACTGGAAGATGAACAAGACCGCTGCCGAAGGTTGCGAATTGGTCAATGCTCTCAAAGAAAAGCTCGGTTGCAGCTGCTATGACAACGTGGATATCGTTGTCTGCCCGCCCTTTACCACTCTGGGTGCGGTGGTGGAAGCTGCCAAAGGCAGCCGCATCAAAGTCGGTGCGCAGAACGTCCACTGGGCGGAAAGCGGAGCCTTCACCGGTGAAATTTCTGCTGAAATGCTCAAAACTTCCGGCGTTGAATATGTCATCATCGGTCACAGTGAACGCCGTCAGTATTTCGGCGAAACCGATGCCACCGTCAACAGCCGTCTGAAAGCTGCGTTGAATGCCGGTCTCAAACCGATCGTCTGCATCGGTGAATTGCTGGAAGAACGCGAAGGCGGATTGACTGAGAAAGTTCTGACCACCCAGATCCGCGGCGGATTTGACGGAATCACCGGTGAGCAGATGGCGAACATCGTTGTCGCTTACGAACCGGTTTGGGCTATCGGTACCGGCAAAACTGCCACCCCGGATATCGCTCAGGAAACCCACGCGCACATCCGCAAAGAACTCGAAGCCATGTTCGGTGCCGAAGTTGCCGGTAAAGTCCGCATCCAGTATGGCGGCAGCATGAAAGCTGATAACGCCCGCGAACTGGTTGCGCAGGCTGACATCGACGGCGGGCTGATCGGCGGTGCCGCGTTGAAAGCTGACAGTTTTGCCGCGCTTATCGATGAAGCGATGGGAAAATAAAAGTTTTTTTGAGATTTGTCCTTGTGCCGATTTGCATTTTGGCACAAGGAGTATTATCTTTTAAGAAAAGTAGGCAAAAATTTATCAAATCCGTGATTTGATGAGAAAAGAGTAAAGCTATGAGTATTTTGACCATTTTATGCTACGCGTTGATCGTGGTGATCGCGCTTTTGCTGATCGGGTTGATCATGATTCAACCGTCAAAATCCGGCGGAATGGGTGCTGCATTCGGCGGTATCGGTGAGACATTCGGCGGCAAGGCCGGAAGTCATTTGACCAAAACGACCGTCATCCTGACTGCGCTATTTTTTGCCGTGGCGCTGGCGTTGGCAGCATTCATCGGACATGGCGGCGGAAGCGCGAAGGTGTCGGATGAGTTTGCCGCTGAGTTGAACCGGAGTGAGGAAGCCAAGCCGGAAGTTAAATCCGAAGCGAAGCCGGAAGCCAAGCCGGCGAAGTAAGAAAGAGGCATTATAATGTTCAGTGCAGCCAAAAGAATTGCAGTTTCAACCGTGTTGTTCACCCTTTTTGCTCTCGAAGCAGCAGGGGTCGGCAATGTTGTTTTTGAGCGCGTTCACATCAAGGTTTCACTGATCGAAGCGGCAGAGGTGCGTTACAATGCATCTTTGCCGTTGAATATGGGACGGCGGCAGCCGGAAAACCGTTGGGTGATGATTGCCGTCGAGTATACTCCCAAAACGAAAAATGTAACTTACGGCAAACGACGTGATAAGTCTGATGCCTACCTGCGGCATCAGCAATCCTGGCTGGATAATGTGGATCTCCGTTTGCGTGTGATTTTTGACAGTATCGGTTCAGACGGCAAACAGGAGAAGGTCATGCTGGATGGCATCACCAGTTTCTGGACAGTGAAGCTGGATGATACCAAACATGTTGCCGTCATGTTTATTCCGGCGTATCTGATCGATCGCCACTATGTGCAAATTCCGCGCAGCAGCAAAGCCCAGCGTAATCGCAAAGTCAATGTTTCGGGTATTGTCGCACGGAAGATCAAAGAGAGTGATTTGGTTGTGGAAGCTGTATTCACTGCGGACGGTGAGGAACTTGCCAGTGCATACTGTAATGTTGGCGTGAGCAATCTTGTCAGAGCGAAGAATAAATTTGAACGGATGGTCGGGCAGGTTCCCGGACATCTGTATTTCAAGGGGGCGGTGCTTTCCAAAGGTAAATCACCGTGGGCGTTCTATAATATCAATCATTTTGACCCGGAAAAACCCGCAGTGCAGAACAGGTGACCGCGGCAGGGCAGCAGAAAAGTGTGGTATTGAAATATGACAAAAGAAAATAAAGTTCTGACGATAGACATCGGCGGAGAAAATCTCAAGATGGCGGAATTTCATTTCCCGGAAAACGGTGGTATGGTTATGCATGCCTTCGCTTTCCGGAAAATGGTTCGTGAAGAGGGGGAGAGCAGCCGCGATATGTTCAGCCGTTATTACAACGAGCTGATTGCAGAAGGCGGTTTTACCGCGACCAATGTGCGTCTTTCGCTTTCTGCACAAAACTCTTTTCAGCGGTTGAGCAAACTGCCGCCGGTTCTCGGCAGCCGTGATGCTATCGACCGGTTGATCGAATTTGAAGCCTCGCAGACCATGCCCTACGCTATTGAAGATATCGAATGGGGATATCAGCTGCTCTATCATGAATGGGATGAAATGGTTCCTGAAGAGCAGGAAGATGGTTCCATCGCTGAAATCAGCGTTCACCGCAGTGAAAATGAAGCGCTTTTTATCGCGATGAAGAGTGATGATGTTGTTCCCTTTACCGAGGTCATTGAAGATTCCGGTAAAGTTGTTCTTTCTGTTGATGCAGCTCCCGTTGCGCTCTTCAACGCGGCGATGGCGGCGCAGATCAAAGATGATGAGTGCGCACTGCTGGTCAACATCGGTGGCGGTGCCACCAGTTTGATGATTGCGGACAAGCACCGGGTGTTCTTGCGTAATATTCCTACTGCCGGTGAATCAGTCACTGCGCAGATCGCCCGTGAGTTTTCCATTGATAACAATCAGGCGGAAGACTTCAAGCGCCGTTACGGATTTGTTGCCCTCGGCGGTGCGTATGAAGAACCTGAATCAGAGCTGGCATCCAAGATATCCAAAATCACCCGTAACGTTATGACCCGTCTGCATGGTGAAATCAGCCGTTCCGTCAGTTTGTGGCGGGCGCAGCACGGCGGATCTGCGCCGACGCGGATCCTGCTCGCCGGTGGCGGTTCCACGATGCAGTATACGACTGAGTTTTTCAATGAAAAGCTCCGTATTCCGGCTGAATATCTCAACACCTTCCCGCTGATCGGTATCGGCAGTGGTGTGGACAAGAACCTTCTTCAGTCGGTTGCGCCGATGTCACAGGCGTTGATCGGTCTGGGATTGCGGGAACTCGGACACGCGCCGCTGGACATCTCTTTGCTGCCGAAGGTCATCAAAAAGCAGTTTGACTTGAACAGCCGCAAGCCGTTTTTGTATGCCGCCGTCGGTACGCTTATCAGCAGTTTGCTTATCTTCGTTTTTGGATTGATGCTGCTGCGTACCCACGAGCAGAACCGGGTTGCCGCGATCCAGCAGGACGTGGTCAAAGCTGAGAATGAAACCCGGAAGATCCAGCAGCTCAACAACGAATTGCTCAATTTGCAGGGGCAATTTGATGAGTCCATGAATTTCCTGCGCGACCGCAACACCTGGGCGCGCATGATTTCCGAAATCCAGCGCAAGATGCCGGCAAATGTGTGGCTGGTTGCATTGGAGTATGACGGTGACCGCAAACTCAACACCGTCGACACCGGCGAAAGTTTGGGCGGAGAAGAGGGCGAAATGAATTTGAACAAGGCAGACAATCCCAACAAGCGTATGTCGTTGAAAAATATTTCCAATCTTCAGAATATTACCAAAGTGCGTCTGGTCGGTTATGCCCGGGACAGTCACGATGATGGCGGTGCATCTATCAACGCATTTATTGAAGCGCTCCGCAAAGAGAGTCCGGAAGCACCGAGTTTCTTTGATGTCAACAACGTCAACCTCAACCGCAACCGGGTGGACGGAGTTTACAATTTGTCCTATTTTGAAATAATATTGACGCTCAAAGAGCAGCTCAGAAAGTAAGCGGGGGGTGACACTGTGAACAGATTTACCAAAAAGAATATGGTGTTTATTTCGGTACTCTCCGCGTCCGGAGCTGTTGCCGCGATTTTGTTGATTTTCGCCGCGATCGTGTTGTTCGGTCTTCTGGACAGCATGGGAGAGACCAAGAATGCCCGCGCCCGCGTGGAGAAACTTACCCGCGCAAAACCGGCTCCGGGTGTGGAAAATGAAGAGCGTATCAAGAAAGACATCGAAGTCTATAAAGATGCCGCCAAGGGTATCCGTAAAGGATTCAGCACTCCGTTGCAGCCGGCGGTGGATGCGTTCATCAAGGAGCTTGCCGCACCGGGAACACAGCAGATGAGCGAAGATCAGCAGGAGCGTTACCGGGTCAGAGACCCCAAAATCGATGAGATGGATGACGCGCAGAAGAAAAAACTGCCGATGCGCAAGTTGACGCTGGATGAGTTTAAAGAGTTCTACCGGGAACGTTTTGAAGTTGAATGCGGCAATTACAGCGACCAGCGCAAAGATGCGTTGTCAACGCAGTCATTCTTCATCAACAACTTCCGTAAAAACTTCAGCAACTGGCAGAGTGCGGTCAGCAAATTTGTCGCAACTGCGCGCACAATTACTGCTGAACCTATCGGTACTACCAACGCCGTGGCGTTGTTGCTCAACGCGATGGGTTTTGTCCGTGCCGTGCCGGAAGAAGCAGAATTCAGCCGCCTGATGGAAGATTACCGCAGTGTGATAGAGAAAAAAGCGGAAAAAGGAAAACTCGGCATGCAGGCTGAAGCTGCCAACTTTATGTTGGGCAACAGCGGCAGTCAGAATGACAATGCGGTGAACCGCGGTTATGCTGCGGCTGATATCCGGGATGTCTTTTTCCACTGGGATGTTTTCGGCAACATCGTCGATCATCTTTGCAATGGAAAGATAAAGATTCTTCACAACATCCGTGTCCGTGATTTTGCAGAAAATCCGGAAGAAGGACGCAAGCTCGGTAACTTTCGGGAGACTGTCGGCAGTTATCAGGTGTATCACTACACGGTCGAAGTTTCCGGTTCCATGGAGAGTATTCGTGCGTTTTGCCAGAGCTTGGATCAGTCCTGGAAGCAGCGGAGATTTTATGTGGTTCGCGCGGTTACGCTTTACGCAGAAGAAAATGGTGCTGCTATTCTGATGAAGCAGGAAGCAATTGCCAAGAGCGAGAATAATTCCGGCAGCGGCGAGGAAGAAGTTTCCCGCGGCCGGCGCCTCCGCCGCCGTACCACGCAGAACAACAGTGATGATGCCAATAATCAGCAGAACGAAGAGGATTTGCGCCGTCAGGAAGCTGAACGTATCAAACGGATGAAAGTTCATGAACGTCCGGGATACGGTGCAGTGCTGATCGGTATCGGTGATATGTATCGTGCATTTGTTGACTTTGACTATGTCGTTCTCGACAAAAATCAGTAAGGGGAGGCGGTTGTGAATTTCTTTAAGCGTTATTATGACAAAGTTATTCTTTTGTCGTTGTTTGTGCTTTTTGTGGCACTGATGATCACGGTGTTGTCTGTTCATCAGCAGACCCGTGAAATCACCCCGGAGCAGTTGCGGCTGCCCCGGCGCCGTCCGGACCACGTTTGCGTGACCCCGGAACACGATGTATACAAATATAACAGCAGATGGAACGAGCTGCAGATGAAATGGCAGCCCGCCGGTAATAATTCCGACTTGGTCAGCCCGCAGAAGTTGGCGGTGTGTCCGTATTGCGCGGAAAAGGTGAACAGTGCACGTTTGACGTTGATCCCGTTTTCTGCATTCGATGGAAAAAAATCCTGCCCCGTTTGTGCGACAAAGTTGGAAAAGCCCACTGAAACCCAGATGTCCGGTCGTGTTATCACCGCCAACGACAGTGATGGTGACGGTATTTCCAATGAAGATGAACGCAAATATGGTTTGAATCCGGAAGATGAACGTGATGCCGCGTATGATATGGACGGCGATGGTTTCAGCAACCGGTACGAAATCGCGCAGAAAAAGCGTCCCAACGATGCGACCGACCATCCGCCGCTCTGGTATCGTCTCCGTGTCGTTGACGTGCGTACGGTTGAATTGCCCATCCGCTTCATGGGTGTAAACACCAACAACAAGAGCGATAAAAAGAGCTGGGAGATCCAGTACAATTTGCCGCGTACATCACGCCGCGGCAAGGTGCGTATCGAAAGTAACTTCGTCTATATCGGTGATGAAATTTCCGTTGACGAAAATGATAACCGCCGTTATGTGATCGTCGATGTTCAGCGTCTGCCTGATAGTGCCGATAAGGGTGATGAACAGGATAAGAAGGATAAAGCCGCCGCCAAGAGTGACGGCGCTGAAAATGAATCTTCCAACACCGGTAAGTTTAAGATCAAACTCCGTGAAGTTTTGGAGCCCGGCAGCAAAGCGCGTCCGGAGGAGTTGGAACCGATCACCCGCGAACCGACATATTCTAACGACTTGCGTCCGGTGCTGCAGGATACCGGTCGTCCCGGTTCGCAGCCGATCGTCAGACGTATCAACGCCGAGGTCGTGATCGAGCGTACGGTTCAGGTCGCCCGCGGTCGTCGTCCTTACCGGGAAAGATACCGTATCGTCAAGGTTGATCACAAGACCAAGCATGTGACCATTGTCAAAGGCGGCAGTATGGATGACGAAGATGATAAAAATGTTGAAAAGTTCGTCATCACGCCGGAAGGCAAAGTCCCGCGTGAAGACTGGGTCGTTGAAGGTAAGACGCAGGAAAATGCTTCTGCTGAACAATAATTTCTGAAATGAATTAAAAATATAATATATCGGAAGGGATTGTGGAAATGATGAAACCATCCATCGTAGTTGCGGGAATGTGTTCGCTTTTGTTCTGCTTCCAGGCCGGAGCTGCTGAAGCAGCCGGTGCCGGAGCGGGAACAGCAGCTCCCGTCAGCAAAGCAGAAGCAGATCACCGCAGTGATCTGGTCGCAATGTACGAAGGTCAGGAAGACCGGATAAAGCAAGCCAGAGAGTTGGTCAAAAAAGGTAAATATCCGGAAGCGATCGACCTCTATCTTGATGTCCAGGGTGAACTTGATCTGCTGTGCAACGGTTCGGGAGCTGTCGAAAGCTGGAAAGCGCGCAAACGCTATGCCGAAGTTGGTGCTGAGCTGAATAAAGTCAGACGCCAGTTCGGAGAGATTTTGTTGCGTAAATCCAAAAATGCTTTCAACGACGCCAAGTACAATGATGCGATTTCGTTCGCAACAGAGCTCGCCAAGTTCTGTCCGGCGATGCTGGAAGATGCTGAAGAGATGAAGGTTCTCTCCCAGAGCAGACAGCGCGGTGAAGAACGGCTCAATGATGCCTCTCCGGATCGGCTTTATCCTGATCTGAAAGGTAATGAACAGAAGATTGCCGCCGCGCTTGCTGAAGCCAAAGTATTTATGCGTAATCGTAAATTTGAAGAGGCGCGCCGCCGGATCGAAGCGGTCTACAAGCTCAATCCGTTCAACGCGGAAGCGGCATATCTTGCCAATCAGATTTACTCAGAATACTACACCGCCGGTTATCATCGCGCGCAGGCTGATGTGCGCAGTCTGATGGCGTTTGAAGCGTGGCAGTGGGTGGAACCTGTCTTTTACCGTAATGTCAGCAAGGTCGATGTTGATGATGGACAAATCAAGGGTGTCAGCGATGAGCGCATCCAGAGTCTTTTGGATACTATCGTTTTCCCGACGGTCAAATACACTGAAACCAACATCCGCGACGTGGTCAAGCATTTGATGCGTCTCAGCGCGAATCTGGACAACAGCACCGAACAGAAAGACAAAAAAGGTGTTATTATCGACTATATCGCCATGAGCGCCGCTGCCGAAAAGGCCGCAGAAGAGGCGAAGAAGGCGGCCGCGGCTGCCGATGCTGCCAGAGATAGTGATGCGGCGGAGAATCTTGATGCTCCCCCCGCTCCGACTCCTGCCAAAGGTGAAAATGCCGATGCCGCAGCTCTGGAGGAACCGCAGGAAAAATTGGTTACGCTCAACGTCAGCAACGCAACGTTGCGTGAAGTGCTGGATTACATCTCATTCTTGACCGATCTTCCTTACCGTGTATTGCCTGACCGCATCGTTATCGGTGCCGTCGGTGACAACGTGACGGAAGAAGTTTTTGTGGTCGCACCGGAAGCGGTCGCGATGATTACCGGTGACACCAACAACCAGCCTGATGATGCCGGTGAGGCAGAAGGTGAAAAAGATGGTGGCAAAGGCGGTGACAGTGAAGGTGAATTGACTACCGGAAAAGTGCTGGATGTCGATATCAACCCGGATTTGCTCAAAAAGTTTTTTGAAGGCTTCGGAGTCAGTTTCCCCGAAGGCAGCAGCGTGGTTTATGAAAACGGTAAGATCCGCATGGTGAACTCGCAGGAGAATCTTAATAAGGTCAGTGAACTGCTCCGCCAGCTCAATGCGCCGCAGCCGATGGTGCAGATCGAACTCAAGAGTATTGAAATTTCTGAAAATGATATGGAAGAACTCGGTTTCAACTGGTCACTGGGAACTATCGGACGCAGCAATGGTCACGAGAGCTCCTGGAGTTCCGGTCAGGGAATCAATGCTCAGATGGGCAGGGCGTTGAATGCGCTTAGCAGTTCCATTACCGGTGCCGGTGCGACACTGGTCGATAACTTGAGCATCTTCCCGGATCTGTTCGGTTCCATCAAGCCGTTCGATTCCGATACCGCGCTCAACCTTTCTCTGACGATCAACGCACTTGACCGCAGTGACCGTACTGAAATGATCTCTGCTCCCAGTGTTATCGTTGCCGATCAGAAGACGGCAGACGTCAACTTGAGTACTGTTTACTACTTCCCGGAAAGCTGGGAAGAACTGGAAGTTGAATTGGATGGCGGTGACGGCGACAGTGGTTACCGGGTCACCATTACGGCTCCGATGCCGGAATTTGACGAACAGACTGACGTCGGTACGGTGTTCAAGGTTACTCCGCATATCAAAAAGAACCGTATCATCGGTCTCCATCTGATTCCTAAGGTTTCGAGTTATGTCGGCAAGGACAGCTTTGCAGTTCCGGTTGTGATTGAACGTTACAATACGCAGAATAGGCGTTTTGAAGTGGATAATGCGCTTTCCAAGAGCTTTGAGGTCTGGAAGCCGGTTATTGCCAACCGGGCGCTGGATGTCCAAGTCAACGTGTTTGACGGAGAAACGCTGGTGTTGGGAGGATTGTCCGACAGTATTGTTTCAACGCGTCTGGATAAGATTCCGATTCTTGGAGACATTCCTTTCATCGGACGGTTGTTCCAGTCTCAGTCTGAAATGTCCACCCGCAAGAACATGTTGATTTTTGTTACGGCGCGTCTGGTCGATAATGCCGGCTTGCCGATCAATGCATTGGAAAAACATGGCGGCATTCCGGATGTTAACCGTTAATTCTGCCGAAGGAGTGATAACATGTTGAAAAATAAAGTTATGTTTCTGGTGCCCGGGCTTTTGCTGGGCGTGTCCACTTTCGCAGCCCCCAAGACCCCGGCTCCGAAGGTTCCTGCCGGCAGTCCGGATTTCACTGTCCGCCGGGATCATGTCGGCCGTCAGGAAGTGTTGCGTAATACCGATGCCGAAGTTGCGCGAGCCAACCGTCTGGTCGTTGAAGGCAAATTCGATGAGGCGATCGAGCTTTACCGCGCGGTTGCCAAGAGCTTGGAAAATTTTGCCGGACAGCGTTTCGTTGAACGGCGTAAAATTTGCGAAAAGCGTATCCGCATGAGCTACTTCAAGAAAGCTGAAGCTGCCATGCGTAAAGCCGATGATACTGTTACTATCGGTGACTTTGAAGCGGCGATCCGTCTGTGCAAAGAAGCGTTGATGTACTGCCCGGAAAAGAAAGAAGAGCTGGAAAAGAAAATTGCGATGTACGAGATCCGCAGCAAAGCCGCGCGTACTCGCGAAGGTCGTGATATCGCCAACCTCGCTCCCGGTCTGGAAGCGCAGAATTATCAGATCCAGGTTCTGATCGAACAGGGTCGTGCGCTGGTGCGCCGTCAGGAATATATGAAGGCAAAACGCAAATTTGAAGAAGTTTTGCTGATCGATCCGTACAATGATGTCGCTATGCAGGATCTGCTCGGTGTCAATACCATGATCCGCAATGCCGCCCGTTTGCGTGCCAACGCGACTGCCCGCCGTTTTGTCGGTGGAACCGTCTGGGGCAAAGCGATTCCCGTGGTCACGGACAAGATGTCCATGGATTCCGACAATCAGTTGGACAGTCCGGCAGTGAAAACAGTTGAATCTGAGTTGGAGAAAAAACTCCGCTCCATCCGCACTACGGTTTCATTTGAAGGTAAGAATATTTACCAGATCATGGAAATTTTGTCCAAAGAGTGTCTGCGTCATGACCCGGCACGTCTGGGCGTGAACTTTGTTATCAAAAGCAAACCCGGTATTACTGCCGATACTGAAGAACAGCCTATGGTGGATCAGTTCTTCAAGCGCAATGCCTCGATCTATGACATTTTGTTCGACCTTCAGCACTCGAAAAAGTTCCTGACGTTCCGTGTCGACCGCAATGCGGTGTATGTTGCTGCTGCCGGTGTTCCGCTGGAAAAGATGGAGGTCAAGATTTTCAACATCTCACTTCCTGCCAAGATTTCCCGCAACCTCAAGACCAGTCTTGAAACCCGTAATATCAAGTTTGATAAAGAAGCGTATGTCAAAGTCAATGGCAACTACGTCATTGCTTACAACACTCCGGACAACTTGAAGAAGATCGAAAATGCGTTGCTCAACATCAGTACGCAGGAACCGGATATGGTTCAGCTGATGTTCAAGTTCCTCGAAGTCAAGCAGGACGACCTGGATGAGCTGGCATTCAACTGGCAGTACAGCCGTTCCGGCAACAAAGTGCATTTCGGTACCAACGCCGGAAACGCGCTGCTCCGCCATTACAGCTATGATGCCTCCGGCGGCGGTAAGCGTTCCGACGGTATGCCGGTCGGTGGTAATCAGGATGATGCCAACTATTATTTCAACTGGAGTGACCGCAAGAACAACTTATCTTTCCAGCTCTATGCGCTGGATTGGGCTGACAACGCCAACGTTCTGTACGCGCCGCGTATCACCACGCTTTCCGATCAGTTGGCTAAAATCGACATGTCCGAACAGCATTACTATCCGGAAGACTGGGAATCGGTCGATGCTGAAAGTTCTGACAACCTCCGTTTCAGCGGCGCTGTGCAGCCGGACTTGGAAGATGAGCAGAAGCTTGGTATCAACTTTGAAGTTCAGCCCCGGGTCGTCGGACAGCGCATCACCGTTCCGATCAACATCCCCATTATGCAGTTCAGTGAATGGTTGACCTTCGATAACGGTGATGAAGAAGACCGCGAATATGTGAAGAAACCGATCTTCACCAAACGTCAGATCAAGACGGATGTCACGGTCAAAGATGGTGAAACGATTTTCGTTGGCGGTGTGGTTTCCGACCTCTCAACGACCGTCCATGACAAGATTCCTATTCTGGGCGACATTCCCTTTATCGGACGTCTCTTCCAGTCCAAATACACCAAGTCGCAGAAGATCAATCTGATGGTTTTCCTCACTTGCCGCATTGTCAAACCGGACGGCTCCGTGCGTTATCCGGAAAACACGTTGGATGACGGTATCCCCGACTTCCCGCGCAACCAGTAACGATGCTCTTCACCCCGGAATTTCCGGGGTGATTTTTTTCTATGGAAACATACACATTCAATGTTATCGGCAAGGTACGCTGTGGGGAGCAGTACAAGTTTGAAGCACCGCGGCAGGGGGTGTTTTCCTCAGCTTCAGCGGTTATCGAATTGGACTCATGTTATGGCGGAGATGCCATTGCCGATCTTGCCGGGTTTGAACGTATCTGGGTGGTGTTTGTCTTTCACCGCAACATTGATGCCAAATGGAAAGCACGGGTACAGCCGCCGTGCGCGCCGGAAAAGCGTAAATACAGTATCTTTGCCACGCGCTCACCGTATCGCCCCAATCCGGTGGGGATGAGCTGTGTTAAACTGGAGCGTATCGACGGCAGAAAATTGTATATCAGCGGTCATGATCTGCTGGACGGAACACCGGTGTTGGATATAAAGCCGTATATCCCATGTGCGGATGCGTTTCCGGAGGCGGCGGCAGGGTGGCGGGATGAGTTGGTTGTGCCGGAGTGGACGCTGAGTTACGCTGAGAAATTTCTTCAGCAGGCGGAGTTTTTGCGTATGAACGGGGCGCCGGATATGGTGAATTTCTGCGACGTGCAGCTGGTGCGCGATCCGTTGGACCGGAAGCGGCACCGGGTGGCGGTGGAAGCGGACGGACGCGGGTACATCGGATGCCGGACGTGGCGACTGCATTTCCGGTTCAATGTTGAAACACACTGCATTTGCATGGTGGAGATACGGTCGAATTACCGTGATGATGAGCTTATTTCCGGATGTGCGGACCAATATGGAGACAAGGAACTCCATCGCAAATACCGGGAAGTATTTGTTCCGTAACACCACCGGGCAGAGAAGAGTTATCCTTCGTAAAGTTTGGCTTTCCCGGAGGCAGAGAGACGGATGCAGGGATAACCGCCGCGCTCCACGCGTTCCAGCAGACCGGATGCGATAAGTGAGCGGATAAGTTCTTCGACTTTTGCCGCTTTCAATTTTCTCAATGCGCCGAAGCAGACGTTGCGGTGGTAGTTCCCGGCGATGATACCGGCACTGCGGCTCCCCGCCAGGATTTGAGCAAGTTTGACTGCGCCGATCCTGCCGTTGAAAAGTTCTGCACCGCGTAGCGCCACGCGGATATCATTTTCGCTTATGCCGGAGGCGAGCAGTGCTTCCGGCGAATGGCCGGCGCAGTTGTCGCAGCAGTTGCATTGCCAATTATCCGGCTTCTCTCCGAAATAGCCGATAAGCTCCTTCTGGCGGCAATCGGATGTGGTCGCGTAATGGATAACGGCGTTGAGCCGCTGCTCTTCATATTCGCGGCGGAAATTTAATTCTTTGTCATCCAGCGGTGCTTCCGTCATATTGTTGTCGGCAAGCTCGATCGCTCTGCCGGAAAAGCCGCTTTCCCAGAGAAGAATATCGTTGTTGAGTGCAGTTATCACCCGCTTGATTTGTTCCGGAGAAAGCTGGCACATCTCCGCCATGGAATCGATATTTACCGGGAGAAAATCTTTCAGTGCGCTGCCGTAACGTACTGTCATACGGTGGATGAAACGCGAGCGCTGGGTCTTTTCCTCCTGATGGAGTACGCGCAGAGAATCGACATCCTGAATAAATTTGAGTTTACCGGTTCCGGTTTGGCGGGATTTGCGGATAATGGCACCGGCTTTTTCCAATATGCCCAGTGCCGCAGAAATTTGCCCGTCACTTGCGGATTCCGGAATGTGGCGCTGAAGTTCGGCGGCACTGATTTCCAGTTCGGCGGCAGTTGAGGATGCCAGCAATCCGCGAACCGTGCGATACACGGAGCGGATGACTGCCGGAGGCGGGTTGTTCATCTCAATGAGGAAATTCTGGATGTAACGGTCGGCGTAGCTGAAGAGTAAAATACACTCAGCGCTCTCGCCGTCACGTCCGGCTCTGCCGGCTTCCTGATAGTAGGCTTCCAGCGAACCGGGAAGCTGATAATGGATGACCATTCTGACATCCGGGCGGTCGATACCCATGCCGAATGCGTTGGTTGCCGCCAGAACCGGAGCCGGATCGGTCATGAAATATTCCTGCGCGCACTTGCGTTCATCGTTGCTCATACCGGCGTGATAACCACGGATGCCGGGAAGGGCAGAGAGTTCATCGACAGCCTGCCGGGTGGCGGCATAGATGATGACGGCACCGGAGGTTTTCTTTTCCAGCAGTTTTTTTATGGCGGAAAGTTTGGCATCTTTGCCGCCTTTGCACTCCTGAACTTTAAAGGTGAGATTGGGACGGCGGAAACCGGCGGCGACCAGTTGCATTTCCGGTGACTTGAGCTGCACGGCGATGTCCGCGCAGACATCCGGAGTTGCGGTTGCCGTAAAGGCGCATATATGCTTTATTCCGGCACGCTCGGCAATGGTTCCGATACGGCGGTAACTCGGGCGGAAATCATGACCCCATTCACTGATACAGTGTGCTTCATCGACGACCAGCGTGGCGGGTTTGTTGCGGCAGAGAAAATCGTAAAAAAAGTCCGTCTGCAACCGTTCCGGAGCGACATAGAGGAGCTTGATCCTGCCGTTTTCAGTTTCGCGTACAGCGTGGAGTTGTTCGGCAAAGGAGATCGAACTGTTGATGAATGCTGCCGGAATGTTGCGGCGCTGCAGCGCTGCCACCTGATCTGCCATCAAGGCGATAAGCGGGGAGATGACCAGCGTGTATGAGTCATTCAGCATCGCCGGAAGCTGATAACAGAGCGATTTTCCTGCACCGGTCGGCATGACGACACAGAGGTTTTCTCCGGCGGCAATGCGGTGGACGATATCCTTCTGATGGTCGAGAAATCCTTCAAAGCCGAAATACTTCCGCAACAAATTTTCCAAATCAGGCAGAGAATTCATGGCTGTTTCCGGTAACGGCGCGCCCGGTTTATCCGGGAGGTTGAACTCCAGAACGCGCGTAATTCGCGTTCAAGCTGTTTGAGATCGAACTCTTTTTTCAGGACATTCAGCGCCTTGAACTGGTCGCGGTAACGCCGGAGCAGATGAACATAGCGGACTGGAATCTTGGCAAAAGGAGAATTTTCTGATGCGGCGCCAACGTAGAGGTAGAACATCAAAGCGTTGGCAAAACGGTAGTTGAGATTACGGTTCTTTGCTTCATAGAACTGCTTGTAATCTTTTTTCATAAAGGTGTACAAATCTCCGTGGAACATCCTGACCGCCTTGACAAGCTCATTTTCTTTTTTGCGCGGAATCGCGATATTGCCGCTGTTTTGAATATCTTCAAAAACCTGCGCACTGCCTTCGTTGAACCACATGCCGGGCATTACTTTATTTTCAAGGATGGAGGCAAGATATTGATGGAAACCTTCATGGTAGATGACAGTTGACGTGTACTTGCGGTAGGCGTTCCGGCTGCTTTCGCCGGGGGGCGGGGAGATTTCAAGGGTCTTGCCGTTCCAGACACCGGAACTCCAACTGAACTCTTTGCCGACCGCACTCAAATACTGCTGCCGGGTACGGTATATATTTACTATTCCCCGTTCCGGAACAACTCCGGGCGGCGGCGGCAGAAAAAGTTCAAATTGGGAGCGGGCGTTTTCCAGATTGTTGAGTACTTTGCGGAACAGACTTTTTCTGGAATCGTAAATATAGAAATTATAATTCCGGGACTTCAGACCGCGTGTCCAGACTTTCTTTGCCGCTTGCGCCGGGAGGGTGGAACACAACAACAGCAAAACGGCGGTACAAAGGTATACCGCCGGATGAAATTTGGATATTTGCTGTTGTGTTAAATACCGCAATTTATCGCTCCGCACTTACTTGGCAACAGCTGCCGGTTTCAACAGAGCTTCTGCCTGAGTCCAAATTTCGTAAGCCGTCGTGTTGAGCAGTTTGATCGCTTCAGCACGTTTGCCGCTGTCGAGAAGTTTGCGCGCCTGCACTTTGGCAGCGGCATATTTTTTCATGGCATCAGCTTCAAACTTCTGCCATTCCGCGGGGATGGGCGCAGTGTAGCCGACCTTGTCGCCGCGTTTGAACGAAGCAAGTGACCAGGAGTACGATGCCATGGAAGGCAGGACTTTTTCAGTACAAATGGGAATGGGAACACAGACCGTGTTGCGGGGATTGCCGATATACGCATAGAGCGTGGAAAGCACATCGGGATATTTGATGTCGATTTCCATGGTACTGCCGGAGTTGGTACTCTTGCCACAAACGGAGCGTTCGGGATATACGCCGCTGGGGAGTTTGCAGTGGCGGGAAAGTTCAGAAATGGCGGGAACCGTGATCTTGCCGTATTTATCCATGATCTGATTCAAGCCGGAAAGCGCGATATAGGCTCTGGCGCTGCTGTGGAGATAGCTTTTGTAAGAACCGCGGGCGCGGGCAATCATGCCGGGGTTCTGCCAGATGTTGGCGCGGACAGCAAAGGTGCTGTCGTAACGCTGAACCGACATGTGTTTGGTGGTAAATTCGCAGATATAACCCTCTTTGGTGTCAAGGAAGAAGAAGGTAGAGCCGGAATTATTGTGGTAATAGTCACCGGCTTTGACCAGTTCTTCCAGTTTTTTTACCGCCTGCGCCGCTGTATCGCAGGAATTAAGGATGACAAGGAGCAATGCGGGGGTGGGTTTTTTATCCTTGGGATTGGGGGCATCAAGAGTCTTTTCGCCGCTGTTCATCGCACCGGCAAGACCGGAACTGTTCACTCCGGAATTGGTAAGTCCGATGGTGCCGATGGCAACCCATTTGCGTTTGGCACCGGCGGGGCTGATGTATGCCGCGACCCGGCGCTCTTTGGAATCGCGGTTCTTGTGAAGAATGTTGGTGTTGTTCTTGGTGAAATCCTTGAAGACCATCCAGCTGGTGCAGGCAAAAACCGGCATCGCCAGAACAGAGAGTACCAGCAGCAAAACAAATTTTTTCATAATGTCCCCCGGCGTATATGATATTTCAACAATTTTTGCTCAACTCAACTGCGGCAGAGACGGCGGATTTGATGGCATCCCAGTTGCCGCTTTCGATATCACTGCTCTTGCCGAGCCAGGTGCCGCCGACGGCGACCACCTCTTTGAGTTTCAAATATTCAGCCACGTTTCCGGTGGAGACACCGCCGGTGGGCATGAAACGCACACCGAGATGCTTGTACGGGGCGATGAGCGACTTGAGGAAATTCACGCCGCCGGAAGCCTCTGCCGGGAAGAATTTGAGGAAGCGGCAGCCGAATTCCATTGCCTGCTCCGCTTCGCTGGGGGTGCAGACACCCGGGGCGAAAGCGAAACCGTTGGCGACCGCTTCTTTGACGATGGTCGGATTGAAGCCCGGAGCAACGGCAAACTTGGCACCGGCATCAAAGGCGCGGTGCAGATCGCGGGTGTTGAGAATGGTTCCGGCACCGAGATAGAGTTCCGGGAAACGGCTGGCGGCAGCTTTGATAACGGCTTCTGCCGCCGTGGTACGGAAGGTGATTTCGGCGGCGGGGAGTCCACATTCAGCGAGGACTTCGCACATTTTCAAACCGGAATCGACATCGTTCAATACCAGAACGGGAACGATTTTTATTGCCGAAAGTTTCTCAATTGCAGCTTGAGTATTTTTCTGAAAACTCATGATCTTATTCTCCGTTGAATTAAAGTTTGTCCGCAAGAGCGCGGAGTTTTACCAAATCAAGTTTTCCGCTGCCCAGAAGCGGAAGTCCATCGATTTTGACAAAGTCATCAGCTTTGGGGATCCAGATGTTGGGCAGACCTTCTTTGCGCATGGCATCGATCACCGCAGGAATATCAAAGTCATCGGCAGTGTAGAAGACCACCAGACGTTCACCCTTGCGGCTGTCACCGCGTCCGGCGACAGCGATTTCCCGGACTTCCCGGTTACGGATGCGGGAGATGGTCTCTTCCACACCTTCATGCGGAACCATTTCGCCGCCGATCTTGCTGAAACGGCTGGCGCGGCCGGTGATGTAAACGTAGCCGTCGAGGTCCATTTTTGCAATATCACCGGTGTCATAATAACCGTCCTGAAGGACGCGGGCGGTGAGTTCTTCGTCGTTGAGGTAGCCTTTCATTACGGAACCTGCCATGACCTGCATCCTGCCGCTCTGTCCCGGGGCGAGTTCCACGCCGGTATCGGGATCGACGATGCGGATGTGGATACCCGGAAGCGGACAACCGATACTGCCCGGATGGTCAGCTTTTTTACCGAGAGCGTAGATGGAGTTGCTCAAGTTGATGGTGGCGATGGGGGACAATTCGGTACATCCGTAACCTTCGATGATGTCTCTGCCGGTCATGTCGTGGAACTTGGCGGCGAGTTCCGGACGGAGTTTTTCCGCGCCGGTGATGACCAGACGGAGGGTCTTGAAGTCCTCGCCGGTGGCTTTGGTCATATATTTTTGGAGGAAGGTCGGAGTGGCGGTCAGGATGGTGAGTTTGAAATCACGCACTGATTTCACCAGCATCGCCGCATCCAGAGGATTGGGAATAAGCGCCGTCATGGTGCCGAAAATCGACGGGAAGGCGAAACCGACCATGAAGCCGTAGGCGTGGAACATCGGCAAATTTCCGGCGATGCGGTCGATATTGCGCGCCCAGTCGATGACACGGACAAAGGACAAGGTGTTGCAGGTCAGGTTGTGGTGGGTGAGCATGACCGCTTTCGGCTGTCCGGTGGAACCGCTGGAGAAGAGCAGAACTGCCTGATTGTGCATGTTGTGACAGCTGGAGGGGGCAAGGTTGCGGACGATGGTACGTCCGGGCAGGAAGAGTGCCATCAGAAGCGCCTTGATTTTGTCAGATTTTTTGATTTGTGGAACGAGGTCTTCGAGGAAGACCATCTCCGGAGAGACTTCCCATTTGAGTTTTTCCAGGAATCTCCGGCTGGTGAGGATCTTTTTGATACCGGCGCGACGGGCGGCGGCGAGGGCCACTTCCTGACCGCTGGAAAAGTTGATCATTGCCGGAGTCCGGTCAGAACACATCACTGCCAGAAGAGCAACTGCGGCAATGGGCATGTTGGGGAGCAGAACACCGGTATATTGGGTGTTGTCACCGGCGTTGAGTTTCCGGAGCAGACGGGAGAAGATGATGACCCGGACCAAGGTGTTGAAGTTGTTTACCATATCGCCGGTGGCGCCATCGGCAAAGGTGGTTTTGAACGGGTGGCGCTTGGCGTTGAAGACGAAGTTGGTGTGCAGCGGACGTTCACCGGGCTGGATCTGTCTTTCGGCAATGGCACCCAGCTTGGAGATGGTCTGACGCAGTTCAAAAGCGGAAAGTTTGGCGGAGATGGGGGCGCCGACCAGAATGGAGTAGTCGACCGGCCAGCTCAAGGGGGTGCGCAGATGGAGTTTACCGTCATGGATGCCGGACATTCTGCCGGAGACCATGCCCAGACGGATCGGGATGATCGGAACGTCAAGTTCCGGCGGAAGCAGCGGGGACACACCGGAACGGAAACGCATCAGACTTCCGTTGCCGGAGATGGCACCTTCCGGGAAAAAGCAGAGCATTTCTCCTTTGCGCAAGCGTCTTTTGGATTCTTCAAAGAACTTGACCATTGCTTTGGGGCGGCGGATGTTGGGAACTTCCATCACGCCGAGATAACGGAATATCCAGCGGATCGGGAGGAAGCTGACTAAACTGGTGTGAACCATGAAGCGGACTTTTCTCCGGGCGATCGCCTGGATCATGATCAAATCGAGCAGAGAGATGTGATTTGATACCAGCAGTACCGGGCCGGAATAGGGGATGTTTGCCGTACCGTTGATGCGCACGCGCAACATGACGATACGCAATATCCAGCCGGCAATTCTGAGCATGAGTTTCGGGGAAATTAGCACCCAGAGAATGATAAGCGCCAGCACCGCGTAAACGATGGACAACCAGTGTTCAGACAACCATTGAATCATATAAAACTCCTTAAAAATTTTTTAAATTACTTTTCACTGAAAGATAACATTCCCATAATATAACACCGGAACTGTTCTTTTTCAATAGCAGTACGTCAGAAAAGTTCCCCCCGGTCCCATGCCGCGCTGAAATCTTCCGGTTCTGTTTTTGCATCTTTTTGTACAGTTTCAGGTTGCGGAGTGCCGGAGAGGAATTCATCGAGGGAGAGGATGGTGACATTGAATCTGGCGGCAGCTTTCAGTTTGGAACTGCCGGAAGCGGGGTCTGCCGCCACCAGAAAAGTCAGCGTTGAAGAAACCGCATCCACCGGGCGCAGGTTGCGTTCCCGGGCGAGATTTTCGTAGAAGGAACGTTTTTCGGGCATTTTCCCGGTAAAGCAGATCGTCGGCATGTCGCCGGAAACGGCTTGCTGCCGGAGCGGGGTGGTGACTGCAAGCAGACGGTCGATATCCTCTTTTTCAGTGGTAAAGGTCTCCGTGATGGCACTGGCACGCTCCGGACCGATGCCGGGGATGGCGGCAAGAGTGGTTTCATCGAGGGTGCGGAGCTGGGAGATGGAATAATTTTCCAGGAGCAGAGCGGCGATGTTGATTCCGACATTGGGAATGTTCAAAGCGGCGATGATGTTGGCTTCCGGCGCTTGTTTGCGCTTGGCGATCTCATTGGCGAGATTGCCGGCACTGCGCTCTTTGAAGCCTTCGATTTGCATAAGGTCACTTGCGGTCAGAGTCAATATTTCATGGAGCTTGGTGATGTGGAACTTTTCCATAAGTTTCCGCAAAGTCGGTTCTCCCAGCCGTTCGATGCCGAAGTTACGGACGGCGGCAAGGAGGTTGAACAGTATCGTTTCCGGGCAATCGCGGTTGGGACAGCACAGCTCCGGGCCGCGCCGGACAAGTTTTGTGCCGCAGGAGGGACACCCGGTTATCCACGGAGAAGAACGGAACAAGCCGGGAGAACAGTCGCTGATATAAGGTATGACATCTCCTGCGCGTTCAACGGTCACGGTGTCCCCGATCATTATCTGCATCTCTTCAATATTCTGAGCATTGTGCAGAGAAGCCCGCTTGATGGTGATGCCGGAGAGGTCGACCGGTTCCAGCTGTGCCACCGGAGTGAGGCAGTTTTTGCCGAAACTCCACTCGATGCCGGTCAAAGTGGTCTGGCATTTCAAATTGGTGAATTTGTAGGCGATTTCCCCGCGGGGATGGTGAGAGGTGGAGCCCAGACTCTTGCGAAACTCTTCATCGGCGAATTTGAGGACGATACCGTCCATGGGGTAGGGGAGTTCTGCCAGTTCAGCTTTCAGATTTTCCCAGCGGCGCGCAAGATCTTCCAGTGGAACTTTTATGGAGATGAGTCGGTAATCGACCAGAGTGAGTTTTGCCTTCTGCACGAGCATTTCAGAAATATCTTTCAACCCCATGATACCGGCGACGGCGTTGCGGGAATTTTTATAAGTACCGCCGCCTTTTTTGCGGATGGTGGAATAGAGGTTTTTGAAGTCGTCGTTCCGGATGATGATCTCTCCCCGCGCCGGGCGATCGACTTTGCCGGTGTAACCGGGAGCTTCCAGTTCGATCAGAGGGAGTTTGCCGGAGATGTTTTCCCCGGTTTCGCCATCGCCGCGTGTGGAGAGGATTTTTCCGTCAAAACCGGCAGAAATGCCGTCGTACTTGGGTTCGACCAGAAGCAGTTCCCCGGGGGAGCGGGCATATTTGTTTGCCCATTCCAGAAGAGCTTCCAGAGAGTAGGCTTTATCCAGAGAGAGCATGGGTTCAGTGTGGCGCACTTTGCCGGAACTTTCCACAGTGACGGAGTGTACAGCATTGACCAGCTCGTGGTTCGGGGCAAGTTTTTTCAAGGCTTCGAGCAGGCGGTCATAATCGGCATCGCTGATCTCAGGAGCATTGGCATCCCAGTAGAGCTGATTGTGATATTTTATCAGCTCTTCAAGCTGGGAAATATTCATCTTTTCCGGTTCAAAAGTGGTCATGGGGCAGGGTTCCTTTAAATTTGTTGAAATATTTTGCCTTGAAATATAACTCTTGAGATTGAATTTTTCAACCTTGAGAATTATATTATAAAGCTATTAATGCGCTTTTGAGCAAAAACGGTACAAAAAATTTATCCGTAATCGTCAAAGAAAGAGAAAAAAGAGTATGTCAAAAAGCTACACTGTTGCTGTTGCCGGTGCCACTGGTGCAGTCGGCGTCGAAATGGTCAAAACGCTGGAAAAACGTAATTTTCCGGTGAAAAATCTTAAACTTCTGGCTTCTGCCCGCTCTGCCGGTAAAACTATGGAGTTCCGCGGTGAAAAGCTGGTCATTGAAGAGATGACAGAAAACTCTTTCAAAGGAGTCGACATCGCCCTCTTCTCCGCCGGCGGTGATATCTCCCGCGCGTACCGTCAGATCGTGGTCGATTCCGGCGCGGTGATGGTCGATAACTCCAGCGCGTTCCGTATGGATGACGATGTGCCGCTGGTCGTGCCCGAAGTCAACCCCGAAGATGTCGCCAAACACAACGGCGTTATCGCCAACCCCAACTGCACCACCGCCATCATGCTGGTCGCCGTTGCTCCGCTGCACCGTGCCAAAAAGCTCCGCCGTCTGGTCGCTTCGACCTATCAGGCTGCCAGCGGTGCCGGTGCCAAAGGTATGCAGGAACTTATTGAACAGACCCGTCAGATTCTCAATGGCGAAGCGATCGATCCCAAGGCGTTTGCCCACCGTATCGCGTTCAATTTGATCCCCCACATCGACTCCTTCTGTGCCAACGGTTACACCAAGGAAGAGTTGAAGATGGTCAATGAATCCCGCAAGATGCTGCATATTCCCGATTTGATGGTGAGCTGCACCAGTGTCCGTATCCCGGCGCTGCGCGCACACTCCGAATCGTTGAACATGGAATTTGTTGAAGACATCACTCCGGAAGAGGTTCGTGCCATTCTGGAAGCTGCTCCCGGCGTGACCGTGGTCGATGATCCGGAAGCCAAGCGTTATCCGATGCCGGTCGATGCTACGGAAAAATATGATGTGCTTGCCGGACGTATCCGTCAGGACATCTCCCGCAACGATAAAAAGGGTATCGAGATGTTTGTCTCCGGCGATCAGCTGCTCAAAGGCGCCGCGCTCAACGCGGTTCAGATCGCTGAACTGCTCTGAAAATATCGATTATGAAACGCACATATCCGGAAACTTGCAGAAAAAGTTTTTCCGCAGTGCTGCTCCTGTTGGTGACGGCACTGCTTGCCGGATGTGTGCCGAAAACTGCCGATTCCGCCCGATTCAATGCCATATCTGCGCATCTTGAACCGGGCGGAAGCAATTATGCAGTATGGAACAGTGCGAGTCTGTTTTCCGTTTTGGAACGGCGCGCGCTTAAATTTGAACGGGACTTGCAGTCGTCCAAACTCTCCGCCGCCGGAAAAGCTGAAATGCAGCGCAAACTGGTGCTTTTCCGCTTGCTTTTGGAAATATCCGGATTGCGTGATTTGCAGGGCATTGGTGCAAGTTCAGTCAAAGTTGCTCAAGAGTATTACCGGAGCCGGGTGTTTGCCGCCATGCCGCCGGATGCGGGAGGCTTGCTGAATAATCTTGTGTCAAAGCAGAGTTCGCCGCGTGATGCGGTCATTGGAGAGCTGCCGGCATCTGTTCAGTATGTCGTTGCCGCTGATCTTTCATTGAAAGCGGTGATCGATGCCTTTGTTGCGACCGGAGATGTCGGAATACAGTTCGTTTCACAGTTGGCACTGCCGAAAAATGTTGATTTATCTGTGCTGAACAAAGTCAACGGCTATGTGGTACTGGCATTTGCGCGAAAAGCCGGACACGCGCCGGAAGACGAAGGTTTCATGTTGAGTTTCCCTGATGAAAAAGGTGAATTGTTCGAGGCTGTAATCAATGCGTTGCGCTTGCAGAGCCGGGTGGATAAGAAGTCCAAACGGATGGAGCTGCCGGGGCGCAATGGTGACGGAGCTGTCATCTGTCACAAGGACAGAAGAATGTACTTTTACAGCGATGCGCAAGGTGAAAAAATCTTTGCATTGTCACCGGATGTGCCGCGTTTGAAAGATGATAAAGATTTTATCAAATGGAACACCGGCTTGCCGGAATCCGGATGCGCGTTCCTCTATATCCGTTCCGGTGCCAAAGTCTTCGGTGAAAAATTTTTGCCGGACAGTGTAGTGCTTACCAGAGAGAAGGATGGACTTTTGCTGGTGCGCAACAGCAGTAATGATTTTTCCGGAGAAGCGTTTGAATTGTTGTTGAACCGGTGGCAGAAGCGGTTGCTGACCCCGGTAAAAGGTATTGATGTTCCGGCTGAAGTCCGGAAGAAAAAGAGCGTTCAGCCGGATAAAAAGGCGGTCGCAGTGCCGCAGATTGATTGCCGTAAAAATATGTTGGAAATATTCAAAGAGCTGAAAGCTTATGCCGGAAAAAATGGCGGAGCGTTCCCCGCTGAAGCCGGTTTGGGCGGATTGAAAAAGCTCCGGTCAGTCAACGTACAGAAACTTGCCGGCAGTAAAAAATATTTCTATCTCGGATATAACAAAAACTTTGCCGCAGAGAAGAATATTCCGCTTCTCATTGACAGCAGGAGTCATTCCGGCCGGATATGTGTGCTTTACACCGATGGGGTCATGCGTCACTTTGATTTGTCAAATCCCGGTCATTGCCGGAGAGTTATAAGTTTCCTTTTTACCGTGCACCGGTGGAAGATGGATGTGTTTCAATTCCTGGTAAGACAGGCGGATATCCTGGATAATGCAACCTTGAACAAGGAGTGAACTGTTATGGAGCAGTCAGATAAAAACGGACAGCGGGATGTCCGCAAGCTGAACAATGATTTTTTCCGCGCACTTGATAACTACGCCGAAGCCCTTTCTCTGGAGGAGCTTTCCCAGCTTTCCGGCGTGAAGATCGAACTGTTGCGCCGCTATCTTGACCGGAAAGTCCGGACTATCCGGGCGGAGACCTGGGATCGCATTTATCCGGCATTGAAACCCTATCTCGAAGGACCGGAACCGATGCCGGAACCGCCGCCGCGTATCGGCAGTGCCTACCGGCGCCACCCGGAATTGGTGGAAATGCTCAGTGAACAGAAGGTGCTTCTGGATGAGTTTGCCATCTTTTCGGAATCGGAAAAGAAAGAGATCATCGCCGGTTTTGCTTCCGCATTGGGCAGCAGTGCGGAACCTGCGGGGTATTCCAGTTTGTCGGCGCAGGAAAACAAACTTATGGGCATTTTTCTTGCGATGAGCAAAGAGATGCAGGATGAACAACTTGCCATTCTCACCACCCGTGCCACGCAGGAAGCGCGCCGCCGCCGGGAAAACCTTTTTTGATCGAATCACCAAACCTAAATTACGGAGGATTTTATTATGTATATCGGAAGAATCGTTGCTTTCGGAATGACTAAAGACGGCCGTCCCTGCGCCATGTACCGGGTCTCATCCCGTTCTTTCCCCAACCGCCGCGCGGTTGAAAACAACGGCAATATCGCCATCATTCCCCGTGAAGGTGCCGAAGGCGACCTTGCCAAGAATCCGTATATCAGCTACAACTGTCTGCGCATAGCCGGTGAATGGGCCATTGCCACCAACGGTTCCCAGACTGACCCCATCACGGAAAAGATCGCCGCCGGAATGCCGGTGCGTGATGCCATCACCATGTGTCTGCTGGCGATGGATTATGAGAAAGACTCCCTTGACACTCCGCGTGTGGTTGCCGTTGCCGGCAGAGAATCCAAACTCGGTTATCTCGGCATCGTCCGCAAGGATGCGGTGATGGTGCGGGAATTCAAGATGGAACCGGGCGTGGCGCGTTATATCTCCACCTACGAGTGCAATGCTCCCTGCGATACCAATGTCGATACCAACTTCGATGCAGCGTGCGAAAACTGCGCGGTCAAGTACGTTGTTGACGGCGGTGTTTTTGCCGGTTTTGAAAACCCGGTCACCAGTGCCGCGGCGATCGCCACGGAAGATGGCTTCGCTCTGGCGACGCTTGTTTGCTGAACAACTGAAACATTCTTCGGAGAAGCAGGATGATTGACCGTATTACTGCGGTTGAGATCACGGGAGAGAATGCAGAGATTTTCTGCCGTGATGAGGTCGGGGAATGTGTGAAAAAAACAGTGCCCTTTTCTCCGTGGCTGCTCGCGGAGAAAGGGGGTGTTGTCCCCCCGAATGCGCATGCAGTGGAACTTGCCGGAAAGGCGCCGCTGAATCTCCGTTGGGAGTTTGACAACGTAGCAGATTACGATGCCGCGTGTGAAGCGGTGAAGAAAAGTCCCGGTGTGCTGACGGTAAGGGAGTTGAGTACCCAATTCCTCAGCATCAGCGGGAACCGTTTTTTTAGCGGCATGGATTTTTATGAGCTGCACCGGATGCAGTTTGCCGTGACTTCTGACGGTGATGCTGCTGAAATCATGTCGATCGAAGTTGCTGACAACCGTGGATACTTTGCCCGCTTTGATGCACTTGAGTGCGGTGGTGAAGCGGCGGTGTTGGCAAAATTCAACGCTGCGGTCAAAGAATGTGACCCCGATCTGCTTGAGGGTTACAATATTTTTAAAGAAGCCCTGCCGCTGATTGAAAAGCGGGCGAAAAAGTTGAAATTCAGTTTCGACTGCGGACGGGACGGCGGGGGATTTTCCTCCCGGAAAAGCCGTTTTTCAGTAGCGGAAAAACAGATTTCCTGTACCCGATATTTTCTTTACGGCAGACAGCTTGCCGATGTGGCGCATCTGGTGTTGTTTTACGATGCCGCGCACCGGGATATGGAAAATTTTGAACTGGATTATTTGCGGGAATATTTTTCCATCGGATGCAGTGAAGAAACGCAAGTGGTGCAGGAGCTGTCCAATTTACTTTCTCCGGCAAGTTTTTACAAATGCTGTACTTTGCCGCTGACGTTCCAGGATTGTGTACTGCGCGGCAGCGGTGCGGCGCTGGATGCATTTTTCATTGCCGAATATCAGCGCGCCGGGTATGCAGTTCCGTATCCGGAGGAGGCGCGGCGTTTTGCCGGAGCGCTGACCGGGGCCGGAGAAGCCGGCGTGTATCATAATGTCCGGCACTGTGACGTGCGGTCACTGTATCCATCGGTGCTGTTGTATTTGAACCGCTCTCCGGAACGGGATGAGCTTGGAGTTTTTCTGACTGCGCTCTCCCGGTTGCGGCAATTCCGGCTTGATGCCAAAGATCAGGCAAAGGCGCTGCCGGAGGGGCGGGAAAAACAGCGGTTGAACGCGTTGCAGTCCACGTTTAAGATATTGATAAACTCTTTTTACGGATACCTCGGTTTTGCGCAGGGCAGTTTCAATGATTACTCTCTTGCGGAAAGTGTCACTGCTTACGGACGGGAGTTGCTGGGGAAACTTGCGGAAAAACTTTCCGCGCTCAAAGCTGAAATATTGGAAATGGATACCGATGGAATCTATTTTACCATGCCGCCGGAAGCGCCGGTTGATTTTGAGGAGCAAATACAGGCGGTTCTGCCGGAAGGTATCGAACTTGATTTTGATGCTGAATATCCGGCGATGTATTGTTACAAAGCGAAAAATTACGCGCTTCTCCATGCTGATAACTCCATTTCTGTTTCCGGTGCCGCGTTGAAATCCCGGGCGCTGGAAAAGTATCAGAGGAAATTTATTGCGGCGGCAGTGCGGGCAAAATTGCTGGAAACTCCGGAAATCATGGAAGATTGTTACCGCGAGCTGCACGATGCCATTTCGGCGCGGACGATAGATATTGCCGAACTTGCCAAAAGCGAAGTACTGAGCGATTCGCCGGAAAATTATAAACGCAAACAATCATCGCCCGGCGCGCGCCGTTCTGCCGCCTATGAATTGGCTCTGGCATCGAACCGGAAGTTCCGCACCGGGGACAAGGTTGAATTTTATGTCACCGGAAGCAAAGCCAAACTTCCGGTGGTGGGCAATTCCAGATTATTGAGCGATGCCGAGCCGGGAATGCGGGATGAAAACAGCGCCTATTATCTCAATAAACTTGACGAATTATACAAACAATTTAAATAAAGGCAATCATTATGAGTGACGTTCAGAAATTTTTACAACTTGTTGAAGCATACAGCGCTGAACTGGACAATTTGAGCATGGAAGTCTGGAAAAATCCGGAATTGGCTTTCAAGGAGTTTACCGCGTGCAAACTTCAGTGCGAACTGTTGAGAAAATGGGGATTTGAAGTCACGGAAAACTATTGCGGATTTGAAACCGCCTACCGCTGTGAATACGGCAGCGGTTCACCGGCATTTGCCATTACATCTGAATACGATGCCCTGCCGGGTATCGGACACGGCTGCGGACACAACCTTATTTGCGGCGCCTCGCTGGGCGCATTCATCGCCCTGACTGAATATATGAAAGCCAACAACATTCCCGGCAAGGTCGTACTGCTCGGCACCCCCGCCGAAGAGAGCGGCAGCAGCAAGGTCAAAATCGTCGATTCCGGCGCCCTTGACGGTGTGGATGCGGCGATGATGGTACACGCTTCGTGGCGCACCTGTCTGGATACCGGATGTTTGAGCATCAAACGTTTCGATGTGGTATTCAAAGGTAAAGCCTCCCATGCCAGCGGTTCGCCTCATCTGGGTATCAACGCGCTGGATGCGGTCAATCTGACCTTCGCCGGAGTCAACGCCTGGCGTCAGCAGCTTCCGGAAAGTTCCCGCATCCACGGTATCGTTACCGAAGGCGGACTCAAACCCAATATCACTCCCGACCGTGCCGGATGCTGTTTCTTTGTCCGTGCGGACAATCCGGAGTGGCAGGATAAGATGAATAACCGTTTCCTTGATATCATCAAAGGTGCGGCGCTTATGACCGGTTGTGAATATGAGATCACCAAAGTCAGTTCCGGCACCAAGGCGCGCAAGCCGAACAGCTTGATGAATCAGCTCTGGATGGAGAATATCGCAGAACTGGGCAGTCCGGTCGATTTGAGTTTCGGTCCCGGTCGCGGTTCGTCTGACTTCGGCAATGTTTCGCAGACGGTTCCGGCGATCCATCCCTACATCGGAATTTCCGAAGATCACACCGAGATCGCCGGACACTCTGCCGCTCTCTGCGCTGCGGCGGGCAAACCGTACGCTTTGAGCCAGATGCACAAGGCCTCCGCCGCGATGGCAACGGTCGGTTTGAAAGTTTTGACCGATGCGGACTACCGCGAAAAGCTGAAAATCGAATTCAATAAGTGACCGCCTGATTTTGAAGAAGTTCCAGTCCATCCTTTTTCCTGTTGCAATTGCCGTATCTCTGGCGGCGGCAGCTGCGGCATTGACCGATGCTTTGATGACGGTATGTTACATCAATGCACAAATAAACGCCTTGACTTACAAGGTTATACGCAGTAATCCCGTCTCCTGGCGCTGGATAATTGCGGCGATCGGCGCTGCGGCGGTTCTGTTTGCCGCGTGGACAGGGAACGTGAACCGGATGGAGCGGGTACGCCGATGGGAAAAAGTTCTCCGTCCGGCGTGGTTGTTGTGGCTTATCCCGTGTGAAACATTTCCCGGAATACTTTTAGCGGTGCTGGTGATAAGTTTTATCGCTTTTCAGGCAGGGAGATGTTTCACTTTCAAACTTCCGGAACTGCCGGAAAAATATGGAACGGTTGTCGCACTGTCGGGAGGGATAGCTCTTGCTATCTGGGGTTATTATCTGCAGACCAGAGCGTATGACTCCATGTATTTTATCTGGGGCGACTGGAACCAGTACGCTGAACACTATTTGCATTTATTGAGCGGCAAGGCGCGGGGCGTACAGTATCTCGCCGGTGCCGGTCACTGGAATTTCGGAGTGAATCTGGTGATGACCGGGGCGCTGAAAGTGTGGTGCGCTCCAGATATGATATTTATAATCAATGCGTTGTGTATAGCTTCCATTGTGCCGCTCTCATATTGGTTGTGCCGTAAGTGTGATTTAAGCTCCAACATGAGTGTGGTGCTGGTAGTTCTGACCGCGTTCAATCCGGTGTTGAGCAACCAGTATCTGACGCTCTTTTACGGATTCCATCCGATAGTGTTTTTTGTCCCGGTGCTGATGGGATTTTTCATCGCGCGGGAGTATAAAAACAAGTATCTGATGGCGATATTTTTTCTGCTGTCACTGCTGGTGCAGGAAACGGTTTGTGTGTTCTGGGCGGGGTATGCACTCTATTTGCTGTGCTGTAAGCAATGGAAGAGCGGTGTACTGCTCTTTGCGGCAATGGGGGGATTATTTTTCTTTTTCAGCAGTGTGGTTATCCCGGCGGCGCACGATGCGGAAAATTACGCGCAGATGTTCCATTATTCCCAACTGGGCAACAGCATGGGAGAAGTGTTGCTTTCTCCATTCACCCGGCCGCGTGCCTTCTGGGAAACGCTGTTTGAGCGCAGTTCGATTTGCTTTGCTCTGGCGGTGTTTGTACCGTTCTTTTTCGGCATAGTATTCAAACCGCTGATGCTGGTGGCGTTGATGCCGATTTTTGCCGGTGTCGTTCTGCAGGGATCGCCGGATGTGAAAACGGTCACGCTTCAATACGGTTTGGAGTGTACGGTATTTTCCATGATCGTGATGATATTGAATTTAAAACGTATTTATCCGGAGTTGCGCCGTCCGGCGGTGTGTGCGGTATTGAGTGCGACCTTGCTTTGCGGCTGGATGCTGGGGATGATCCCCGGCGGCAAGGGGCCGTTAAAGCGGATAATGGAGCGTCCGTCCGCAGTGACATTGATAAACTTTTTCGATCAGGCAGCAGGGAAAGCTGAGCGCATCGCCGCAACCGGAAGAATCCGCGGACAATTCCAGTTTATGCGCCCGACGGTGGCGCTCAAAGATATGCGTCCCGGGGATGCTGTTATCATTGATTTGCACGACAAGGGTATCGAGGATGCCAAAGAGCTGTCCGCGTTGCGGAAAAAACTTATCGCTGATGCGCGGACAGTTCCGGTGACCTATGTTATCTGGAAAAATCATACGATAGCAATGTTCCGGATATTGGAAAAACCGGTCGCGCGTCCGGCTGTGCCGTGGCTGCGGCAGGTTCCGGAAGCGGTTTTTGCCAAAGCCGGAGGGCGGCTGGTTTACCGGCAAAACGGGGTTTGGGAACTGCGTTTTGCCCGTATAAATGATAAGAATGTTTACCGGCTGCTGCTGCAAAAAGAGCAGACAGAAGATATTGAATTGTCCATCCGGCAGTCTGAGGCAAATAATGTGACTGAAGTTGTAATCGCTTTTGGCAACGGTCTGTTTCCGGCATATTCCGTAAAGCCGGGAACGATGTTTGAATTTGTTCTCCCCGGCGGAGCGCCCAGTAACATCGGGGTCAACGTGTATAATATAAAATAGGCAGGCGGCTGATTTTACTCTGCCGCCCGGTCGGCGTATTCCTGAACTTTCAGAATGTTTCTGGAAGCGGTGATGATGCTTGCCGTGGTAAGTGAACCGGGAGTGCCGGATATTTCGCTGATAAATTCCGTGAGAAAATCCGGACCGCGATCCGCCGGAACCGCAAAGGTGGATTTTCCGGCAGTACCATTGATATATGCCGTTATGAACTGGTCGGCATAGTTGAATTCGATCATGCCGTTGCGCCCCCAGATATTGAATCTCCAGTAAGTCGGTAAAGTTCCGGTGGTGTCCGGTGAAGAGTAGGAGACATCGCCGATAACGCCGCAGCCGTTATCCAGAGTGAGCATGAATTGACCGGCATCGTTGAAGGTCTCCTCCGGGCGGGCGAATGCTTTCCAGGTGCGTGCGCCGTTGATGTGTTGGATTTGCCATCCGGTGAGGAACGGGATCAAATCGGCGACGTGACTGCCGATATCATTGATGGTTCCGCCGTGCATGTTTCCGGAAAAATACCACGACGGACGGGATTTCCTTGAAAGGCGGTGCTGGGCGGAAAACTGTATCTGGATGACTTCGCCGATGATTCCGGCATCCAGCAGTTGTTTTGCTCCTGCCACCGGCGGTGCGGTACGCAGATCGAACATGCAGCCGAGACAGAGGTTTTTGGCTTTGGTGAGAGCTTCAATTTGTTCAAGTTCGGATAATTTGGTACATATCGGTTTGTCTGAAAGCACATGTTTGTTCCGTTCCAGCGCGGCAATGGCGATCTTTCCCCGGCGGGCGTAGCAGTCACCGATGGCAACGGCATCGCAATCGACGGTATCGAGCATATCATTGATGGATGTGTGGGTGATGTTCACCTTGCCGGAGTTTTCAAGCTCCGTTCTTGTTGCGGCATCTTCTTCGGCGCAGGCGACGATCTCCACTGCCGGATTGTTTTTTGCGATGTTGAGCAGACTGAAAATATGGTTGTGCCGGAATCCGGCGAAGGCAAGTTTTAGTTTTAGTTTCATTTATCTATCCTCTTTGGTGTTAGGGCTGGCGCTGGTGTCCTATAAGTCCCATAAGTCCTATAAGTCTCATGCAAAACGGTACTATGCAGTGCGCCGGCTGTAATCTCTAATATAGCATGGAAAATATCTTTTTCAAGAAAAAGGTTGCCCTGTAAAAAAACAAATAACGGTTGTGCTGAAATTATTTTACTTTCAGTAAAACTTGTGCTATATTATCTGAATGACATCAAAAATATAGTATGGAGGTCGTTATGAAAGCTGTTGTTTCGGTCATCGGACGGGATTCCGTCGGTATCATCGCCAAAGTCAGTGCCGGTTGCGCGGATTTCGGAGCCAATATTCTGGATATTTCCCAAACCGTGCTGGATGAATATTTTACCATGATAATGATCGTCGATATCGACAAGCTCAACCGTCCGTTCAATGAATTTGTAGACTACATGAGTGTCCGCGGCAAAACTGACGGCTTGGATATTCACGTTATGCACGAAGATATTTTCAACTCCATGCACAGGATCTGAGAATCATGTTTGATACCAAAGATATTATTGAAACAATAAGTATGATCCGGGAAGAGTGCCTGGATATCCGTACTATCACGATGGGGATCTCTCTCTACGATTGCCAGAGCGAGAACCCTGAACGCCTTTGCAGCCGGATATATGACCGTATCATGTCCCGCGCGGCTAAATTGGTGAAGACCGGCGAGGATATCGAAAAAAAATATGGTATCCCCATCATCAATAAGCGGGTCTCCGTTACTCCCATCGCGTTGATGGCGGGCGGATTGTCTGTTGACGATGCCGTGAAGGTCGCCAAAACCCTGGACCGGGCGGCGCATGAACTGGGCATCAACTTTATCGGCGGTTTCAGCGCACTGGTGCAGAAAGGGTTCACTAACGGAAGCCGTGCCGTCATTGATGCCATTCCGCAGGCGCTGGCGGAGACGGAACGGGTCTGCTCATCGGTCAATGTCGCCTCTACCAAGGCCGGGATCAATATGGATGCCGTGGCGCAAATGGGACGTATCATCCGGCAGACGGCGGATATCACTGCCGACCGGGATGCCATCGGTTGTGCCAAACTGGTGGTTTTTGCCAACGTTCCGGAAGACAACCCGTTTATGGCGGGGGCGTTTCACGGTGTCGGAGAGCCGGAGACGGTCATCAATGTCGGTGTTTCCGGTCCCGGTGTGGTCGCCTCTGCCATCCGGCGCAAAGGTGACTGCAATTTGACGGAAGTTGCGGAAACGATCAAACGTACCGCGTTCAAGATCACCCGGGTCGGACAATTGGTGGCAAAAGAGGCTTCTGAACGTCTGGGCGTGCCTTTCGGTATCGTGGACTTGTCGCTTGCTCCCACTCCGGCGGTCGGCGATTCAGTTGCCTACATCCTTGAATCCATGGGACTGGAAAAGTGCGGATGCCACGGAACCACTGCGGCGCTGGCGATGCTCAACGATGCCGTGAAAAAGGGCGGAGTTATGGCGTCGAGCCATGTCGGCGGTTTGTCGGGGGCTTTTATTCCGGTGTCGGAAGATGCCGGTATGATCGAAGCCGCCAAGTGCGGCGCGTTGAGTCTGGATAAGCTGGAAGCGATGACCGCTGTCTGTTCGGTCGGTTTGGATATGATCGCCATTCCCGGCGATACTCCGGCGGAGGTGATTTCCGGCATCATCGCGGATGAAATTTCCATCGGCGTAGTCAATACCAAGACCACGGCGGTGCGGTTGATCCCCGCAGGCAAAGTTGGAGATATGGTCTCTTTCGGCGGTTTGCTCGGCGAAGCGCCGGTGATCCCGGTGAGCAACTATTCACCTGCCAAATTCATTGGCCGCGGAGGACGGATCCCCGCGCCGCTGCAGAGTTTGAAGAACTGATATTGTTTCCTTGGGAAAGGTGCGGCATAACTCGCTTCAATGACAACACCGTTATTGAAAAAATATTATCTCCCCTCAGGGGGATAGAGCATTTGTTAAAATTTTGCGAGGCGGTCAGAGCGCTCGGCGGCAACCGCCTCGCATCACTATTCCAAGACAGCTTTTATTGCGCACAAATTCCGCAGTCAGCGGTGTTTGTGATAAAAATCCAATAAAAGTATGCTTTGCCGGTTGAAAAAACTCCTTTTCGGGTGTATTTTATATAAAAGGAGTATAATAATATTTCAACCCTAAATGAAAGCGGTGCGTTTAATGCGTTACATTGACAAATTTATGGCGGCCTTCCCCTTTGAAGGACTTACTTTCGATGACATCTCTCTGGTGGTTCAGTATGCGGACTTTCTGCCGCACGATACTGACATTTCCAGTAACTTCTCCCGGAACATCAAGCTGAACATCCCCTTTGTCAGTGCCGCGATGGATACCGTTACTGAAAGCGAAATGGCGATTGCTATGGCGCGCCTCGGCGGTATCGGTGTTATCCACAAAAACCTCTCTCCGGAACGTCAGGCAGAAGAGGTTCGCAAGGTCAAATATTATCTCAACGGTGTTATCCGCACTCCGGTAACTTTCCATCCGGATCAGACCGTTGCCGATATGCTCGCTGAAAAGAAGAAACTCAAATACTCCTTCTCCGGTTTCCCCATCGTGGAAGAGGACGGCAAACTGGTCGGTATCATCACCAGCAGAGACATCAAGTTCCTCACCGATTACAACATCCGTATCCGAGACGTCATGACCAGCAAGCTGATTTCCGCTCCCGATGGCACTGCTATCGCCGATGCGTACAACATCATGCGTGAAAACAAAGTCGGTAAACTTCCCATGGTCGATCGCGAAGGAAAACTTACCGGTCTTTTCAGCTTCCTCGATGTCCGTACTCTCATTGCCCGCGATGAGCCGGATTACAACCGCGACAGCCGTCACCAGCTCCGCGTTGCCGCCGCCATCGGACCCTACGATGAAGGCCGCGCTGAAGCGTTGGTCAAAGCCGGTGTCGATGCTCTGGTCATCGATACGGCGCACGGTCACTCCAAAGGTGTTATTGAAACGGTCAAAATTCTCAAGGACCGTTATGCTTCCGTTGATATCGTTGCCGGTAATATCGCTACTGCCGAAGCCGCCAAAGCTCTCGCCGATGCCGGCGCGGATGCCATCAAGGTCGGTATCGGACCCGGTTCCATTTGCACCACCCGCGTGGTCGCCGGTGTCGGTGTTCCGCAGGTCTCTGCCGTGTATGCGGTCAAGAGTGCCATTCCTGCCGACATTCCGGTCATCGCTGACGGCGGTATCAAGCAGTCCGGTGACGTTGCCAAAGCCATCGCGGTCGGCGCTTCCTGCGTGATGATGGGTTCTGCGCTTGCCGGTACCAGCGAAAGCAACGGTGATGTGGTTCTCCATCAGGGACGCAGCTACGTCGCTTACCGCGGCATGGGCAGTCTGGAAGCTATGAAGTGCAACAAAGGCAGCCGTGAACGTTACGGTCAGGACGATGTGGATGACGATACCGAACTCGTGCCGCAGGGCATCGAAGCGATGGTTCCGTTCCGCGGACCGGTGCGCGGTGTCATTCATCAGTTTGTCGGCGGTTTGCGTTACAGCTTCGGTTACTGCGGCGCCCGCACGCTGGCTGAATTCCAGGACAATGCGATGATGGTCAGAGTGACTGCCGCCGGCTTGCGTGAAGCGCATCCGCACGACGTGGTCATCACCAAGGATGCTCCCAATTACAGCAGTTCCAACTGAGTGGAAAATTGCCTGAGATGAGGAAATTTTTCAAATCACTTCTGCTCATCCTGATCGGATGTTGCGCCGTTGCGGTCTCGGCTGAGGACCGCATCGGTGTGGTTGATTTGGAAAGAATCTTCCGGGAATACCACAAAAGCCGTTCTGTTGAAAACTTTATCAATCAGCGCGCCGAGGCTGTGCGCGCTTATCTTTCCCAGCTGCAAAAACAGTTGAACGAACTTCGCGCTGCCGCCCGCAAACTCGGTACGGATGCTGTCAATCCGGCGTTGAGCGAAAGCGAAAAGCGCGTTGTCCGGCAAAACGCTGACGATGCTTTGCGCAAAGTCCGGGCCAAGGAGGCTGAAATACAGCTTTATGTCTCCGAAGTCTCCCGTGAACGCAAAGAACTTGAAGCCAAAAAACGCGCCGAAATAATGGCTGATATCCACGCCGAAATCAAACGGCGCGCCACTGTGCGCGGATTTAATTTCATTCTCGACAAATCCGGACGGACACTCAATGACCAGCCGGCGGTGATTATTTTCCCTGCCGGCCGCGACATCAGCGATGAGGTCATCCGGGAACTCAACCGTACCGCGTCAAAACATAAAACGGAGGTCAAAAAATGAAAAATATCACCCTTACTGCCGCTCAGATCGCGGAAATCACCGGAGGCCGTGTTTGCGGCGATGCCAACCGTACCGTCAGTGGAGTTGCCAGTGTCAAAGAGGCGACTGCTGAGCAGTTGAGCTTTGTCGGCAACAAGCGTTATGAAGAACTTCTCGGCACTACCAAATCCGGTATCGTGCTGGTTTGTCCGGATCTGGCAAAAACTGAGAATCCGGAACGTACCCTTATCGCCTGTGACAACGTTGACCTGGCGTTTGCCAAAGTTGTCGCCATGTTCGCTGAGGAAGCTCCGGCGGCAATTCCCGGAGTTCACCCATCTGCTGTAGTCGATCCCACGGCGAAGCTCGGCAATAATGTTTCCATCGGTGCCAATGCCGTTATTGAACGTGATGCCGTTATCGGTGACAACACCGTTATTGGTGCCGGAACTTATATCGGTCACGAAGTTACCATCGGTGCCAACTGTAATCTTGCGCCCAATGTGACTGTGATGTTCCGCTGCCGTATCGGAAACAAGGTGATCATCCATTCCGGCGTGGTCATCGGTGCCGACGGATTCGGTTTTATTCCCGGCCCTGCCGGTTTGGTCAAAGTCCCGCAGACCGGTATCGTTCAGATCGATGACGATGTCGAGATCGGTGCCAATACCACCATCGACCGTGCCCGTTTCGGCCGTACCTGGATCAAAAGCAATGTCAAGATCGACAATCAGGTGATGGTTGCGCACAACGTTACTGTCGGTGAAAGTTCCATTCTGGTTGCTCAGTGCGGTATCGCCGGAAGTGCGGAACTCGGTCGCGGTGTGGTGCTTGCCGCCAAAGCCGGTGTCAACGGTCACATCACCCTCGGAGATGGTGTGCAGGTCGCCGGAACCAGTTCTGTTTTGCGCAGTATGCCTGCCGGTGCTGTCGGTATCGGTACTCCGGCTGAAACGCAGCGCGAATTTATGGCGCGTTTGGCGTTGCCGAAGAAGGTGCAGAAACTTGATGCCCGCATCAAGGAGCTCGAAGCGATGATCGCTGAATTGAAAAAAGCTTCCGAATCCCGGTAAGTACCGGATTCAAAAGGAGAATAATATGCGTGCCGTACCGGTGTACCTCTTTGCCGGTACGGTTTTTTTGTCTCTTTTTGTCCCATGCACGCATGGGGGAAGCGAGGTGGACGGCTTGGCGCGGCAGGGGGATACCGTTGCACAGTTCACTCTTGGCAATGAATATTTTTTCGGGCGCAACCGTCAAGCCAATCCGGTTTTGGCAGTTTACTGGTTCCGCAAAGCCGCTGACGGCGGAAACAAGCTGGCGCAATACAATCTCGGCCGTTGTTATGAACGCGGTTGGGGGTGTACGCGTTCACCTGCGATGGCGATGAAATATTACCGGATGGCGATGGCACAGAAATTGCCGCAGGCGACGTTGCGTTATGCGGAATTGCTCTATACCGGAATCAAGGCGGAAAAGAGCGTGTACGGTGAATTTCCGGAAGTCAAGGCGGATAAGGATTCCGCGTTGACCATTATGCGATTGGAGGCGGCGAAGCTGCCGTATGGCAAATTTGTCCTTGCCAAATATCTTTTTCAAGATGCGCCGAAACATGGCAAAGAGCTGCGTGCCGTGCTGGCGGAATATGTCACCATACCGCAGCCGCATCCGGAAGCATTGCTGCTTTACGCATCCTGTTTGCGTACCGGTATCGGCGGGGAGGTGAATACTCCGTTGGGTGTTGCGATGCTGAAACGCGCCGCCGCCGCCGGAAATATGGAAGCATTGGCACAGTTGGCAGAGGTACTGGATATGGGACTGGGATTGCCGATAGATAAAAAGACGGCGTTGGAATACACCCGGCGTGCCGCTCAAGCCGGTAATCAGCGCGCTCTGGTGAATTTGGGTAATGCGCATCTTGCCGGGATAAATGTGGAATACTCCCCGGCGCTGGCGTTTGAATATTTTCAACGTGCCGCCGGCAGCGGTTATCCTCCGGCATTGCGTAAAGTCGGAGATTGTTATTTTTACGGTATGGGAACGGAAAAGGATCTGGTCAAGGCTTTTGACAGTTATCGTGCCGCCGCTGTCGGCGGTGACGACGAAGCGCGTTGTCTGGTCGGAATGTGTTATGCCAACGGTCACGGAATAACGCGCGATGATGCGGCGGCGTTTTACTGGTTTTCCCGGGCGGCGGAGGGCGGTTCTGTCAAGGGCATGCGCAAGATGGGAATAGCTTTACTGGATGGGCGCGGTGTCCGTCAGGACAGGGTGCGCGGAATGGAACTTCTCCGGCGTGCCGCCGCCGCCGGCGACGCTGCCGCCCGTCATCTTTTGGAAAACAGCAGAAAGTAGTGGAGATGAGTATGATAGCGTTATTTGCATTTTTGTCTGCCGCGTTTGTCATCTGGCGGGCAGTGTTGACGATCCCGGGGAAGCGTCCGGTGTTGAAGTCTCTTTTGGCGGTGTGTGTTGTGCTTGCCGCGTTCAAGTTTCAGATTTTGCACTTTTTTGGCGGTGCGATGTATTTTGCGCCGGAACTGCCGCGCAGTGTGCTGTTGGTTGGGGCGTTTATCTATGCGGTGCATTTTATATTCTTTTTTCTGCTGTTGGTATCGGAGTGCTGCCGCCTGCTCCTTCGCAGTGCGGCGCAGATATTGAAGAGAAAAGTTCCGGAAACACTGCATCGCGGGGCAAAATGGATAAATCTGATACTGATTGTTGCCGCTGTGGTGTTGTCCGGTGTGGGCATGGGGTACGGTACGGCATTTCCGGAAGTGAAAGAGGTGACGTTTGAAATTCCGGGATTGCCGCGGCGCGCTGATGATTTGAAAATCGTGTGGCTGACCGATCTTCATGTGGATTCGATGAGCGATCCGGAACGGATCGAATTTCTGGTCGCTAAAGTCAATGCACTGGAACCGGATCTTGTTCTGCTGGGCGGTGATTATGTCGATGGCCGAGTTGCCGCATTGGGAAAGAAGCTGCTTCCGCTTGCCAAACTCAAATCCCGCCTCGGGGTCTACGGCGTTCCGGGAAATCATGAATATTACTCCGGATATCAGGAGTGGATGAGTTTCCTGGAAGAGCAATGTAAAGTGAAAATGCTGGTCAACGCATCTTGTTCTCCCGGTGCCGGAATCACTCTGGTGGGAATCGGTGACAGCGCCGGAAAACGCAAAAATGCGCCGGAAGCGAATTTCCGGCAGGCGTTTAAAGATGTCAGCGTTGATGATGCAGTGATACTGCTGGCGCATCGCCCGGATATTGTTCATATCAGCTCAAAAATGGAGGTGATGCTCCAATTGTCCGGCCATACGCATGGCGGTATGATATTGGGATTTGACCGGATCGTCCGCAAAGTGAACGGCGGTTTCGTTTCCGGTAAATATATTGTCGGCAATACCCGGCTTTACGTTTCCAACGGAACCGGGATATGGAGCGGATTTCCCATCCGGATTGGCCGCAATGCGGAAATAACTTTGATAAAACTTGAAAGAGATTGAGGTGTAGTATGTTGCGTTTTGTTTTGGTGATGTGTGCCGTGGTCATTGGCGTTGGTGTGTTGACCGGATGTTTTTGCTGTAAATATGGCAGCTGCCCAGCGGCAAAGGCTGCAGAACGCCACGCCGTTCAGGATGCACGGCAGAAAATACTTGACTGCAAAGCCGGATGTGTCATTATCAAGTACGGTGAAATCGTTCACGACGAAAACGGCAGGGGCATTGCTCCCATCCTTGACATATACCGTCAGCACCCGGACAAGATGAAAGGTGCGTTTCTGGTGGATAAAGTCATCGGCAAAGCCGCTGCAATGGTCGCCATCTGCGGCAAGGTCAAAGCCGTCCATGCGGAACTTATCTGCGACAGTGCGGTGGAGATCCTCTCCCGTCACGGAATTGCTGTTACTTACACTAAGCGTGTAAAGGATATCCTCAACCGCCGCCGCGACGATCTTTGTCCGATGGAAAAGACGGTTTTGAATATTTCCGACCCCGCTGCCGGTGTCAAGGCTCTGGAAGCCGCCGTCGCGAAGATGAAGGCGGTGGGGCGGCGGTGATCTCGCTTGCTCCCGCGAGATTTTCCATTATCTTCCGTTCAAAACTACTGCTCCAAGTGGAGCTGTGCAGTGCGCCAGCCTTACCATAAGCCGCGCAAGCGGTGCCCATTACCGCTACTTTGGTCGCCGTCAGGCGACACACACACACCAGCCCAACCCATAGGCGGTAATATCGCACAGCCGGGCGGGTTTTGCAAGCGAGAAGCGAGGGGAGTGGACTTGCGTCCTCGACCCGAGCGGCGAGCGCAGCAAGGCGCGCTCCGGCAAAGCGAGATTATCGCTCCCCCCTCATCCCGCCGTTGTCAGACGTGGTGGTAACTGCCGCCATTGAGCAAATTTAATGCGCGGTAGAGCTGCTCGCAGAGCAGAAAGCGCGCCATTTCATGAGTGAAAGTCAGTTTTGATAAAGACCAGAGGTGATGGGCGCGCTGTTTGACTTCCGGCTCCAGTCCGAATGGACCGCCGATAACAAAGACGGCACGGCAATCGAGCTGTTCAAGTTGATGGGCAAAACCGGCGGTAGTCCACTCTTTGCCCTCTTCGGAAAGGACAAAAATGGCAGAGTTGCGCTCTTTATCCAGCTCGCGGCAGATCGCCGCCCCCTCTTTGGCGACGTCGCTGTCGGAGAGTATGACGATTTCACACTTGCCGTAACGGTTGAGCCGGGAGAGAAAATCATCGGTCAGATGGGTGAGATTTTTCTCTTTCATCTTGCCGACGGCGATGATTTTTATGAAACGTTCGCACTGCATGGGATCAGGAGTTGCCGCTGACACTGCGGACTTTTACTTCCGCATCTTCTTTTTTGCTGTTTCTGGTCATCCATTGGGGATTGTTCATGGTGATCCAGGAGTAAATGCAAATCCAGGAGAGTGCAAACAAACTGATAAAAGCGCAGATAAAAGCCCACGCCGCTTTCAACGGGGACTCCCGGTGGGCGTAGAGTACCGCCGGGATCGCCGCCCAGAGCCAGGTGGCAAAGAGAATGTAGCTGAACAACAGCGGCAAATTGCTGATATTTGCCGCAATCGCGTAGATGAAAAGAGGCAGAGAGATCATCGGCATTATCAGGCCGAGGAGCTGACACACCAGATTTATCTTCAACGCAAGCAGGCGCAAGTCCCCGAAATGGAACTTTTTGTAAAAGTGGCGGATCATGAGCAAACCTTCGCGGACATCGCCCCGGGTCCAGCGGATCAATGTGCGGCAAAGCTGTGGATAATCGACCGGAACGACCGTGTCTACTTCTGCGGTGTTCTGCAGAACGACATGATAATCGTTGCGCAACAGGATGCTGGTGAGGGCGCGGTCTTCGCCGATGGTGGAGGGCTTGCCGAGGAAAGTCTGGTGAAGCCAGGAATCCAGATGCGGCAGCAGCGCGGCTTTGCGGTAGGCGCTTATCGCTCCGGGGGAACAGAGAACTGCTCCGATGGCGCTTTGAGCACTGCGGATGAAGTCGCAGGAAAAGACAAAGCAGACATCCAATATGCGCGGAATGATGCCGTCATCAATGTTTTTGACCCGCACCACACCGGCGGCTCCGCCGATTTTGGGGTTTTCAAAGGGCTGCACCAGATTGCGCAAGGTATCCGGTTTTACGGTGGAATCGCTGTCAATAGTGACCACGATCTCATGCTTTGCCTGATTGAAGCCAAGGTGGAGGGCGTGTTTTTTGCCCTGATTTTTTTCAAGATTGACCGCAGTTATCCTGCCGGGATGCTCACAGGAGACCAGGGTTATCCAGTTCCATGTATCGTCGATGGAACCGTCATTGACAGCGATGATTTCAAGTTTTTCTGCCGGATAGTCGCTTTTCAGCAAGGTTCGGAGAGTTTCCGCCACGACAGAGCCTTCGTTGTACGCCGGAACGATTACCGTACATCCGGGGAGAGTGCTGTCATCGGTCATTTCTTTGCGGACCGGCCGGTAAAAACAGACCAGTGCTGCTTGAAAAAGCAAATAAAAAACGGGGACCGCGCCGGTTATCAATCCGACCATCAGCAGTATGTATTCCGCATCGTTTTCACCGGGAACAAGGGAACTCTTCCGGGTGATTATTCCGGAAAACACACCCCAGCACAGGCTGATAAAAACAGCCGCCAGTGCAGTGATCTCCAGTATCCAGTATTTTCTTTTTTTATCGACGCGCACAATAAAAATCTCCGAATCAAGTTTCAGGGTGCAAAATTTTCAAGCCCCATCTGTATTTATATAATATAGCACATTTTGAGGTGTTTTTCAAGACCGGAGGAGACTTAACGCTGTGGATATGTTGCGTTTGCGCTGTTGTCAGCACGCGATTTTAGGTGCGAACTGCAGATTTTTTTGGTGAAAAAATCACAGCTGTCCCATGAAAAAACAGACTGCGGCGGCGCCTCGCGGGCAATCTTGCGGGCAAATCGGCGGATTCAGCTTCGGTCGATAACAGTAGTTAACTCCCTCTGCTTCACCTTGATTTACCCGCAACCTTGCCGCACGATGCATCCGCCGACCGCGACAGACCATTTTGAACGCATCTCCACTGGTGACACGGTGCAAGGCACACGCGTGTTTTGCTTTTCGCAAAACAAAATCTTACAAAATCACTTTTTCAAAAATCGGAGCATCCAAGCTGAAAAATCTGACAAAATCAACGAATTTTCAATTTTATGGGACAGTTGTGTTAAAAAATGAAAAAATTTTCAAAAAAACGGTTTGACAAATTCAAAAAATGAGCTATATTATGAGTACAACAACGAGCGAGTGTAACTCAGCTGGTAGAGTATCACGTTGCCAACGTGACTGTCGCCGGTTCGAATCCGGTCACTCGCTCCAATTTTTTTGTCTTTTTTCCGGGTCTCCGGATTTTTTTTTGTTTGAATTCCCCCGGTTGCCATGCTATATTGTGGTGTGTTTTAAATATGGGAAGGATTACATTTATGTACGAGCAATATGTTTCTCCCGGGATGAAGATGGTTCAGGGCTTTCCCGGATATAATTCATGGTCGATGATCGAAGCTGTCGGAACCCGGTTGATTTGTGCGTACAGCCGCGGAGCGGGACACTCCATAGACGAGGCGTGCCGCGCCGTGTATGCCCGCGTTTCCGATGACAATGGTGAGACGTGGCAGGAAGAGGTATTGGTGTTGAACAACGCCGACCACGGTGATGTCGCCAGCGGTTCCGGAGTTGATTCCTCTGGCGCGATGCTTCTGTGGACGCGGAGCTGCCGCAGTGGGATTTTTCCGTTTGAAGGTCACTTTTCTCTGTTCCGGACGGTCGACGGGAAGAAATTTGAATTGCTCTCGATTCCGGAACTTGCAGTACAGCCGATGCAGATAACCGGAATATTTTCTGTCCCCGGTGTCGGGCTGATGTCTCTGTGGTTTGCCGGAAATTACCGCGGCGGTGATGCGAATTCATGGGGAACTCTGACCAGTTCCGATGACGGCAGAAGCTGGGTTCAGCACGTTGTCGGAGATCATCTTCCCAAGAGCCAGTGGCCGACGGAACCTTCAGCGGTTTATCTCGGTGACGGAAAAATACTGGCGATCGCCCGGAGAGAAAAGAGTCCGGATTCCAATGAGCTTCCGGTTCAGTTTCAGTTGGAATCGCAAGATTACGGCAAAAGCTGGAGCGTGGCGCTGACTGAAATCAGTGATATCCGGGAATCGACCCCGGCATTGATCTTTGATCCGGAGACGGGAATAGTTTCCAATTATTATTATCAGCGGATAGCGGGAACGCTCAAACGGCGCACCGCGCAGGCTTTTGATGTGTTCGGCAATCCGGCGGCGTGGTCGGCACCGGAAGTTATCACCCGCGCAAGTCAGGATGATCATCATGCCGGAAATGTCAATGCCGCAGTTATGGGCAACACCCATTATCTGACCATCTATACCGGAAATGAAACTGATACTGCGGTCGTGGTTTGTCCTGTTGCCGCTCCGGGAAAGTAATCAGCGGCGGCGCTTACGGTAGCTGACCAGGCGTCCTGCCGCCGGAAGCTGGATATTATAATGTATCGCCAACAGCCGGATGGCGCAGACCAGAGTTGCAATCACTGCAAAATTGATTGCAAAGGGAAACTTTAACGGCAGCATCAAACAGTAAACACCTCCGCCGATAAGGGAAGCTGTGGCGTAAAAATCGCTCTTCAATACGACTGGGATTTTTCCGGTGAGCAAATCGCGGATGATACCGCCGCCGATGGCGGTAAAGACTCCGCACAGGATGATTCCGGTAAAGCCCAGCCCTTGAGTGAAACCTTTTTCCGCGCCGAGTGCGGTGAATACGCCAAGTCCGATCGCATCACAGATTTTGATGATATTGCGTTTTTTGATCCAGAAGCGGGCTGTTGCGTAAGAGAGCAGTCCGACTGCAATGCATATAATGATGTAGTGCTGATTGGAGAGCGCGGCTACCGGAGTACAGCCGATGATGCAGTCCCGCACCATGCCTCCGCCCACGCCGACACAGCAGGCAAGTGCCGTTACGCCGAAAACATCCAGATGATGCCGGATGCCCTGGACGGCACCGGTTACGGCAAAGACGGCAGTTCCGAACAGGTCAAGAAGTAAGATGATCCAAGTTTCCATAGTGTTATATTGTCAGTCTTGAACAACCAACGGCGGCGCCTCGCGGGCGCTTCTTGCGGGCAAATCTTCGGACTTCCGGCTTCGTTTCACTACGCCGCGACAAGCATCCGCGAAAACAAGTACACCTTGCCACGGCGGAGCCTCTGCGGAGCCGGGTCCCTCGGCTTCGCCTTGATTTACCCCCAACCTTGCCTCGCGATCCATCCGCCGGTCGAGTTCAGCCTTCTTTAAATCTGCGGCGGCGCCTTATGGGCAATCAGCGTTCCGCTGATTGCGTGAAGATGTGAAGGTGTGAAGTTCGCCCTTGCGGGCGTAAGGATGTGATGTTTTTTATTTTTTGCTCCTCTCCTCCGCAGCCATTAAGGCGCAGGAGTATGCTCCACGATCCATCCGCCGGTCGCAAACAAGCTGTTTTATTGTTTTACAAAATTCTGGGCATTACCTATTGTTTATATAGTGAACTTTTTTATAATATATTGAATTTTTTATAAAATAACTCTTATTCGGAAAAAAATCAATCTGTTTTCAAAAATTTTATCCGGATTTTGCCGCGCTTGTTTGAGATAGTGGTGTGAATTTCACAGCTGTCCCATAAAATCAGCAAAATGCTTGTTTTTCAATTTTTTTTTTCAGCGGAAGAAAATTGGAGTTGAAAAAAGTGATTTTGTAAGATTTGGTTTTGCGAAAAGCAAAACGCGCGTGCGCAATGCGCCGCGCCACCAGTGGCGATGTGTTCAAAACTGTCATGAACTCGACCGGCGGATGGATCGTGGAGCAAGGTTGCGGGTAAATCAAGGCGAAGCCGAGGGAGTGTACGACTGTACTCGACCGAGGATGAGTCCGCAGATTTGCCCGTAAGATTGCCCACGAGGCGTCGCCGCAAGTTGTCTTTTATGAGACAACTGTGTGTAAATTTGAAAAAAGTTTTACTTTTATCTTGCATAATGGCTTTCTCATTGCTATATTATAAAGAACGCTGTGGACATGGGCAATCGCGGCGGGGGAATTCGTTCCCGCGTTGAGGAAAGTCCGGACTGCACAGAGCAGGGAGCCCCTTTGAAAAGAGGGGTGCCGCAGACCATACTCTGCGGAAAGACCAGTGCAACAGAGAGAAGACCGCCGGTTGATTTTTCAGCCGGTAAGGGTGAAAGGGTGGGGTAAGAGCCCACCGGGCGGTAATGAGAGTTCCGCTGCAAGGTAAACTCCTCCCGCAGCAAGACCAAATAGGGGACGAGTCGTTGCTCGCGACGTTACAAGTCCCGGGTTCTGGTCGCATGAGACAGATGATTGCCACCGCCGTAAGGCGGTACAGAATCCGGCTTACAGTGTCTGCGGCGTTCTTTTTGATGATGGAAAATAATAGTTTTAATTGAACGATTTGGAGTTGTTTTACGATGCCGAAGTATGCTGTTTTGAGCGATATACATGGCAACCTTGAAGCCTTTGAAGCGGTGCTCGCTTTCTGTGAAGCGCTTCAGGTGAATAAGTTCATTTTGTTGGGGGATGTTGTAGGTTATAATGCTGACCCGGTACGGTGTCTGGAGATCGTGCAGAGTCTGGATCTGGTCGGGGCGGTAAGGGGAAACCACGACGACTACGCCGTCGGTGGCGACACTGAGGAATCCGGATTCAATCCGCATGCGGCGGCGGCGATCCGGTGGACTCACGACCAGCTGAGTGATGAACAGCGGGCGTGGCTGGATGCGCTTCCCTACAAAAAAGTGATGCCGATGTGCGGCGCAACTGCCGTCCATGCGACGTTGGATTCTCCGGAGACATGGGGGTATGTGTTTGATGTACAGCATGCTACGGCGAACTTTTCTTATCAGGTGATGCCGGTTTGTTTCTGCGGACACTCGCACATGCCGGTCGCCTTTGACCGGATTCCTTTTGCCACCGGTTCCCGGCGGGCGGTGGAGTGCATCCCGGCGTGGAACTCCAATATGAATGAGCCGCAGAATGATACGGATTTCTCCATTGCGGATATGCTGACTGTTCCTCTGGAAAAGGGGCATAAATATCTGTTCAATATCGGCAGTATCGGTCAGCCCCGCAACAATGATCCCCGTGCCAGTTTTGCCATCTATGATACTGACAACAAAAATGTCAGCCGTTGCCGGGTCCCGTATGATATTGCCACGGCACAGGAAAAGGTACTTGCCGCCGGTTTGCCGGAGCGTTTGGCAATGCGTCTGGCGATTGGACGTTGAAGATAATGGCAGAGCGTTTTCTGGCAATCAAACCGAGCAGTTTCGGTGATATAATCCATCTGTTTCCGGCGCTGGATGTGTTGAAGAAGGCGTTTCCGGATGCAGTGCTGGATTTTGTTGTCAATCCGGAATTTGCGCCGTTGTTGGAATTTTCCCCGTTCCCGGTGGAAAATATCATTTGTTTTGAGCGCCGGAAATTGGCAGAATTTCCCGGCTGTGTGCCGGAGTTTTTCAAGTTGCGTTCCCGGTTGCGCCGGGAAAAGTATGATGCGGTGATCGATTTTCAGGGATTGTTCCGCAGCGGGGTGTGTTCATTTATGACCGGAAGTCGTCTCCGCTGCGGTTTTGCTCATCCCCGGGAAGCCGCTGCGGCGTGGTTTTACAACCGCAAGGTCGCGCTGGAACCCATGCATGCTGTCGAACGGTGTGTCCGTCTGGTGGAGGGGATTTTTTCACTGGAACGGTGCGAAAATATCGTATATCCGGAACTGCCGGTGTCATCTGCCGGAAAAGCCGGACTGCCGCAGCTGCCGGAAAAATATATGGTCTTGCTGCCGGGAACCAGATGGGAGAGTAAACAGTTTCCTCCGGCGCTTTTTGCCGGAGTTATCCGGGAGATGAAAAAGATTTTTCCGGAGATGGGGTTTGTTATCGCCGGGGGAAAAGGTGAACGCGCACTGGGAGATGTTATCGGAACCGGTTCGATCAACCTTGCCGGAAAAACGTCGCTTCCTGCGCTTTTTGAATTGCTGCGCGGAGCAGAGGCTGTGCTGGGGAACGACTCCGGTCCGTTGCATGCGGCGGCGGCGTTGCGCCGTCCGGTGTTCGGATTTTACGGACCGACGGAACCGGGGTTGACCGGACCGTGGGGAGAGGATTCCATGCCGTTGAGCAACCACGCTGAGTGTGCCGGATGCTTGAAGCGGGTTTGTCCTCTGGAAAAGGTGCTTTGTCACGATATTACTCCGGAAACGGTAGTTGAAAAGATTTGCAGAAAACTTCAACAATAGGAGATGATGATTATGCGGATGCGGTGTAAAGTTTTTCTGGTGTTGCTGATGCTGTTTTCATGTTCGGTGCAGTTGTATGCCCGGTTGGGAGTGCAAATGAGTCTCAACCGGTCAGTGTTTATCAAGTATGAACGTATTTATGCGTGTGTTACGGTGCGCAATGATTCAGGTAAGCCGCTGCTTTTTGGAAGAGACCCGGAACTGCAGGGATTTTTGATGTTTGAGATCCGGGATCAGCATAACCGTCCGGTAAATAAAAGGAAAAATGCTGACATCTCCATTACCGGACTGCAGTTGGCGCCGGGAGAGGTGCGCCGGATGGTGTTCCGGTTGAGTGACCATTATCAGCTTGAGCGCAGCGGAAAATTCCGGGTGCATGTGTATATTGCCCATAATGGACTCAAACATGAGTTCCGCAGCCGGGATGTGAATTTTGAAATTTCTGAAGGCAACGTGGTGTGGAAGCGCACTGTCGGATTGCCGGCGCTGGAAGGAAAAAAGCGGAATGCTGAGTACGATGAACGCACTTACACCATCCGCACTCTGACGGAATCCCGTTCCATCGGATATTATCTGGTCGTGGAAGATGACCGGAAGGTTTTCGGAGTCGTGCGGGTCGGCAGTGTCTTGGGATATGAACAGTTTCAGGCGGAAATCGATATGCTCAGCCGGTTGCATTTGCTGATGCCGGTGGCTCCTAAAGTGTTTCATTACCTGGCGTTCAACTCCGCCGGAGAGACGCTGGACAGTTCATACTGGAAGACCAGCGGTACGATCCCATCTTTGCTCAGAGACAATAAAAGCGGCAGAGTTGACCGGGTAGGCGGAGTTCCTGCCCGTCCGGGCGTGGATTATCATTTGCGCAGCCGCAATGAGATCACCGTTACCGAAATCATCAATGACCGTCCGAAACAGCGGAAAGGTCCGGGCCGCGACAGCGGTATCGTGGATCTGGGCAAAGGTGTGATGGCGGATGCTCCCGGGAGCAGGGATAGTGAATAACAGCAAGCTTACTGTTCAAACGCTGGCATACGGCGGAGATGCCGTCGGGCGGCTGGATTCCGGAAAGGTGTGCTTTGTTCCCGGCGGATTGCCCGGGGAAGAGCTGGAAGTTCGCGTGGTGCAGGAGAAAAACTCCTTTGTCCGCGCGGAACTGGTGCAGGTGTTGAGTGCTGTTCCGAACCGGAAAGATCCACCGTGTCCGGCGTATGAGCGCGGATGTCCCGGGTGCGCGTATCTGCATTGTGACTATGAGACCGAACTCAAATGGAAACAGCGGCAGTTTGCCGATTTTCTTGAACGTGCCGGATTGTTTGAAGATGGTGTTATGCATGCTCCGGTAGGGGCGCCGCAACGGTTGGGATATCGTAATAAGTTGAAACTTCACCGGACGGCAGAGGGTAAGTTCGGCATGGTCGGACGGGATAATGAGAGCATTATTCCGGTGCAGGAGTGTCTTCTTGCGCATCCGGAGATAAATCTTGCCGTGAAACAGTACTCCTGTTCCAGTGATGCTGATACGGTGACGTGGCGCTTTACTGAGCAGGACAAAGTGACCGGATTTTCCACTTTCAGCGAAGTGAAAAAGAGCAACTGGCTGACGGAAGAGATCCCCGGTGTCGGTAAATTCAAAGTTCCTGTCGGGGGATTTTTTCAGACCAATATCGCCGTTGCGGCAAAGCTGATCGGGCGTGCGGTCGAGGAGATCAGAAATTCCGGAAGTGATGAGTTGATCGAATTGTATTGCGGGTGCGGACTCTTTTCCATCGCTGCAGCGAAGGTGATGCCGCAGTTGCGCAGTACCGGAATTGAAGTTATGGCGGAGTCGATAAGAGCTGCCCGCTGGAATGCCGGAAAGCATGGGGTGGAAAAGCGTTGCAGTTTTTTTGCCGGAGATGCCGGAGCAATGTTGGCGCGGTATGGCAAAGGCAAAGGTAAAGTACTGCTGGTCGACCCGCCGCGCAGCGGATTGTCACGGCAGGCGGCGGAAGCGGTGATGTCTGCTTCGCCGGAAAGAATAATTTATATTTCATGCGCGGCAGATACCTTGCGGCGGGATTTGCAGCTTTTTCAGAAAAAAGATTATGTTGTGACGCAGGCGGGGATCTTTGACATGTTTCCATCTACGGCACATTTTGAAAGCATGGTCACGTTGATGAGACGGTGAATTTGTGCTATATTATAACAGGAACAATAAAACTTAATCAATATTGAGGAATAAAAAATGGCACATGGAACTTTAGCACAGAAAATTATCGATGCACACATGGTAAACGGAAATCCGGTTCCCGGTGAGCAGGTGGCGATCAAGATCGATCAGACGTTGACTCAGGATGCTACCGGTACGATGGCGTATCTGGAATTGGAAGCAATGAACACCCCGGGCGTTGCCACGGAACTTTCGGTATCCTATGTCGACCACAATATGATGCAGAATGGACCGGAAAACCGGAACGACCACCTTTATCTTCAGACCGTCGCCGCTGAAAAAGGCGTAGTTTTCTCACCCCCGGGCAACGGTATCTGCCACCAGCTCCATCTGGAACGTTTCGGTAAGCCGGGTAAAACTCTTATCGGTTCCGACTCCCACACTCCCACCGGCGGCGGTATCGGAATGATTGCCATCGGTGCCGGTGGCTTGGACGTGGCGCTGGCGATGTCCGGTCAGCCGTTCATGATTCCGTATCCGAAAGTGGTTGGAGTCAAACTTACCGGAAAATTGCGTCCGTGGGTGGCGGCAAAAGATGTTATTTTGAAGCTGCTCTCCATTTTGACGACCAAAGGCAACGTTGGCTCTATTGTGGAATATTTCGGTCCCGGCGTGGCGGATTTGAGTGTGCCGCAGCGGGCAACTATTACCAATATGGGAGCTGAGCTTGGTGTTACCACCAGTTTGTTCCCATCCGATGAGCGGACACGGGAATTTCTGCGCCGCCAGCGGAGAGAGGCGGATTTCAGCTTCCAGCTGCCCGATGCAGATGCGGAGTATGACGATGTTATTGAAATCGATCTGGATGCGTTGGAACCGCTTGCCGCGTGTCCTTCCAGCCCCGATCAGATCAAGAGTATCCGCGAACTTGAGGGAAAACCGGTTGGTCAGGTGCTGGTCGGCAGCTGTACCAACGGCGGATACCGCGACCTTGCACTGGTGGCGAAGGCGCTCAAAGGACGGAAGATCCATCCTGACGTGACACTGGGTATCGCTCCGGGCAGCCGTCCGGTGCTGGAGATGCTGTGCAACGAAGGATTGCTGGGCGATCTGGTGTGCGCCGGAGCGCGTATATTGGAGGTCGGATGCGGACCGTGTATCGGACAGGGACAGAGCCCCGCCGACGGAACCAACACCGTGCGTACCTTCAACCGTAACTTTGCCGGACGTTCCGGAACCAAAGGTGACCAGTCATATCTGGTTAGTCCGGAAACGGCGGTCGCCGCCGCGTTGACCGGAAAGTTTACCGACCCGCGCGATCTCGGAATTGAGTTCCCGGTCATCGAAGAGCCGGAATTTTATCTTGATGACGACAAGCATTTCCAGATGCCGGAAGCGGGCAAAGGTATCATCCGGAAGCCGACGATCGGCGAATTTCCGGTGAACCAGCCGCTGCCGGAAACGCTTGACGGCGAAGTTGTCATCAAAGTCGGAGATAAAATCACCACTGACCATATCATGCCTGCCGGTGTACATCTTAAACTCCGGAGCAACATTCCTGCGTACAGCAAAGTGGTTTTTGAGTGCTTCACCGAAGCCGGAAAGCCCAGTTTCGCTGAACGCGCCGCCGCAGTCCGTGATGCCGGAAAAGCCGGTGTCATCATCGGCCGTGACAGTTACGGGCAGGGTTCCAGCCGGGAACATGCGGCGATCTGCCCGATGTATCTGGGGGTGAAAGCGGTTGCCGCGCTGGCGATCGAACGTATCCACCGGGCGAATCTGGTGAATTTCGGTATTTTGCCGCTGATATTTGCTGACCCGGAAGATTACAATAAAATCGAGGAAAAAGATGCGCTTATTCTGCCTGATATCCGCAAACAGCTGGCAGTCGGCAAGATGGTTGAAGGCGTGGTGCGCAAAGCTGACGGCAGTGAAGTCGCTGTGAAGTTCACCCATCCGCTGTCGGCGCGGGATATTGAACTGGTTCTCGCCGGCGGCAGACTCAACTGCAAGTAATTATGACCGTATATTTTAAGGGTGACTGTATGGAAATGTTCAAATTTATCGGCTTGGGCGTTGCCGGCGTGGTATTGCTCTATTTCGGAGCGGAATTTCTTATCCGCGGCGGTGTTGCTGTTGCCCGGCGGCTGAAAGTTTCCCCGCTGCTGATCGGACTTACGCTGGTGGCATTCGGTACCAGTGCGCCGGAGTTGGTGGTAAGTATCCAGGCGGCATTGAATGACAGTGGAGATATCGCTGTCGGCAATGTTATCGGCAGCAATATCTGCAACATCGCGCTGATTTTGGGATTGTGTGCGGTGCTGCGTCCGGTCGCGACCAATGAAAAGTTGTTCAAACTGGATATGCCGTTGATGGTTGGTTCTGCGCTTCTGTTCAGCGTATTTTACCGGCTGGATGGCAGAGGGATCAATTTCTGGCAGGGCGCAGTGCTTTTTACCATACTGGTTGCGTATCTGGTGTGGAGCGTTTATCAGGATAAAAAGTCCGGAAGCGGAGAACTTGCTGCTGCGGCGGAAGAGGAAGCCGGAGAGAAGCCGGTTGCAATCCCCTTTGCATTGCTGATGTTCATCGGCGGTTTGGCAGGCTTGATCCTCGGAGCGAAAAGTTTTGTTTCCAGTGCCATATTTTTTGCCAAGGCGATGGGAGTCTCTCAGGCAGTCATCGGTTTGACCATTGTTGCCATCGGAACGAGTTTGCCGGAGTTGGCGACCAGCGTGGTGGCAATCATCAAAGGGGAGCGTGATATTGCCGTCGGCAATGTGGTCGGCAGTAATATTTTCAATATTCTGGTCATCATGGGTGTCGCGCCGATGGTGAGCGATCTGCATGCGCCCAATGTGAGTATGATCGACCTTGGGGTGATGATATTCTGCTCAGTGGTGCTTTTCCCGTTGATGTATACCGGAAAGCGCATCTCCCGCGGCGAAGGTGCATTTTTGCTGCTGGTCTATGTGGCATACACGGTGTGGCTTTTTGTGCAGGGAGGAGCGGTAAATGCTTGACAAGAGTTTGGTTCCGCAAGTTGTATTTGAAGAAGATCCCCGGTTCGTGGAACTTTATTACAAGGCGTGGGAACTTGCTTATCAACATATAAAGACCGTACCGGGACTGCCGGTCGAGCGATACATGGATGAAGCGTGTATGCCAGACCGGTTGTGGATATGGGACACCTGTTTTATGGTGCATTTCTGCAAGTATGCACCGCAATATTTTCCCGGCATCCAGAGTTTGGACAACTTTTATCTGCCGCTGCATGACGGGGTGGCAACGCCGTGCCATATCCATCATGTGGACAATCCGCCGCTGTTTGCGTGGGTGGAGTATGAATATTACCGTTTTACCGGGGATAAGTCCCGCATCCGGCGCAATCTGGTGGAAAAACAGTATTTGCAGAAACATTATGAGTTTCTGGAAAATGAGTGCCGTTATTTTTACGATTCACCGCTGAGTTCGACGATCGCATTGTGGCAGAAGACCGATGTCGGTTACGTCTGGTCGGGGTGCCCGTCCGGAATGGACAATACGCCGCGCGGCAGGGGCAGTTACCACATGATATTGTGGGTGGATGCATTGGCGCAGATGGCGTTGTCGGCGAATTATATTTCCAAACTTGCCGATGAAATCGGAGAATCCGGTATCGCAGAAGAGTACCGGAAAAAATATGTGGAAAAATGCGAACTGCTCAATAAGTATTACTATCGGGAAAGTGATGGATTTTACTACGATATCGGAATCAAAAACCACGGCTTCTGTGATGTTATGACTCCGGCAAGTTTTTGGGTGCTGCTGGCGGAAGCCGCGCCGGAAGAACGGGCGGAACGGTTGATAAAAACGATTCTTGATCCCAATAAATTCGGTGGCATGGTTCCATTGCCGACGGTGAGTCGGGATGATCCGGATTTTGTTGATGATGGCGGATACTGGCGTGGATCGGTGTGGCTTCCTACCACATACATGACGGTGAAAGCACTGGAAAAATACGGAGAATTTGATCTTGCTTCAGAAGTCGCGTTCCGGACGGTGAAGCACATGGTTGAAACGTATGAAAATTATCTTCCGCACACCATTTGGGAGTGTTATTCCCCGACGGCGGCACTTCCGGCGGAAAACGGCAGGAATCGCGTTGTCCGCAAAGATTTCTGCGGCTGGAGCGCGTTGGGACCGATTTCACTTTTCATTGAGAATGTATTGGGCTTCCACCGGGCGGATGCGGTAACGGGAGTGCTGGAACTGCATCCGCGCAAGAGTTCCGGAAAATATGGGGTGAAAAACTTCAAATTCGGGGAAGTGTGCTGTGATGTCATCGTTGAAAATGACAAGGTGAAATGCCGGAGCAATGCCGGTTTTACCTTGATGATCGACCAATGTGAGTATCAGATCGGGCCCGGAGAGCAGACGGTTTCCTTCAGCCGTTGATTTCGGAATCTAAAGTAGAGAAAAAAGTTTCCATAAATTGCAGTCGTGAGACTGCAATTTTTTTGCCTTCAGCAGTAAACATTTTTTCGGGAACATGACGGAGTTTCACCAGATATTCGCGGAAAGCTGTGTCTTCTTTGGAATAAGGTTCACTGGACAGAGCTTCGGCTTCAGTGTTGTGAAGGCGGGCGTTGCAATGTCCGGCAAAGAGGAACGCTCTGCCCAGACCAACGGCCCCGAGGGAATCGAGTTTGTCTGCATCGTAGAGAATTTGCGCTTCAATAAAATCCGGAACCGCTCCCCGGCGGAAACGGTGACAGGCAATGGCGCGGGATACCGCCGCTGCCACAGGATGCGGTACGGCGGCGGAACGCAGGATGTCAAATGAAAGTGCCGCACCGAGTTCAGCGTGACAACAGCTGCCCTTGCCGGCATCCTCTTCCGGGCGGGCGATATCATGGAGCAGGGCGCTCAAGCGGACAATATCGGCATCAACTCCGGGAGTGTGGGCAAGGAGAAGTTCTGCGTTGTGCATGACACGGATGGTGTGATCGAGGTCGTGACTGCTCTCTGAAGCCGAGAGTTTTTCAGCAACGGCGGCGGTGATGGCAGAAATATCACCTGTACACGATAATTTTATTTCCGGTATTTGGTTAAAAAAGTTCATTTTGCATCCCTGTTGTTTCGCATTTAATATAACTCTTGATGGATGAAATTTCAACGTGAAAATGATTGACAAAAACGTTTGCCGGTGGTATATTATAGGATGTTAAAAATCGTTCTGTCACGAGGAGAATATTCATAAATGTTCCGTAAACTTTTTTTACCGCTGGGAATTATTGTTTCAGTTGTCATCGCATTTATCCTGCCGGAGCCGGGACTTTGGTTCAAAGGTTTGAATTGCGGAAGTAATCTGACCATAAACAATTTCCTTATCGTATTGGTTTTTGTCATTTGCGGTTGGAACATTGATGTCGGTTCGACCCGGTTTGACCGGAAGTTTGCTCTGATATTCTGTGCCGGAGCGGTCGTTACACTGGTGCTGAGCCCGCTTCTCGGCTGGGGAACGGCGAAACTGTTCGCTCTTGGAGCGTTGCCGGCGACCGGATTGATCGTGGCGGCGGCAATGCCGCCAACGCTGTCCAGCGGGATCGTACTTACCGAAACTGCCAATGGTAATTCGCTGTTGTCGATATTGATGACGGTCGGATATAATTTGATCAGTGTGTTGAGCATCCCGTTGATGCTGGCGCTGTGCATATCGTCCGCCGGGGAGATTGACACCAATCCGGTCAAAATGTTCACCCAGTTGTTTTTGCTGGTGCTGGTACCGTCGGTTGCGGGGTTTGGTATGCAGAAGTTGAGCAAACGCAAATTGCCGGTATTTTTCAGTTATATTTCCACGCTGGCGGTCATCTTGCTGGTGTGGGGATTTTTCTCCGCCTCCAGTGCGCACTTCAAACAGCATCCGTTATCCGAACTGCTGTTGGAAGGGACGGCGGCGCTGGTGGTGCATTTGCTGCTGCTGGTAATCATGTGGTACGGCGCGGCGGCGATGAAAGTGGGAGTGCCGGAGCGCAAGGCGCTGCTTTTTACCGGTGCATCGAAGACGATCACCATTACTATTACCACGTTGAATATCATCGGTGCAGGGACGGGAGCCGCATTGGTTCCGGCACTGGTGTTTTACTTTGTACAAAGTATAGTTGATTCCACCTTGGCGGCAAAGATGGGGTTGAGCCGGGATAAAACGGTGGAAGGAGAAGATTAAGATGACGGGGAATGCTATTCCGTGGAGACGTAACTTGATATTGTTGTGGATCGGGCAGCTGCTCGGTTTTGTGGGATATTCAGCAGCAATACCGTTTATTCCCTATTACCTGAAGGACGTGCTGGGCTTGAGCAGTCAGGAAGAGCTTGCCAAAGCGCTGGCAAGTTTCCATATCTGTTCGACTTTGTGTCTGGCGATCATCTCCCCGGTCTGGGGCTGGGTCGCGGATCGCTACGGCAGAAAATTGATGCTGTTGCGGGCATATTTTGCCAATGCATTCATCTTTCCGCTGATGGGATTTTGTATTCCGATCAGTATTTACATCAACAAGGCGTGCGGTCTGGTCGGCATCAGTGCCTGGGCGACACCGTTTGGAGTGTTGCTGGCGACCCGTATCATGGCATCGCTGTTCTCCGGTTCAGGTAATGCGGCGCAGGCGTTGATCGTTTCCACCACTCCCGATGAACACCAGGGATTTGCGCTGGGAGTGTTCAGTACTGCGGTGTGGTCCGGTCAGATGGCGGGGTTGATCGTCGGTTCGCTGGTGGTGGAAAAATTCGGTTATCAGGTGGCATTTGTCGCGTTGGGAGTGACATACATCATCAGCGGTGTTATCAATCTTTTTGTCAAAGAGAATTTTGTCCGCCAGAAGATCGATCCGGAAAAAGCCAGGAACAAGAGCCGGTGGAATTTCGCCGGATACACAATTTCCACGATTTACGTTTTAATGTTCATCATGCTCGCGGCGATGGGTAAAAATATGGAAACGGAATACCTGGCACTCAAAGTCGAATCCATGGTCGAATTCAAGTTGAGCTGGACAGCGTATATCAGCGCCGCCGCCGCTATCGGCGGTATCATCGCCGGATTCACGCTGGGAAAAATGGCGGACAAATGCCGTCCCATGCAGTTGTTGATCCCGCTGCTCGCGCTCACTGCCGCGCTTACGCTGGCGCAGGGTGCCTGCCGTGATCTGACGGTTTTCGGTGTGGTGATCCCCGGCATCTGGCTGTTGCTGATCTCCCGCTTCCTCGCCTTTGTCGCAGGTGGCGGTATCGAACCTGTGCTGCAGCGGCTGCTCGCGCGCATCACGCCGCCGGAACGGCGCGGCGGAGTGTTCGGTTTTGCCATGACCTGCCGGATGCTGGGTACGATGTTGGGGTCACTTACCAGCGGTATCATCTACTATCACTTCGGTGCCGACCGGGTGTTCTACGGCGGCGGTGTGTTGTTCTTCCTCGTGATCCCGCTTATCTTTGCAATATTCCCGGTGATCAAGCGGCAGTTCCCCGATTCCATGAAGTCGGGGAAAGAGCTCAATAAAGCGTGATGTTTGAAATTAACACTTTTTTGAGAGAAAATCACAAACGCGTTTGAAAAGTTGCATTTCGCAGGCTATATTATATGTGAAGCCGGCATTGTGTAATTGAGAAAGGTTGTGTACGGGATGACAGAGAGACGGGAAGCGATCCGCAAATTTATCGAAGCGCGGGGAGAAGTCAGTATCGGCGAGCTTGCTGAACATTTCAGCAAGTGGTCCGAAATGACCCTGCGCCGCGACCTTGCCGTCCTTGAAAAATCCGGAAGCATCATTCTCACCCGCGGCGGTGCCCGCCGAATGCCCTACCGTTACGGCATGCTGGAGGATATTTACAGCGAGCGCGAACAGCGCAACCATGAAGCCAAGCAGCTTATTGCTTCCAAAGCTGCGCAGCTGGTGGAGCCGGGGCAGGGGATATATATTGATTCCGGAACAACGGCGATGGCGTTTGCCAATGAGTTGCCGGACTGCAATCTGGTCGTTATTACTGCCGCACCCAATATCGCACTGGAAATTGCCATGCGCAAAGAGAAGCCGTCGATATTTATGCTGGGTGGAACGCTGTCCCGGAAGGAGATTTCAGTTGCCGACCCGGAAATACCCGCGCAGTTGGAAAAACTCAATATTGAAACCGCGTTTATGACCGCATCGGCGTATGATGAGAAATTCGGCTTTACCGTGGGAACACAGGCTGGAGCGATCTTCAAGCGCGCTGTGATGAAGCGGGCGAAAAAGGTGGTGATGATGCTGGACAGTTCCAAGTCCGGCGGATTGCTGCCATTCACATTTGCCATGCCGGAAGATGTGGATATTCTGGTGACGGACGGGGCGATGGATAAAAACATTGCCGCCGGATTGGAAAATAAAATATCATTGGTATTGTAAACATATAAACCTACAACAAGGAGTCAAAAATGGCTAATTTTATTCTGATGCCCCAGATGGGTGTCTCCGAAGAAAGTGCCCTGCTGGCAAACTGGCTGGTCAAAGAGGGCGATGAGATCAAGGAAGAACAGCCGCTGTTCGATCTTGAAACCGGTAAATCCAGCTTCCAGGAGTTGTCCAAATACTCCGGTACTGTGCTGAAGATTCTCGTCGAAGCCGGTAACGAAGTCGCTGTCGGCGCACCGGTCGCGGTTATCGGTCAGCCCGGAGAAAAATATGATGTTCCCGGTGCCGCCGCTGAAGCTGCCGCGCCTGCCGCCGCTCCGGTCGAAGCTGCCGCAGTTGCCGCCGCTCCCGCCGCTGCTCCTGCCGCCGCCGCTTGCGACAACAAAGATGTCAACTTCATTCTGATGCCGCAGATGGGTGTTTCCGAAGAGAGCGCACTGCTTTCTGCCTGGCTGGTCAAAGAGGGTGATGCGGTCAAGATGGAACAGCCGATCTTCTCTCTCGAAACCGGCAAATCCAGCTTTGAAGAGTTGTCCAAGTACGAAGGTACGATTTTGAAGATCCTCGTTTCCCCCGGAGAAGAGGTCGCAGTCGGTGCTCCGGTCGCGGTCATCGGTAAGCCCGGTGCCACCTTCACTGTTCCCGGTGCTGCGCCTGCCGCCGCCGCCGCTCCCGTTGAAGCTGCCGCCGCTCCCGTTGCCGCAGTTGCCGCGCCTGTTGCCGCCGCTCCCGCTGCCAAGGGGGGTGAAGTTTGCGCTTCCCCGCGCGCCAAAAAACTTGCCGCTGAACTCGGTTTGGATATCGCTCTGGCAACTCCCACCGGTCCGGAAAACCGCATTATTGAACGCGACGTCAAAGCGCTGAAAGCCGCCGCTCCCGCCGCCGCCACAGTTGCCGCTCCGGCTGCTGCCGCGCCTGCAGTTGCCGCGCCTGCCGTCGCCCCCGCTGCTGCACCTGCTGCCGCCGCGTACACCGAAGAAAAGATCACCCGCATGCGCAAGGTCATTGCTGACAACATGCACAAGTCCCTCTCCGACATGGCGCAGTTGACGCTGAACCGCACTTTCGATGCGACTGCCATCCTCGCGATGCGCAAGCAGATGAAAGGTGCCGAAGATCTCGGTTTGGACAAAGTCACCATCAACGACCTCGTTCTGTTCGCCGTTGCCAAGACTCTGCCGGAGTTCCCCGACATCAACGCCAACTTCATCGGCGATACCATGCGCCGTTTCACCCACGCCCAGCTCGGTGTTGCCATTGACACTCCGCGCGGTCTGGTCGTGCCGGTGATCCGCGATGCCGACACCCTCTCGGTCAAAGCCATCTCTGAAACGGTCAAAGCCTATGCCGCCGCCGCCAAAGACGGTTCTCTCGGCGGAGATAAGATGCAGGGCGGCAGCTTCACTGTCACCAACCTCGGCAACCTCGGCATCGAAAGCTTCACTCCGATCATCAACCCGCCCCAGACTGCCATCCTCGGCGTTTGCGGAACCACCCTCCGTCCCCGCCAGAAGGCCGACGGTTCCATCGAATACTATCAGGCGATGGGTCTGTCCCTGACCTTCGACCACCGCGTGGTCGACGGCGCTCCGGCGGCGAAGTTCTTGAAGGCGGTCGCTGACAAACTCGAAAAGTTCAACCTCATTCTTGCAATGTAATTTCAGGAGATAACCGAAATGATTTACGATGTACTTGTTATCGGCGGCGGTCCCGGCGGATATCGCGCCGCAGAACGTGCCGGCCACAAAGGTATGAGCGTCTGTCTTTTTGAAGGACGCTCCCTCGGCGGTGTGTGTCTTAACGAAGGTTGTGTTCCGACCAAGACCTTGCTCTACTCTGCCAAGATTTTTGATTATGCCAACGGCGGCGGTGACCACTACGGTGTCACCGTTACCGGCGCGAAGATCGACCACGCCAAAGTGGTTGCGCGCAAGGACAAAGTCGTCAAAATGCTGGTCTCCGGCGTTGCGATGCAGATGAAAGGCGCCAAGGTCAACGTCGTCAAAGCTCAGGCGAAGGTCGTCGGCAAGGATGCCAACGGCATCACCGTTGAAGCCAACGGCGAAAAATATGTCGGTAAAAAGCTGATCATCGCCTCCGGTTCCGTGGCGGCTGTTCCCCCGATCCCCGGTTTGAAAGAAGCTGTCGCTTCCGGAGATGCGCTCACCAACCGTGAAATTCTCGCGCTTACCGAAGCACCGAAGAAACTTATCGTTCTCGGCGGCGGTGTCATCGGTCTTGAAATGGCATCTTACTTCAACAGCATCGGCACTGAAGTCGTTGTTGTCGAAATGATGGATCGCATCGGCGGTCCCACCGACAAAGAGATGTCCGAAATGCTCCGCGGCATTTATGAAAAACGCGGCGTGAAATTCATGCTCAAAACCAAAGCTGTCGCCGTCAAAGGCGCTTCTCTGGAAATCGAAAACGCCGACGGCAAATCCACTATCGCCGCCGACAAGATCCTCGTCGCTATCGGCCGCCGTGCCAATACCGCCGATATGGGCTTTGAAAACATCAATCTTTACATGGAACGCGGTGCCATCCAGACCGACGACCAGATGAAGACCAACGTTTCCGATGTCTACGCTATCGGCGATGCCAACGGCAAATCCATGCTTGCTCACACTGCGTATCGTGAAGGCGAAGTTGCTGTCAACGTTATCGCCGGTGAAAATGACCGCATGGATTACAGCGCCATTCCGGCTGTCATCTACACCAACCCGGAAATCTCCAGCGTCGGTGAAACTGAAGAGACCGCCGCGCAGAAGGGACTCAAGTTCCGCGTGGTCAAACTTCCGTTGATGTTCAGCGGCCGTTATATCGCTGAAAACGAAGGCGGCAACGGTTTTGTCAAAATGATCCTCGATGCTGATGACATTCTCATCGGTGCCGCGATCATCGGCAACCCCGGCAGTGAAATGATTTTCGGTCTCGCCATGGCGATCACCCGCAAACTCACCTGTGCCGAAATCGCTAAAGTTGTCTTCCCGCACCCGACCGTCGGCGAAGTCTTCCGCGATGCCATCCTCGAACAAGTCAAGTAATCAAACCATATCAACCCATAAAATAAGGAAACAGAAAAATGCCGAAATGTCAATACATCGACCCGGCTGAAGTCCGTAAACCCGGTATCGTGGAATTGGGCAGTATTCCGCTCAATCAGTACAAAAAATCTTTTGCTGAAGAGAAAAAAATCTACAGCAAAGATGCTCTGCTGGGTATCTACAAAGATATGCAGTTCATCCGCGAATTTGAAACCATGCTTTTCCAGGTTCGTACCCAGAAGCATTACAACGGTATCGATTACCTCTATACCGGTCCTGCTCACCTCTACACCGGTGAAGAAGCTCAGGCGGTCGGTATGGCTTACAACTTGACCAAAGATGATATGATCTTCGGTTCTCACCGCAGCCACGGCGAAGTGCTTGCCAAAGGTTTCAATGCTATCCGCAACCTCCCCGAAAAAGAGTTGATGGAGATCATGGAAGGCTTCTTCGGCGGCGATTTGCTCCGTGTCGTTGAAAAGCACAACAAGAGCGGCAACGTCCGTGACCTCGCGCTGGACTATTTGCTCTACGGCTTCATGGCTGAACTCTTCGGCCGCGCCAACGGTTTTACCCGCGGTCTGGGTAACTCCATGCACGTCTTCTTCCTCCCCTTCGGTATCTATCCCAACAACGCCATCGTCGGCGGTTCCGCCGGTATCTCTGCCGGTGCCGCGCTCTACAAGAAGGTCAACCGCAAACCCGGTATGGTCGTCTGCAACTGCGGTGACGGTGCCATGGCGCGCGGTCCGGTCTGGGAAGCGTTGAACTTCGCCTCCATGGACCAGTACTTCAAACTCTGGGACAAAGAATTCCAGGGCGGTCTGCCGGTTCTCTTCCACTGCATCAACAACGGTTACGGCATGGGTGGTCAGACCCGCGGCGAAACCATGGCTTATGACATCGCTGCCCGTATCGGTTCCGGTGTCCGTCCGGATGCGCTCCACGCTGAACGCGTTGACGGTTACGATCCGCTCGCTGTCATCGATGCCTTCAAGCGCAAACGCGAGATCCTGCTCAACAACCAGGGCCCCGTTTTCCTCGAAACCGTCACCTACCGTTACGTCGGTCACAGCGCCACTGACAGCAGCAGCTATCGTACCCAGGAAGAAATCGAAGCCTGGAGAGCGCAGGATTCCATCGCCGCCTTCCGTGACAAACTGGTCAAAGGCAAGGTCGAAAAAGATGGCGCGTTCGATGAATTCAACGCCGATATCAAGGAACGCATCACCCGCATCATGAAGCTGGCTATCGATGAGCAGGTCTCTCCGCGCATCGACCCTGCCCGCGAACCCGATGCCATGCGTAAATACATGCTCTCCAACGAACGCGTGGAAAAATTCGACGATCGCAAGCCCGATGTTACCATGCCGCTGGAAGAGAACTCCAACCTCAAGAAGATCATGACCAAAAAACGTTTCGGCTTTGACGAAAACGGCAAAGAGGTCTCCAAGCTGGTCGCGTACAACATGCGTGATGCGCTCTTTGAAGCGATCATCAACAAGTTCTACACCGATCCCACGCTGATCGCCTTCGGTGAAGATAACCGTGACTGGGGCGGCGCTTATGGTGTCTACCGCGGTCTTACTGAAGCTATCCCCTATCACCGCTTCTTCAACGCGCCGATCTCTGAAAGCGCCATCGTTGCGGCGGCTTGCGGTTACGCTCTCTGCGGCGGCCGTGCCATTCCGGAACTGATGTACTGCGACTTCCTCGGCTGCGCCGGTGACGAAGTGTTCAACCAGCTCGCCAAATGGCAGGCAATGTCCGCCGGCGTTCTCAAGATGCCGGTCGTCCTCCGCGTTTCTGTCGGTGCCAAATACGGTGCCCAGCATGCTCAGGACTGGACCAGCTTGTGCGCCCATATCCCCGGTCTGAAAGTTTGCTTCCCGGCTACTCCGTACGATGCCAAGGGGTTGATGAACGCCGCGTTGAGCGGTACCGACCCGGTCATCTTCTTTGAAAGCCAGAAGCTCTACGACACCAGCGAACAGTTCCACGAAGGCGGCGTTCCCACCGAGTACTATGAAGTGCCCATCGGTGAACCCGACATCAAACGTGCCGGTTCCGATCTGACCATCCTCTCCATCGGTGCCACGCTCTATCCGGCGATGAAAGCCGCCAAGGAAATGAGCGAAAAGTATGGTATCGAAGCGGAAATCGTCGATGCCCGCAGTCTGGTTCCGTTCAACTACGACAAGCTGATCGAATCGGTCAAGAAGACCGGCCGTCTGCTGTTGATCTCCGACGCGTGCGAACGCGGCAGCTTCCTCAACGATGTCGCCGCCAACGTCACCCGTCTTGCCTTTGATTACCTCGATGCGCCTCCGGTCGTGGTCGGTGCTCCCAACAGCATCTCTCCCTGTCCGGAACTGGAACAGTTCTACTATCCGCAGGCCTCCTGGATCCTCGATGCGGTCAACGAAGCGATTCTGCCGCTCCCGGGTTACACCGCCGCGATGAACTTCACCCGCGTGGAGAAACTCCGCCGCGCCAAATTGGGAATCTAAGCAATGAAAACTACTGCAGTAAGACTTTACGGCAAAGAGGATCTCCGGTTGGAAACTTTCGACCTGCCGGAGATCACCGAGAACGAAATTCTCGCCCGCATCGTCAGCGACAGTATCTGCATGTCCAGTTTCAAGGCTGCAGAACAGGGACCCGCCCACAAGCGGGTTCCCGATGATGTTGCGGAGAACCCCATCATCATCGGTCACGAATTTTGCGGTGAGATCGTTCAGGTCGGAGCCAAGTGGCAGAATGAGTTCAAGGCGGGCGACCGCTTTGCCATTCAGCCGGCGATCAACTACAAAGGTTCTCTCGCCGCGCCCGGATACTCCTACAAGTATATCGGCGGCGATGCCACCTATATCGTTATCCCGTCCGAAGTGATGGAAACCGGCAGTCTGCTCGCTTACAATGGCGAAGGTTTCTTCCACGGTTCACTGGCGGAACCCGTCTCCTGTGTTATCGGTGCGTTCCACGCCCAGTACCACACCACCAACGGCTGCTATGAACACAAAATGGGTATCGTTGAAGGCGGAAAAATGGCGATCCTCGCCGGTGTCGGTCCGATGGGACTCGGTGCTGTCGATTATGCCATCCACGGCCCGCGCCGTCCGAAACTTCTCGTTGTCACTGACATCGATGATGCCCGTCTTGCCCGCGCCGCCACGTTGTACACCGTTGAAGATGCCAAAGCCAACGGAGTGGAACTGGTTTACCTCAACACCGGCTGTGCCGATGCGGTGGAAAAACTGATGGCGCTCTCCGGCAACACCGGTTACGATGATGTCATGTGCTTCGCGCCGGTGCGCCCGGTGGTCGAGCAGGGTGACAAGATCCTCGGCCGTGACGGATGTCTGAACTTCTTTGCCGGTCCCCTCGACCCGCAGTTCAAGGCTGAATTCAACTTCTACAACGTCCACTATGCCTCCACCCACATCGTGGGTACTTCCGGCGGTAACACCGATGACATGCGCGAAGCGCTGGCGTTGATGGAACAGGGTAAGATCAATCCTGCCGGTATGATTACTCACGTCGGCGGTATTGATGCGGTCATCCCGACCACGTTGAATCTGCCCAACATCAAGGGCGGTAAGAAACTTATCTACACCGGCATCAATCTGCCGTTGACCGCGATTGCGGACTTTGCCGAACTCGGCAAGACCGATCCGCTGTTTGCGAAACTTGCTGAGATCGTCGAAAAGAGCAACATGCTCTGGAGCATCGAAGCTGAAAAGGCGCTGCTTGCTCACTTCAATGCGTGATCAAACCAGCTCCGTCAAGACCCCGTATGTGAAAATATTCATGTGCGGGGTTTGATTTTTTATAGAAAATGATTATATTAAAAAAGATGTTTTTTATATAAACGGGAGGATTTTTTCAATATTATAGAGAATAATTTTAGTTAAATGCTGGTAAGAAATATTTATCAGCATTAAAAATTGAATAATCGACATCCGCTCCAGAACTACCACTTCTAAAAGAGATGTCAGCACGATATATCCGGCGATGTTGTCAAATACTTGGCGACTCATTCCGGAGAGTGTATTGTGCTGGCTGTGGTAGGCTTGGAGCGGACATTCCTGGAATGGTCGCTTTTTTTAATACTAAAGTCGGGAGGTTTTATGATAAAATATTAAGTCTAAAAATAAAACAAGTTCAATTACAGCTGCTGTTCGCTCCAGATCTACCACATCAAAACGTACAAGTCAGCCCAAAACATATAACAGAATAATTGTATTGAGGTCATTGCGAAAATCCTCATTTTCTTCGATTTTTCACTTACCCGGATCGTGCCTGAATTCGGGAATGTTTTGCTGTGCAGATTTCCGGAGCATAGTTCAAAGGAGTGAAAAAATTATGTTTAGTGTATTAAAGAAAATAATCAGACTTTTTATCGGCTTGCTTCCCCGGCGATTGGAAACTGCAATTTACAAAATGATTTTTTCTGTAACGAAGCATCGTTATCACAGTTACGGAGAAATTCAAAAATATTTCCCTGTCAATAAAAACTTATCTTCAACAAAGGAAATATTGTTTTCTCACAGTGGTCATTTGGGAGATATTTTGTATTCATTGTATTTTTGTAGGGAATTGTCTGCCGTATATGGAATGGAGAGTTTTAATTTCCACATCAGAACCAATGTGGCATCTCCTGAATTAAAAAATTTGAAGCATCCATGCTGTGAGGTAAGAATAACTTTTGAAAGCGCTAAATTCCTTGTCGGATTGCTGGAAAATCAAAGATATATAAACAGAGTGAGTTATGGAGATGAACTCCCGGAAAATGCCATTGATCTTGATCTTTTTCGCAAATTACCTGTAAATTTCAGTGCAGGGCATATTCCTGATTACTATTATGATTTGGTTGATAAGCATTTGCCAAGACTATTCGGAGAAAAGATTATATCTGTTGAACCGGATTATAAATACCATGATAAAATAGCAGTGATCGCGACCTGCCGTTATCGAAATGTTTTCGTTGATATGGGCGCGTTAAAGCCATTTCGGGAACATTTGGTTTTTGTCGGATTGCCGGAAGAGTACGAAGATTTTTGCAAAAAATATTTTACGCTGGAATATATGAATACAGGAAAGTCTATGCATGACATTGCACGCTGCTTTTCCTGTATAAAGGGCGTTATCGGTAATCAAAGTGGACTTTTTGCATTGGCTGAATGCATGAAAATACCACGAATCCTGATCGCTGCCGATTTTTTTGAGCTTGGTGGTCGTGTGGTTGCCGGACCATGTAATGTAATTCCGCAAGGCGGATGGTGTGAGCGCGTATCAACAACTGCCAAACTGGTTTCTGTGGTAAAAGAGTTGGTGAGTTGTTTTGAAAACGTGACTGATATTACATGATTTTACAAAAAAATATTCTCCTGCATACATGTGCGTGTATGCAGGATTTTTCTGTCAGCCGTTACTGATAAAAACAGCCGCAAAATGGCAGATTTTTGCAAGTTTTAATGTGGATATGTAAAAATACATATTGAATTTTTTATTAAGAGAGGTTATTTTTTGTGCAGTACGATTTTTCAATATCCAATGGAGAAGTATTATGGTCAAACACGTTATTTTATGGAAGCTGAAAGCGGAATATTCTGCGGAAGAAAAAACGGAGATCAAGCAGGGAATCAAAGCCGGATTGGAAGCACTTGCCGGAGTTGTTCCCGGACTGGTCGAGATCAAGGTGAATATCAACGGACTGGAAAGTTCCAACGCCGATTGTATGCTGGATTCCACATTCGTTGATGAAGCGGCACTGAAAGCATACGCCGTACATCCGTCGCATCAGGAGGTTGCCAATACCAAAGTCCGTCCCTTTGTCGAAACCCGGCTGTGCCTGGATTTCTGATAAGGGGAGATTGCTCAGGAGAAGGGAAAAACTTTTTTTCCCGTGAAAAAAGGTTTTTCCCTTCTCCCGAACCCTCATCCCTTTTCAAAAAAAGCGAAGTATTTGTTAATGTCCCAAATTTTGTGAAACTGAATATACTCTGGAAGAAAATTGTTTTTATATTACTTAAAATATAGAACACAGAGTGTGATTTGTCAAGAATAAAAACAGTCGGTTGCAATCGGCGGATGGATCGCGAACAAGGTTGGGGGTAAATCAAGGCGGTGGCGAGGGCGTGGACTCACGTCCTCAACCGAGCCGACGTCCGCCGATTTGCTCCCAAGATTGTCCGCGAGGCGCCGCCGCAGGTTATATTTTTCAAAAAAGGATAATTTCAAACTTCCCAGTCCGCCGATTTGCTCCCAAGATTGTCCGCGAGGCGCCGCCGCAGGTTGTATCCTCCAACAAACTGGCAATCTTTACACGTCCCAACATTCAGATGCCACCCGCTCGGCAACCGAAGTGTTGTTCGGGTTGCGCAGGGCATCGGATACCTCTTTCATGCCGGCTTCGACTTCTGCGCGGCGGGAACCTCCGGGAAGGATGGCTTCGATTGCCGGAAGCAGTTCTTCGGGCGCAAAGTGCCACTGCAGAAATTCCTGAAACACCTCTTTGTTGGCGATGATGTTCACCATGGTAAAGAAGCCGCGGTAGAGTTTTACCAGAACCATGCCGATGAGCAAGGTAAAGAAGTTGAGCTTATAACCGACCACGAGCGGCAGACCGGAAAGCGCACATTCCACGGTGACCGTGCCGCTGGCGGCAAGTCCGGTTCCGGCAGTTTGCATCCAAACGCCGGTATCACCGCAAGAGATGGATATTTCCGGACAATCCGGATGGGATTTGCGGTATTTATCAATTTTTTTCTGACACATATTGGCGATTTTTTCCCGGGGGGCGGCAAGGTGGAACTTGAGCTGCTGGTGGCGGGTTTTCAGTTGGGAGACGGTGTCGAGCATGGGGATGAGAAGTTTGTCGATCTCCATTTTGCGGCTGCCGGGGAGCAGAAGAAAGGTGTCGGGATCACGTTTGAGTTCCGGATCCAATCTGCCCGAGACGATTTCAGAAAGCGGATGACCGACAAAGGTGGCTTTCAGCGGCGTCGGTGCAAAGACCTCCTCTTCAAAGGGAAAGATCACCAGCATTTTAGTGCAGATTTTTGCCAATACCGGCAAACGCCACTTTGCCCACACCCACAAATGGGGGCAGACATACCAGATGACGGGGATTTTAGCGCGGTACATCGCTTTGGCAAAGAGCATGTTGAATCCGGGGTAATCGATGAGGACGACGGCATCCGGACGTTCAGCTTTGGCTTCGCGAACCAGTTTGAAGTATATTCTGATAAAGGTGAATATACTGCGCATGATCTCAAAGATACCGATGACACCGAGTTCAGTTGAATCGACTTTGACCGGGATATTGTTGGCGATCATCTTGGGGCCGCCCATGCCGGTGATGTGGATTTCCTGATTATTGGCGGCGGCGAGCTTGCGGAGTTCGGTCGCCAGTTTTGCGCCGTACATGTCGCCGGATGCTTCGCCGGCGATTATCCAAATATTTTTCATAAAATCGTTCCTTAATAGTTGCTCTTTTTCCTGGAAAGCAGTTGAATTTTGTTCCGGGAGGAGTTATTTTAAATAAGATAATACTTGTTGACGCAATTTTCAATGAAGGCTGTGAAAATAATATATGGAAAATGAGACTAAAAAGCATTTCATGCTGCCCGGAGAGCGGTGTCCGAATTGTAAAGAACCGCTGGTTCCGGCAGATTTGGAAAACTTTCCCCGTTGTCCCTATTGTGACCATTTGTTTCCCAATGGCGATGAATTGGAGGATTTTGTATTGAAACCGGCGCTGACACGCTGGGTGCAGCACACCTGTCAGCAGTTCCCCAAGTAAGCTGACCGCAGGCAAACGCCGTATGACGTATATGCGGCAGGATGATAGAATACTGTTTTTTGTGGAGGTGAATATGGATCGCTCAGACGGAGAAAATCTTTTCAACCGCAACGGATTTATGCCGATGGATTCATGGCGGGTTTTGCGGATCATGGCAGAACTGGTGGAGTCGTTTGATACACTTAACGCCACCAAGGACATGTTTGTATCTGTTTTCGGTTCTGCCCGGACAAAAGAGGATGCGGCGTCGTATGTGTCGGCGCGGGAATGCGGCAAGCTTCTGGTGGAAAACGGATACAGCGTTATCACCGGCGGCGGCGGCGGAATAATGGAAGCGGCATCGCGCGGCGCGTATGAGGCCGGCGGCAACGTGGTCGGATTGAATATCGAACTTCCCATGGAACAGAATCCGAATAAATATCAGACCCAATCGTTGAATTTCCGGTACTTTTTCCTGCGTAAGGTGAGCTTTCTCAAATATTCCACAGCATTTATCATCTACCCCGGCGGTTTCGGTACATTGGATGAACTGTCCGAAGTGCTGACGATGGTGCAGACGGAAAAAATCAATATGGTTCCCATCATTTTTGTCGGAAGTCAATTCTTCAAGGGTTTGATCGACTGGTTCAAGACCACGCTGATCGACGAAGGCATGATCTCACCGGAAGATATTGATCTGATAAAGGTTGTGGATACGGCGGAAGAAGCGGTCACCTTCCTCTGTGAATGTCACCGTTACGGCAAAAGAACCACGGTAAAATCATTGGTTCGATAAAAAAAAATCCATTGATCTCTTGAAAAAACGCTTCAGTGAGGTTATTTTATAGAGAGGCATTTTTTGTTGAATGAAAGATGCCTGTCGTAAGAATTTAATGACAACCGTATTTACTACGGAGCCGGATAGATATGAAAATTCTGCTTTTGAACGGTCCGAATCTTCAGCTGCTTGGCAGCCGGGAACCGGACATTTACGGTAAAACGACCCTTGCCAGCATAGTTGCCGATGTTACCCGTTTGGGAAAAGAACTCGGTTTTGATGTCGAGGCGTTTCAATCCAATTCCGAAGGGGAGCTTGTAACTTTGATCGGTGATGCGCCGCGCAACGGTTTTTCCGGTATCATAATCAATCCGGCGGCGTACACCCACACCTCTGTTGCTATCCGGGATGCGATAGCGGCGGCGGCACTGCCTGCCGTTGAGGTTCATTTGAGCAACATATCTTCACGCGAGGCGTTCCGCCACGAATCATTGACCGCACCAGTGTGCATTGGTGTCGTCGCCGGATTCGGGGCGTTCTCATACGAAATGGCATTGCGCGCACTTGCCAACCGGCTCGGCGCATTAAGAAATGCCTGAAATCAAATTTGTAATGCAGAAAATTTTTAGAGGAAAATTATGAAAATGGAAGTCGAAAAAATCCGCAGTCTGGTCAGTATGATGGGAGAGTACAATCTCAGCGAAATCAAGATCGAGATGGAAGGATGCAACATCTCTCTGCGCCGTAATTGCGCACCTGAAGTTGCCGCTGTTCCGGTGATCCAGGCAGCTCCCGTTGCCGTTCAGGCGGCAGCTCCGGCAGCTCCGGCGGCAGCTCCCGTGGAAGAAGCGCACAAAGAGACCATCGATTCCCCGTTGGTCGGTACGCTTTACCGTGCTCCCGGTCCGGATGCCAAACCTTTTGTCCAGGTCGGTGACCGGGTCAACGCCGATACCACGGTGTGCATCATCGAAGCGATGAAGGTGATGAACGAGATCAAGGCGGAAAAATCCGGCGTCATCAAAGAAATTCTCGTCGAAAACGGTCAGCCGGTCGAATACGGTCAGCCGATTTTTGTTATCGGATAAGCAGTGGAGTGAGCATGTTCAATAAAGTAATGATCGCAAACCGCGGCGAAATCGCTGTCCGGGTGATCCGTGCGTGCCGCGAACTCAATATCCGCACGGTGATGGTGTACTCCACTGCAGATGCGGACAGTCTGGCTGTGAGAATGGCGGATGAGGCAATCTGCATCGGTGCGCCGCCGCCGTCGGAAAGTTATCTGCTTATCGAACGGTTGCTGACTGTCGCTGACCTTTGCGAAGTTGATGCCATACATCCGGGATACGGTTTCCTTTCCGAAAATCCCTATTTTGCTGAAGCGTGCCGCCGTCATGGCATCGCGTTTATCGGACCCACTTCAGAGGCGATGAAAGCTCTCGGTGACAAAGCGGTCGCCAGAGAAACCATGCGTGCCGCCGGGGTTCCCATCACTCCGGGAAGTGACGGACTTATCGCCACTGAAGCGCAGGCGCTGACGATGGCGCATAAACTGCAGTATCCGGTCATCATCAAAGCTGTCGCCGGTGGCGGCGGCAGAGGTATGCGCATTGCGTACAGTGATGAAGAGGTGGTGCAGGGCTTCCATTCTGCCAAGACTGAAGCTGAAAAAGCGTTTGGCAACGGCGACTTGTATATGGAGAAATTTCTGGTCAATCCCCGCCACATCGAAGTGCAGATCCTTGCCGACAATTACGGCAATGTCATCCACCTTGGCGAACGCGATTGCAGCGTGCAGCGCCGGAATCAGAAGCTTTTGGAAGAGACCCCCAGTCCGGCAGTTTCCTCCAAATTGCGCGATAAACTCGGCAGTGCCGCCGTGAAAGCGGCAAAGGCGGCAAAGTATACCAGCGCCGGAACCATCGAGTTTTTGCTTGATGCCAAAGGCAACTTCTACTTCATGGAGATGAATACCCGTATTCAGGTCGAACACCCGGTGACTGAAATGCTGACCGGTGTCGATTTGGTCAAGACCCAGATCATCATCGCCGCCGGGGAAAAACTCCCCTACCGGCAGAAGGATATCCAGTTCAGAGGTCATGCCATCGAGTGCCGTATCAACGCCGAGGATCCGGCGCGCAACTTTGCTCCGTGTCCGGGGAAAATAAATTTGTTCATCCCCGCCGGAGGTGCCAATGTCCGTATGGATACGCACGCATACAGCGGATATGTCATCCCGCCGTATTATGACAGTTTGATCGGTAAACTTATCGTTTGGGGCCATAATCGTGAAGAGGCGTTGACCGTCTGCAACCGGGCCGTAAATGAAATGGTGGTCGAAGGCGTTAAAACCACACTGCCGTTCCAGCATAAATTGCTTAAACACAAAGATTTTGTCGATGGCGAATACGATACCGGTTTTGTCGAACGTATTTTGCAGGAAAAATAATCAACACCAGAATTGAAGGAGGGAAAAAATGAAAAATACCCCGGAACCCGTCGTTGAAAAAAATGATGCTGCCGCTGTGAAACCTGCTGAGTCAGTGACGATGATCGCTGATTCCGGCATGGGCGATGTCCGTATTCATGATGGTGTGATTGCCACACTGGCGCGCAAAGCGGTGTTGAATGTCGAGGGTGTTTCCCGGCTTTCCGGCAACGCGCTGGTGGATAATTTTGCTGAAATCGTCGGCAGCCGCCGGATGCAGAGCCGCGCTATCACTATTGCGGTCAACGAAAACAACCAGATCGATATTGAAATCAAAATCAATATCAAAATGGGTTATACTATCCCCGATGTCGCCGAAAATGTGCAGAAAGCGGTCATCAGCATGGTCGAGGATGTCACCGGTATGACGGTGAAGTTTGTCCATGTTCTCATTCAGGATGTGGATGACGATATTCCGGATGATGACGAGGACGGCGAAGAAGCGTTGAATTGAATTGTCCGGGAGGTGTAAGCCATGGAAGATGTAACGGAAGATTTCATGGATAAAGCTCTTGAGGTGTTCAACGAGCTGTGGGCGGTCGAACTGTACCGCGGAGTGATACTGGCGGTCGGCGGGCTGTTGGCTTTGCTGATCGTGTACTGGATCATCAAGCTGATCGTGTTCGTAAAATTCGGCCGGCACCGTTGTTCCAGTGTCAGCGTGAAGAATGAGCGCGGCTCGATCGTCGCGTCCTGTGAAACGATCACGGCAGTGTTGCGGTCGGAGCTGAAAAAATTTCCGGAACTGGAGATCCGCCGCATATTGATTTTCTGCAAGCGCGGAGTTTATTCCATGGAGTTGCGTTGTGTCTACTTCAAAGTGGAGAATTTCCGTGGTGTGCCGGAACTCTTTAGCGCAATGGAACCGCTTATTCGTGAACGCATGAAAGATATTTTCGGATTGGACAATATTGCCAAAGTCGATATCCGTATCGTCGGTTCCGGAGATTTTGACGAATTGAACAGCGTGGACGACCTCTCTATCCATGCTGACAGCGGCAATGCCGCATCTCCGGAAGCCCGTCGCGTATGATATTGGCTTCACGTTCTCCGCGCCGCCGGGAGCTGTTGAGTTCCTGCGGCGTGGAGTTTTCAATTTTTGATGCTGATGTGGATGAGTTGTCTCCGGGAATGGGGGTGGCGCTTGCTGATCTGCCTCAGCACAATGCCGCATTGAAAGCGCGTAAAGTTGCTGATTTGTTTCCGCAGGAAATTGTGCTTGCCGCGGATACGATGGTGATTTGCGGAGCCGAGGCGCTGGGAAAACCGGCATCGGATGCCGATGCTGTTGAAATGTTGCAGATGCTCTCCGGAAAATCGCACGATGTCGTGACCGGAGTGGCGTTGATTTGGCACGAAAAAGGGATTTGCGAGTTGTGGAGCGAAACGACCCGCGTCTGTTTTAAAGAGTTGACACCGGAGACGATACGCGAATACATGCGTTTGGTTGATGTGTCTGACAAGGCTGGCGCATACGCCATTCAGGAACATGGTGATCTGATCGTTGCATCATGGCACGGCGAATTGGAAAACGTTATCGGTCTGCCGTTGGTGAAGCTGCAAAAACGGTTGAAGGAACTTATACAGGATTATGGGAAAGATCTTTTTGAATAAACTTGAAGTGTGTACCATCATCGGCACACTGCCGCATGAACGGCTCGCACCGCAGCGCTTGTTTATCGATGTGGAACTTTGCACTCCGTTCAAAGCGGCGGCGCAGAGTGATGCGTTGACTGATGCGCTGGATTACTCCGCGGTGGAACGTGAAGTTGTGAGTGTTGTCAGTGCAAGTTCATTTCAACTTCTGGAAGCGTTGCTGAATGCCATCGGTAATGCTGTGATGGCGCACAAAGAGGTGAGTTTCTGCCGGGTACGCATTGAAAAGCCTGCGGCATCACGCCGGGGAAAATCGGTGGCTGTGGAAGCGGATTTTACTCCGGAGGGGATGTGCGAATGAGTGACAGTGCCGCACCGAAACTTACTCCGATGATGGTACAATACCGCGAGGCGAAGAATACTATTCCGCCGGATGCGGTGCTTTTGTTCCGGCTCGGTGACTTTTACGAAGAATTTTTTGAAGATGCCGAAACGGTGAGTTCGGTTCTGGAATTGACCTTGACCAAGCGGCAGGGGATGCCGATGTGCGGTTTTCCCTATCATGCGCTGGATACATATTTGCCTAAATTGGTCGCCGCCGGATTGAAGGTTGCGATTGCCGAACAGGTGGAGGATCCCAAACTGGTGACAAAGGGCATCGTCCGGCGGGAGATCACCCGTATCATCACGCCGGGAACGGTGATTGACAACTCTCTGCTCAACTCTGACAGCAACAACTATCTTGCCGCGATCGCCGCCGACAAAGACGGTACTATCCATTTGGCGGCGCTGGATGTCAGTACCGGAGAATTTTTCATCTGTACTCCGGGCAATGTGGAAAAACTCAATTCCGAATTGCTCAAACTCGGAACCAGAGAGTGTATCGTATCGCGCAAACTTGCAGCGGCATTGCTGGAGAGTACTCCGGCGTTTCCGGGCGAAAATTTGAAGATCATGGTCACGGAACTGGATGATTGGAATTTTGACAGCGCCGATGCGTACACCTATTTGTGCAATCACTTCAAAAGTTCCACGCTGGATGCATTCGGCTGCCGTAACCGGGATATGGCTGTCGCCGCCGCCGGAGCTGTGCTGCGTTATGCTGCGGAAAATCTCCGGCAGGAAGCGGGACACGTCACTTTGCTTTCCTACCGTTCACTGGAAGAGTTTCTTGAACTTGACCAGATAAGTCTGCGGAATCTGGAAATAAGTGCATCACTGTTCGGCAACAACCGACAGGGATCGCTTCTCGGCGTGCTGGATTATACTGTCACCCCGATGGGCGGACGGAAATTGCGGAGTTTTCTGGTGAGACCGTTGCGGGATCATGCGCAGATCGTCCGGCGGTTGGATGCAGTGGAAAATTTTGTTTTTGACGTGATGGGATTGACTGAACTGCGCGAATGTCTGCGGGTGGTGCGCGATTTGGAGCGTATTGTCGGCAGATTGAATGTCGGCATTGCCACGCCGCGTGACTTGCAGAATCTCGGCAGTTCGCTGGAATCTCTGCCCGGAATAAAAAATCTCCTCGACTGCTTCAGCGCACCGCTGTTGGAGGAGTGTTCGTCCAATTTAAGTAACTTCGATGAGTTGACCGGAGCTATATCCGCAGCACTTGCCGATGAACTTCCGACATCCATCTCCGACGGCGGGGTTATCCGGGAAGGATATTCTCCAGAGCTTGATGAACTGCGCGCCGCCGCCGGTGACGGCAAAAAGTGGTTGAGCCAGATCCAGATGCGGGAAATTGAGCGTACCGGCATCAAATCGCTGAAGGTAAAGTTCAACTCGGTGTTCGGTTACTATATCGAAGTCAGCAAATCCAACCTTGATCTTATTCCGGATGATTACATCCGCAAGCAGACACTGGTCAACGCAGAGCGTTTCATCACGCCGGAACTCAAAGAGCTGGAAAGCCGCATCCTCGGTGCTGAAGAGAAGGCGTTGGCTCTGGAACAGAAGCTATTTTCCCAGTTGCGGGATCACGCCACTTCCCGTACTGCCGATATCCAGCGTACTGCTGAAGCGCTTGCCGAGATCGATGCCATTGCTTCTTTTGCCGAATGTGCGCGCCAGCGCAACTATGTCCGTCCGGTAATTTGTGATGATGACCGTCTGGTCATTAATAAAGGACGGCATCCGGTGTTGGATGCCGCATTGGGAATGGGCAAATTTATCCCCAACGATACTGACCTTGACGGCGATACCAAACGCATGATGCTTATTACCGGTCCCAATATGGCAGGTAAATCCACCTACATCCGGCAGACGGCGTTGATAACCATTATGGCGCAGGCGGGATCATTTGTTCCGGCCGAGAGTGCGGAAATCGGTATTGTTGACAAAATCTTCACCCGCATCGGTGCCGCCGATGACTTGTCGCGCGGGCAGAGTACATTTATGGTGGAGATGGTGGAAACGGCAAATATCTTGCGGCACGCCACCCATTCCAGTTTGGTGATATTGGACGAAGTCGGGCGCGGAACCAGTACCTTTGACGGGTTGTCCATTGCGTGGTCAGTTGCGGAATATCTTCACGATGAACCCCGGTGCCGGACGCAGTTTGCCACCCATTATCACGAATTGACTGAGCTGGCGCAAACCCGGCGCGGAGTGCGCAACTTCAACGTTGCCGTGCGTGAATATGGTGATGATGTGATATTTTTACGGCAAATCATCCCCGGCGCGGCGGATCGGAGTTACGGTATCCATGTCGCGCGTCTTGCCGGAATTCCGCAACCGGTGCTGGAGCGGGCGAAGACGATACTTGAACTGCTGGAAAAAAGTGCGGAAACTCCGCGTGATGCCATCGCCGCTCTGCCGCGCCGTACCGTGCGCAACCGGCGTAATCAGGATACTGAAAACGACGATATGATCCAGCTCAAGCTGCTGTGAGTCAGACTCCGGTGAATTCGATTTCCTGTGCAGTTGAGATGGAGGCAAAGGGCAGTTCATGTCCGTGAGGGAAGTCGTAAAAAACCGGGCAGGAGACGCGGCGGGAAAAGTCTTTCAATACCGCCATGATATCCTCTTTTGAACCGCTGGTGGTGAAGTGGCCGAAGACGACAGCTGCCGCGTTGTCAAACGCTCCGGCAAGGCGCAGCTGATTCAACGTCCGGTCGACCCGGTAGGGATATTCGCCGACCTCCTCCAGAATCAGGATTTTTCCTGTGGTATCCGGAAAAAACGGCGTTCCGCACAAACTTGCCGCCACGGTAAGATTGCCGGCAAGAGGTGTTCCTTTTACCGTTCCGTGCCGCAACGACGGCAGTTGAAATTTCTGCGTGCGGTGCTGAAAAACAGAGCAAAGACTCTCTTTTGAGAAATCATCCAGTTCTGTCAGATAGGCAAACATGGGTAACGCCGCCGCCGTGCCGCAATTTTTCGCCGTCATCGCCCAGTGGAGTGCGGTTATATCGCTGAAACCGGCGACCATTTTCGGCTGGCGGGCGAGGGCGTCCCAATCCAGTTTGTCCAGAAGTTTTCCGCTGCCGTAACCGCCGCGGACCGCCCAGAGCATCGAAATTTCCGGATCGAGCCATGCCGATTGTAAATCGGACAATCTTTCGTCATCACTGCCGGAAAGATAGGCAAGTTCCGGGTCTTTCCCGGCGGCATGGGGCATGACTTTCACTTTTGCGCCCAGCGACTCTAAAATTGCTTTTCCGGCAGAAATGCGTTCATCTGATACCGGGCCTGCCGGAGAGAGTGCGGCAATGGTGAAACCTTCCGGAAAAATCTTCACAGCAAATGTCCCATCCGTTCTTTTTTGGTGGAAAGGTAACAGGCGTTCTCTTCGCCCGGAGCGATGACCAGCGGCACGCGCTCAGTGATTTGCAGACCGTAACCGCTGATACCGATGAGCTTCTGCGGGTTGTTGGTCAAAAGCCGGACGGATCTCACGCCGAGATCAAGCAGTATTTGTACGCCGATGCCGTACTCGCGCAGATCTTCCGGAAAACCGAGTTTCAAGTTGGCATCGACGGTGTCCAAGCCTTCATCCTGAAGTTTGTAAGCGTGGATTTTGTTGAATATGCCGATACCTCTGCCTTCCTGCCGCAGATAAACCAGAACGCCGGAACCGTTTTCCGCGATCATTTTCAGTGCGGTCTGGAGCTGGGGACCGCAATCGCAGCGCAAAGAGCCCAGAACATCGCCGGTCAGACATTCGCTGTGGACGCGGACGAGAACATTTTCTTTATCTTTAATGTCGCCGCAGTGGACGGCGAGATACTCCAGATTGTCAACTTTGGTCCGGTAGGCGGTGATGGTGAATTCGCCGAAACAGGTCGGGAGTTTGGCACTTTCGCCCCGGATGACCAACTGTTCATGGCGGCGGCGGTAGGCGACGAGTTCTTCAATGGAGATAAGTTTGAGACCGTGTTTCTCTTTGAACTCCATCAAATCCGGCAAACGCGCCATGGTGCCGTCATCTTTGGTTATTTCGCAAATGACACCGGCGGGTTTCAATCCGGCAAGGGTCGCCAGATCGACTGCCGCTTCCGTGTGCCCGGTGCGCTGAAGAACTCCACCGGGGCGGGCGGCGATGGGGAAAATGTGACCGGGGATGCCGAAATCATCCCGGGTGCATTTCGGGTCAAGGAGAGATTTTACCGTATTGGCACGGTCGTAAGCACTGATGCCGGTGGTGCCGGAAAGAGCATCGACACTTTCGGTGAAAGCGGTTTTGAAGTGGTCGGTCGAAGGTGTCCGGTAGATGCCGAGTTCTCTGGCGCGCGCTTCGGTGATGGGGGCGCAGACCAGACCGCGGGCGTGGGTGATCATAAAGTTGATTGCTTCCGGGGTCACCAGTTCAGCTGCGCAGACCAGATCGCCTTCATTTTCCCGGTTCTCATCGTCGGTGACGATAATCATTTTGCCGTTTTTAATATCGTTGATAGCTGCTTCAACGCTGTCAAATTTTATTTCCATGATTCAAGCTCCTGCTGTATATTTTATCTTTTTTCGGGGCAGGGGGCTTGGAAACGGCAAAATTCGAGTCTTGACGGAATTGTCCTCCCGTTTGCTCAACTTTTCTTCTGCCATCCAGACTTTACTGTCGGTTATGGAATTGCACCATATCTGCCGGAAATGACACTTCCGGCTCGCGGACTTTACCGCCGGTCAGGGAATTACCCGCTGTCACAGATTCACCCTGCCCTGAAGATTATCACAGATAATAATATATACTCCATTGGCAAAAAAGCAAGTCCGATTTCAGCCGCACTTTGAGAAAAAACGCCGTTGTACTCATTTTTTATGCAGCTGTCCCGTAAAAGCAGTGAAACATTTGTTTCCTCAATTTTTTCAATGGAAGATAATCGGCTTTTGAAAAAAATGATTTTGCCCGATTTTGTTTTGCGCAAGCAAAACGCGCGTGCGCAACGCGCCGCGCCACCAGTTGGAATGCGTTCAACGCAGGCATGAACTCGACCAGCGCCGCCGCAGGTTTTTTTATGAAACCATGCATTAATTTTACAAACCGACTTGACGAAATCGTTTTTTTGTGATATATTACATCCCGGTCTTTTGCGAGTGAGCAAACTTTACACATATAAAATAAAAGAGGTTTTTATGGCACAGCGGACGGATATCAAGAAGATCCTCATTATCGGATCAGGTCCCATTATCATCGGACAGGCATGTGAATTTGACTATTCCGGAACACAGGCGTGCAAAGCGTTGCGCGCCGCCGGTTATGAAGTGGTTCTCGCGAACTCCAACCCGGCAACGATCATGACCGACCCCGGCATGGCAGATCACACTTACATCGAACCGCTCACTGTGGACAGTCTGGAAAAAATCATCGACAAAGAGCGCCCCGATGCTCTGCTGCCCAACCTCGGCGGACAGACTGCGTTGAACCTGGCGATTTCTCTGCAGAAAGAGGGTATCCTTCAGAAATATTCCGTGGAAGTCATCGGTGTTGACCTTGATGCCATCGAGCGCGGTGAAGACCGTATCGAGTTCAAAAATACCATGAACAAAATCGATATCCCCATGGCGGCTTCCGAACCCTGTTACTCCGTGGAAGAGGCGGAAAAAATCGCTTCTCAGCTGGGATATCCGGTGGTTCTGCGCCCGGCTTACACCATGGGCGGTACCGGCGGCGGAATCGTTTACAATGTGGAAGAACTCCGTGAAGTCGTCGCCCGCGGTCTGGCTGCCAGTCTCATCCATCAGGTGCTGGTCGAAGAGTGCGTCCTCGGCTGGGAAGAGCTGGAACTCGAAGTCATCCGCGATGCCAAAGGCAACAAGATCACCGTCTGCTTCATTGAAAACGTTGACCCGGTCGGTGTCCATACCGGTGACAGCTTCTGCGTTGCGCCGATGCTTACCATCGCGCCGGAAGTCCAGCAGCAGCTTCAGGATTACAGCTACCGCATCATTGATGCCATCGGTGTCACCGGCGGCTGTAACGTCCAGTTTGCCCGCAACCGCGAGAACGGACGTATCATCGTTATCGAAATCAATCCCCGAACCTCCCGTTCCAGTGCGCTTGCCAGTAAAGCTACCGGTTTCCCCATCGCGCATGTCTCCACCAAGCTCGCCACCGGCGTGACCTTGGATGAACTTCCCTACTACCGCGACGGATCGCTGGATAAGTACACCCCCTGCGGCGATTATGTTGTCGCCAAGTTTGCCCGCTGGGCGTTTGAAAAATTCCCGCAGGCGGTCGATCACCTCGGTACCCAGATGAAGGCGGTCGGCGAGGTCATGAGTATCGGTAAAGATTTCAAGGAAGCGTTCCAGAAAGCTATCCGCGGACTTGAGATCGGCCGCAGCGGTCCGGGACTTGACCGCAAGATCGAAGCGATCCCCTATGAAGAACTCAAGCAGAAAGTGGCCTTCCCTTCCAGTGAACGTTTCTTCCATTTGTATGAAGCGTTCAAAAAGGGCTTGTCGGTCGATGAAGCATTCAAGCTGACCAGTATTGCCAAGTTTTTCCTCGCTGAAATTCAGGAACTTGCGCTCTTTGAACTTGAACTTGCCAAATATAACTGGATGCGGTTGCCGGATGAAATGCTGGTCAAGGCGAAGAAGTTCGCGTTCTCCGATAAATACCTCGCCAAATTGTTCAGCATTGAAGAGCGCGCCGTGCGTAAACGCCGTCTGGAACTCGGATGCGTTGCCAGTTTCTGCCGCGTTCCGGTCAGTGGTGTTGCCGGTGATGAAGATTATTACTACTCAACTTACAGCGGTGCCGCTGATGAAGTTCCGGTCTCCGACAAGAAGAAGATCATGATCCTCGGCGGCGGTCCCAACCGTATCGGTCAGGGTATCGAATTTGACTACACCTGTGTGCATGCGGCATTTGCGCTGCGTGATGCCGGTTTTGAATCCGTGCTGGTCAACTGCAACCCGGAAACGGTTTCCACCGACTACGACACCAGTGACAAGCTCTACTTTGAACCGCTTACCACTGAAGATGTTCTCGCTATCCATGCCAAAGAGAAACCCGATGGCGTTATCGTCCAGTTCGGCGGTCAGACTCCGCTCAACATCGCGCAGGAACTCAAAGATGCCGGTGTCAAGATCATCGGTACTCAGCCCGAAGGTATCCGGTTGGCTGAAGACCGTGAATACTTCCGTGAACGGATGATCGCGCTCAACGTCAATCAGCCCGAAAGCGGTATTGCCCGTTCTCTGGATGAAGCTGTTGCTCTCGGTCGCCGTATCGGTTATCCGGTCATGGTGCGTCCCAGCTTTGTTCTCGGCGGCCGCGGCATGATGGTGATTTACGAAGAAGACATGCTCAAACGCTACGCCGTGGAAGCCATTCAGGTCAGTCCGGAATATCCGATGCTTATCGACCGTTTCCTCGATCACGCCATCGAATGTGAAGTCGATGCCATCAGTGACGGTGAAGAGGTTTACATGCCTGCGGTGATGGAGCACATTGAGCTTGCCGGTATCCACTCCGGTGACTCCGGCTGTTCCATTCCGCCGGTGACGCTTTCCAAAGAAATTCTGGCAGTGATCGAAGAAAAAGCTGCCGCTATCGCCCGCGATTTCCGCGTGATCGGTATCTTGAACGTCCAGTTCGCCGTGTGCGAAGATAAGGTTTGGATCATCGAAGCCAACCCCCGCGCCTCCCGTACCGTTCCGGTGGTGTCCAAAGTCACCGGCGCGCCGCTGGCACGGATCGCGACCAATTTGATGCTGGGCAGAAAGCTCTCCGAATTCCGCGATCTGCTCCGTCAGCCGCCGACCGATTATTACGGCGTGAAAGAGGCGGTCTTCCCCTTCAATATGTTCCCGGAAGTCGACCCGATCCTCGGACCGGAAATGCGTGCTACCGGTGAAGTCATGGGATTGGCATCCACTTTCGGCATGGCGTACTACAAGGCGCAGCAGGCGGCGGGTTCCCAGCTGCCGCTTTCCGGCAAAGTGCTGGTCAGTGTCCGGGAACGTGAACGCGCTGAACTGCTCCCCGTGGTGCAGACGCTGTCTGAACTCGGCTTTGAACTGGTTGCCACCGAAGGTACCGGAAAGTTCCTCGATGACAACGGTATCAAGCACACTCTCGTGCATAAACTCAATGAAGGCCGTCCCAACGTTGCCGATCTTATCCGCAACCGCGAAGTTTCGCTTATCATCAACACCCCGATGGGCAAGTTGAGCAAGATCGACGACAGCTGCATCCGGATGATGGCGATCCAGTACAAGATTCCGTACATGACCACCATCGCGGCGGCACAAGCTACCGCTACCGGTATCCGGGAGGCGATCAACGGCAGTGCGCCTTTGAAATCGCTCCAGGAATATCTTAATTTGAAAAAATAATCAGATTTGAGTGGTGAAGAAGTGCTGGCGGCGTTGATAATCGTTTCACTGTTGCTGATAGTTGCGATCGCAGTGGCGGTGATAAGTTTCCGCCGGATGTCGGAACTGCGGATGGATTTGACCTCCGCAGTTCTCAGCCGGACGGAAATTGCCAACTTCCTTTCGCGCTTTTCCACCGGAATAAATTGCGATGACGGCGTGGACGGAGCAATGTACTCCGCCGCCCGTTACGTTTGCGAACAGATCGAAGCAAGCGGCGTGGCAATTTACGGTGCCAACGGCAAAGTGCTGGTTCCGCTTGCTGTTTACGGTGTTTATCCGCTGACCAAAGGTGTGCATAAACGCGGACAGCGGATGCTGGATGTGTTGAAAGAAGAAGAGCCTATCGCTTCCGGAAGCGGATTCCTGGGCGGAGTGTTTGAATCGCGGCAGTCGGAACTGGTTCAGCTTGCGGCGATGGATGAGCGCTTTTCTGCTTATCCGGAACACGAAAAAATCGGCAGTATAATGGCGACACCGATGATGCGCGATGGTATCACCGTTGGTGTTATCTGTGCTGTCAATAATAAAATGAGTACCGGCAAAGCCTTCTCCGATGCCCAGTTGAACCGGATAAAATCCCTCGCCAATCAGGTGTTGATGGTTCAGCAGCTGGTGCAGGTTTACGGCGAAATCAGCCGCCGGGAGCGGATCGACCAGGAGTTGGGTTTTGTCCGGCAGTTCCAGTTGTCATTGCTGCCTGCCGCCGATATGACACTGGGAAATTTCTCAGTAAGTGCGCATACGACCAGTGCCAAAGAGGTCAACGGTGACTTTTACGATATGGTGAGAATCGATGATGACCGGCTTCTGGTCATGATCGGTGATGCTTGCGGTAAGGGTATGCCCGCGTGTATGATGGCGGCGATGACCCGCAGTTTTGCCCGCAGTATCTGCTCAAATTTTACCACACTGAGCCAGTTTTTGCGTGATATCAACAGTAATTTGTTCCGGGACAGCGATATTGACCGTTTTATCACACTGGGGTGCTGTTTGATCGACCGGCGCGGCGGATTGATCGAGTTCGGTCGTGCCGGACACACCGATATGATAATGCATGTACACGGACACTTGCGGCGCTTGTCGCCGGACGGTACTGCGCTCGGAATGCTCCCGGATGAGGATGCTGAATTTGAAACCATCTGTCTGGCGCTGGACAGCGGCAGCAGTCTGATGCTCTACTCCGATGGTTTGAGTGAGGCGCTGAACCACGATAAAGAGGAGTTCGGTACCGAACGTCTTACCAACGCGTTCAGTGTGGCATGTCATCATCACGAAAGTGCCAGTGATATTATTTCCGAAGTCATGGGCGCGGTGCGTGAGTTTGAATACGAGCAGAATGATGACCAGACCATGATACTTATCCGGTATCAGGAATAAGTGTGAACGGGGCAATTTACCATGGCGGACATCCCGGTTTGGAGCGCGGAAAATCTCAATCTTTCCATCGGACGGCAGATCATCTTTGATGATGCATCGGTCGCGGTTATGGAAGGGGAACGGCTGGCGCTGGTCGGTCGTAACGGTTCGGGAAAATCCACACTGCTCAAAATCATTGCCGGTTTGGAAAAACCTTCTTCCGGCGATATACATATCCGCAACAATTTCCGTACAGCCTATATGACACAGGATGTGGATTTTGTCACCGACAAAAGCATACGCGGTGTGCTGCAGGAGGGGTTGGAGTATTTTGAGCAACTGCTCGATGAGTACGCGCATATTTCCCAAAATTCACCGCGCCACGCGGAAATAGAACATATCCTCGACCGCTGCAATGCGTGGAATCTGGAAAATAAACTTGACACCACCTTGCAGAAATTGGATTTGAACCGGCACTGTGATACGCCGTTCCATCTGCTTTCCGGCGGCGAAAAGCGGCGGGTCGTTCTCGGCCGCGCCATCATCGGTGAACCGGATCTGCTGCTGCTGGATGAGCCGACCAACCATCTGGACGTGGCGACGATCAGCTATATCGAAGAGTATTTGAAAAGTTTTCGCGGCTCGTGTCTGCTGGTCACCCATGACCGCTTCTTTCTTGATCGTATCGCTGACCGTATAATTGAGTTGGAAAACGGAAAATTTTTCTCCTGTGTCGGCAGTTATGCTGATTTTCTCGCGGCGAAAGCGGAAGCGCGCCACGCTGAAGATATGGAAGTTTCCCGGAGAGAAAAGTTTTTGCGCCGCGAAATCGAGTGGGTGCGCCGTTCACCCAAAGCGCGCTTGAAGCGCAATATGGGACGTATCCGGCGTTTTGAAGAGTTGTCCGGTATACAGGCACCGGTGCGTATGGGGGATACGGAATTGGTTATCCCGGAGCCGGAGCGTTTGGGCAACAAAGTTGTCGATTTACTTGATGTGAGTTTGAACTTCGGTGAACGCAAAGTGCTGGATAAGTTCAATTTTGAATTCACATCCGCGCATAAAGTCGGTATTATCGGTGCCAACGGTGCCGGAAAGACCACGCTGCTCAAATTGATCACCGGAGAACTTACGCCCGCATCCGGTCAGGTGAAAGTCGCTGAAACGGTGCAGTTCAACTACATCGACCAACGGCGGCTCGATCTGGATGAAGAGCAGACCGTTTATGATGAAGTTGCCGGCGGCGTTGATGTCATATCTCTGGGCAGTGAAAAAATTTCTGTCCGGGCATTTTTGAAACGCTTTCTCTTTGAGGATGAGCGTATCAACGGCAAGGTGAAATATCTCTCCGGCGGCGAAAAAGCACGGCTTCTGCTGGCAAAAGTTTTGAAGCGCGGCGGAAATTTTCTCATTCTTGACGAACCCACCAACGATCTCGATCTGCCGACACTGCGGGTGTTGGAAGAGGCACTTGCCGCGTTCAATTCCACGCTTATCGTCGTCAGTCACGACCGTTACTTTCTTAACCGGGTCTGTAATCACATCATTGCGTTTGAAGAGATCGCTCCTGATGCCGGATGTGCGGTCATCTCCACGCCGGGCGATTTTGACTATTATATGAGCGTGCGTGCGCGCCATTTGGAAAAGCTCCGCGCCGCATTGCCGCAGGAAAAAAAGAAAATCTCTCCCGCTATTGAAGAGAAAGTTCCGGAAAAAAAGCCGGAAAAAGCTAAAAAACTCTCCTATCGTGAACAGCAGGAACTTCTTCACATGGAAGAGAATATCGCCGCCGCAGAAGCGGCGCTGGAAGCGATAGAAGCGCGTTTCAGTGAACCGGATTTCTTTGTCAAACATGCCAAAGAAATGCCGGAGTTTGAAGCTCAACTCGCCGCTGCCCGCGCCCGTGTCGATGCCCTGTACGCCCGCTGGGCAGAACTTGAAGGGTAAGCTCCGCGCTTGGCTTGTCGGGGGGAAGGGAAAAACTTTTTTTCACGGGAAAAAAAGTTTTTCCCTTCCCCCCGAACCCCCTATCCCTTTTCAAAAAAAGCGGAGTATTTTGCCGCTCCCGTTGGTCGCGGCACGCTACATTTGGTCGTTAAAATAAGTAACTTTTGTTTTGCGTAAGCAAAACGCGCGTGCGCTATGCGCCGCGCCACCAGTGAAGATGCGTTCAAAACTGCCATGAACTCGACCGGCGGATGGATCGTGGGCAAGGTTGGGGGTAAATCAAGGTGAAGCTGAAGGAGTGGACTTCCGTCCTCGACTGAAGCTGAATCCGCCGATTTGCCCCCAAGATTGCCCGCGAGGCGCCGCCGTTGCTAAAAACGCGGGAAATTTTGATTGAAAACTTGTAAAAACTGTTTGGGGAGTATATATTATACTTTCAAGTATTTTTTTGTATCAAACCATAATTTTTGGAGGATATATTATGCCGGTAGATATTTTGGTCGGTACCCAGTGGGGGGATGAAGGCAAGGGCAAACTGATTGACGTTTTGACCCGCGATGTGGATATGGTCGTGCGTTTCCAGGGCGGCAACAATGCCGGACACACGGTGGAGATCGGCAATGAACGTTATGTGCTGCATCTGGTTCCGTCCGGTATTTTCCGTCCGGAAGTCACTTGCGTCATCGGTAACGGTGTGGTCGTCGACCCCATCGCTCTGGATGCGGAACTGCGTGACATCGAAGGCCGTGGTCTTTCCACTGCCAATGTCCAGCTCAGCAATCGCGCCCAGTTGATTTTTGTCTATCACCGTATCGCTGATTCCATCAACGAAAACGGCGGAACCCGTAAGATCGGTACCACCGGTCGCGGTATCGGTCCTGCCTACATGGACAAGATGCGCCGCAGCGGTATCCGCGGTGTCGATCTCAAGTTCCCGGAGCGTCTGGCTGAACAGTTCCGTACCGAATGTAAACGTTATAACGCTTTCTTTGCTGCCAACGGCGTTGAAGAACTGGATGTCGAAGCCGAGCTTGCCAAAGTTCTGGATGCTGCCAAGCGCCTCGCTCCGTTGGTCTGCGACACGGTCTACTCCGTCAACAACGCGGTCAAAGCGGGCAAGAAAGTTCTCTTTGAAGGTGCGCAGGGCGCATTGCTGGATATCGACCACGGAACCTATCCCTTTGTTACCAGCAGCAACACCATTTCCGGCGGAGCCTGTACCGGCGGCGGTATTCCCCCGCAGAGCGTGCGCGACGTCTGGGGTGTTATCAAGGCTTACACCACCCGCGTCGGCGAAGGTCCGTTCCCGACCGAGCTGTTTGATGCGCAGGGTGAAAATCTGCGTCAGCGCGGTCGTGAATTCGGAGCTACCACCGGTCGTCCCCGCCGTTGCGGATGGTTCGATGCGGTCGCCTCCCGTTATGCCTGCATGGTCAACGGTGTCAACAAGCTCGCCGTGACCAAACTTGACGTTCTGGACGATCTGGCTGAAATCGGTATCTGCGTTGCCTACAAAGTCAACGGCGAATTGACCACCGAATTTCCGGCTTCCGTTGCGGAATTGGAGAATGCTGAACCGGTTTACGAATATTTCCCCGGCTGGCAGTGCTCCACCGAGAATGTGGATTGCTACGAAAAACTTCCGGAAAATGCCAGAAAGTATCTGGATAAGATGGCGGAACTGGTTCAGTCCCAGGTCGCGATCATCTCCGTCGGTCCCCGGCGTGACCAGACTTTCCCGGCTCCCGGAGTGAAATTCTGATAATCTGAAATTGCACTTTTGCCGGTATTATGCACCGTTCACGGGCGGCATCATCTGATTTGGTACAATTTTTCCGCAAGTTGGATTATCTCCAGCTTGCGGTTTCCGGTCTTTTGCTTGCCATCGGTGTTGTTTTCATCCGTTCTATCGGAGTGCAGATCGGCTCTCCCGGAGCTCTTGCTTATTTCTCCCGCCAGCTGACCTGGATAACGGTCGGCATGGCGGCTTATTTATTCTTTGCCGTGATCGATTACCGGCGTATACAGTACCGGATAGCGGCGCTGGTTATGTATCTTGTTTGTCTTATCCTGCTGTTAGTGGTGCTGGTGTGGGGCAAAGAGGTGAACAACGCCACGCGGTGGCTGTTGATTGGCGGTATCCGGGTGCAGCCGTCGGAACCGGCGAAGTTTGCGGTGATTGCTGTGCTTGCGGGGCTTCTGGCTTCCAACAGCTGGAAGAGTAAACGCTGGCAGACTTTTCTGTTGAGTATTGCTGCTGTGGGTGTGCCTTATGTCCTTATTGCCAAAGAACCGGATCTGGGCAGTGCGCTGATGCTGTTGCCGATATATTTTTCCATGCTCTTTGTCGCCGGGATAAAATGGCGTTATGTGGTTATCGGTTTTGTCGGGGTATTGCTGGTCGGCATTATCGGATTTATAGATTACAGCCGGGAAAAACCGGTGCTGCTCCGGAAGTATCAACGTGACCGGATACGGATTTTTCTCGATCCCAAACACGATATTCAGAACCGGGGACATCAGCCTTATCAGGCGCGGCTGGGAGTCGGCTCCGGCGGATGGAGCGGCAAGGGTATCGGACGCGGTACGCAGAATGTTCTCGGATTTCTGCCGCAGATGGCGGCGCACAATGATTTTATCTTTTCGGTGATAGCTGAAGAGACCGGTTTTTGCGGAGTTGCGGCATTGCTGCTGTTGTATGCGATATTGTTGTATACGATATTGCGGACGGCATTTTTTGCGCCGCCATACGGGCGGTTGCTGGCGGTGGGGACGGCGATAATGTTTTTCTTTCACATCTTCATCAATATCGGCATGAGTATCGGGGTGGCTCCGGTGTCCGGACTCTCTCTGCCGCTGGTAAGTTACGGCGGATCATTTATCGTTATCACGATGGCGATGCTGGGGTTGATGCAGTCCATCCGGACTCATCACTGACGGGCGGTCATGCGTAAGATAATCCATGTGGATATGGATGCATTTTTTGCATCCGTTGAACAGCGTGACCGTCCGGAACTCCGGGGAAAACCGGTCATTGTCGGCGGAGCGCCGCAGCGGCGCGGCGTGGTTTCCACTTGTTCCTATGAGGCAAGGCGTTACGGAGTACACTCTGCCATGCCGACCAGGACTGCACTGCGTTTGTGTCCGCAGGCGGAGCTGATAGAACCCGATTTCCGCCGTTATTCCGCAGTTTCATTGCAAATACGCGAAGAATTTTTAAAGCTGACTCCGCTGGTCGAACCGATGTCGATAGATGAAGCGTATCTGGATGTGACGGCTGTGTGTCCCACGCTTGCCGATGCCGGAATTATGGCGGAAACGCTGCAAAAACGGATATTTGACCGCTGTGCGCTGACCGCATCCGCCGGGGTGTCGTACAATAAATTTCTCGCCAAATGTGCTTCTGACTTTCAAAAGCCTGCCGGGTTGACATTGATAACCCCCGAGAGCGCTCAGGCATTTCTCGATGAACTGCCGGTGGAAAAATTTCATGGTATCGGCAAGGTCAGTGCGCAAAAGCTGCGTTCAATCAATATCCGTACCGGACGTGATCTGCGCCAGCTGCCGTTGGAAAATTTGAAATCGGTGTTTGGAAAAGCGGGGATTTTTTATTACGGCATCGTCCGGGGGGTGGATGAACGTCCGGTGGAATTGGAAAGCGACCCCAAAAGTATCAGCCGGGAGGTGACACTTTATGAAGATTGTTCCGATTTGCGCAAACTGCGTATATTGTTGCGGACACTGGCAAGGCGGGTGACCCGGCGGGCCGTGGCGGCGGGATTTGAAGGCAAATCAGTGTTCATCAAATTGAAGTATGACGATTTTCAAACCGTTACCCGTTCCATGCTGCTGGATTCAGCGGTAAGTTCCGGTGCTGTTGCCGGAGATATTGCCGTTGAACTGCTCCGGAAAACCGATGCCGGAAGGCGTCCGGTGCGGCTTATCGGAGTTGGTATCGGTCATCCGGTGTCGCCGTATGAACTGATCCAGCCGCAATTATTTTAAGAAGGTTGAAAAAATCCGTTTTTGATGATATATTATACGAGGGCAATTTTTGCAGATTGTTTTTTTTGTTTTCATTTGCACAACCGGGAGATAAAAATGATTCAGATTGAAAAGCTGCCTGAGTCCGCATTGCGTAAGGTTACATTTGTATTGACTGCACATCCCGGGCATACAGTTTTTGTAGCAGGTTCTTTCAGCGATTGGGAGCCGGAGAGGCATGAGATGGTCTACTCTGATGCAAAAGGTGTTTACAGTTGTGAAGTTATGCTTGCTCCCGGAGTGTATGAATATAAGTTTGTTATTGACGGAGAGTGGGTTACGGATATTGATAATGATAACTTTTCCGCCAATGATTTTGGAACATTGAATAGCGTTATAAATATTTGTTGAAAAATGGCACGCAACACAGCATACACAGATGGACCTATCGGTTCGGTCATGGTAAAGACGGCATTATCCATGCTGCCCGGAACGTTGGCTATTTCCGGATACAATATTGCCGATACTTATTTTGTTTCCAAACTCGGAACGCTGCCGATGGCGGCGATGGGATTTACTTTCCCGGTGGTGATGCTGGTCGGCTGTCTCTATCGCGGGTTGGATAATGGTATCATGACTCCGACGGCACAGCTGCTGGGAGGAGGACGTATTCCCCGGGCGGCGCGGCTCATTACCTCCGGAGCGATATTGATAATTCTGGTATCGCTGACGGTCGGTATTGTCGGAAGTTTGACCATTGAACCGGTGTTCCGCAATTTGCTCAAAGCAGAAGATAATGTTATGGGTGATATCCGTGCCTATATGGTCATCTGGTATATGGGCAGTGTTACTGCGGCGCTCGGTATGGCGACCAATGCATTGATGGTGACTGCCGGTGAATCGCGGTTGGCGGGAATGTTCATGCTGGGCGGTTTGCTGTTGAATGTGATGCTCGACCCGCTGTTTATATTCGGGGTCGGTTTTATTCCGGCGATGGGAGTTGCCGGTGCGGCATTGGCGACGGTCATCGCTCAGGTCGCCGGATTGGCAGCGAACGCGTGCGTGCTGCATTTCAAACTGCGGATGATTTCCACGTTCAAATTGCCGAAAGATGTCATTTTCGGACATTGGAAAATAATTCTGCGTTACGGTATTCCGGCGATATGTGCCATGCTGCTCATTCCGCTGGGTTCGATGGCGGTTACCCGTGGAGTTGCGGTAGTCGGTGGAGAAATCGCGGTTGCTGCGATCGCCGCCGCCACGCGGATAGAAACTGTCGCCTTTGTCTTCCCCATGTCGCTGGGAATGGCACTGCTGCCGATGATCGGGCAGAATTACGGTGCCAGGGCGTGGAATCGCATTCATCAGTGCCGTCGGTTTTCGATGAGGTTTGCCGGAGCGATTTTGCTGTTGATGGCAACGATATTTTCGATTTTTGCGCCGGAACTTTCGTCATTGTTCACCAAAGACCCCAAGGTGCTTGAGATCATGGTGCGGTATTTGCGCATTGTATCCTGGGGACTTGCCGGGGTGGAAGTGCACCGTTTCGGAGGATTTTTCCTCAATGCCTGTGCGCATCCGACAGCGGCGGCGATGTTGAATGGTTCTCGAATCGTGATTTTTCTGGTTCCGCTTACGTTTATTGCGGTTGCGTTCAACTCGCTGGACGGTATCTTTTATGCCCGGCTTGTGTCTGATGTATGCTCCGGTATCATCGGTTTGATCTGTGCGCGTATAGTCACGAAATCGCTCTTTAAAAAATCTGCATAATGAGTGATTTTGAGGTTTGGCCCGGACCTATGGAAGGTGTCGGAAGAGGCGGGTTTATCGATGCGGTCAATCAAATGGAGTTGGTTCCGCGCTGGATGACACCGTTTTTCCGGGTGTCACATGAATTGCCGCGGCGGCGGAAACTGGAAAATTTTCTGACTCCGTTTCAAGCCGGGTGCGTGCCGGTGTGTGTGCAGTTGATGGGGACGGATGCTGAATTGATCGGCGTTGCCGGAGCTGAATTTGTGCAAATGGGCGCGGAGTCGGTGAATCTCAATTTCGGATGCCCCAGCCGTCAGGTCACATCCGGCGGAACCGGCGGCGGAGCGTTGCGCCACCCGGAAAAATTGGCATCTTTCTGCAACAAAGTTAAAGCGGCTCTCCCGGAAGGAATTTCTTTAAGTGTCAAACTCCGCTCCGGGTGGGAGGATGAAAATGAGATGGATACGCTGCTGCCGGAGCTGGCAGGTTCCGGCGCGGTCAGCAAAATATTTTTCCATTACCGGACGGTGAAAGAACTTTATACTCTACTGCCGCCGGAGATACGGCTGCAGCGGGTGCGCCGTGCGGTGGGGCTGTGCGGAGATATACCGCTTATTGCCAATGGCGATATATCATCGGTGGATGAAGCGCGGAAACTGGTTTCCGCTTCCGGATGTGCTGGGGTGATGATTGCGCGTCCGTGGTTGCAGGACCCGTTTTTACTGCGCCGTTTTTACGATGATACAGTGCCGGAGGCGGAACTCGGCAGAGAGAGATTTTTTGCTGAATTGAAACAGCGCGCACTGCCGGAAGGGGCATTGATTGAACTTGCGCTGATGCTGTGGGGACGGGAGAGCGTGCAGTTCAAAGCGCTTATTTCCGGGAAACGCGGCTGAACAGCAGTAATTTTTTCAAGTCGATCTTCTCAATGTAAATCCACTGTGCAGAGGCTACCATTGAGTAGACCAGCAACATCTCTTTACCGTTTTCCTCGCGGATGATCCTGCCGTAACGGCTGGCGCGGATGCGGTTGAAATTTTTCCGGCTCAGGGAGATATTTTCCGGAAGTTCGGTGACGGTTTGAAAACTGCCGGAATTACCGGTGACGGCAGCGATGACTTTGCCATCGGAACTCAACAGCGCGCGCTGTTTGATATATGCCGCTTTTCCCGGATCTTTCATCAGCATGTTTTCTATTACCGTAAGGGGGATATCTACGCCGGAAACACCGTGGATCTTTTCTCCGGCGCCGACTATTTCCATTGAACAGCTGATGACCGGGATCTCCCGTTTGAATACGGAAAGATAAGGTTGTGTCCACACCGGAACTGCGCCTTTGCCGACGGCATTTTTGAACCATGGACGGGTGCGGCCGTCGAACCCGTTTTGGACATCATCGTTACCGGGATAGACGATGTGCAGACCGTTGTTCAAAGTGAAGTAACAGAACGATGCCGGAAGTTTCAATTCGCGGTACGCGGTGACCAACTCGGACGGGGAGGCGTTGAGCAGTTCCGGATTGCTCTTCAATACCGTGCGGCGCATCCGGGAGACCACCGGGCGGATACTGCGCAGGATGTGGGCAGTCTTTGCCGGATCGGTAGTACCGGGGCGGATGTAGGTGGCCCGCGAGAGGTCAAGGAGCTTCCCCGGAGTGAAGTGGCTTTCGGATTTTTCCGGCGGGATAAAACATATATCGTCTTTGCAGTCGGTTCCGGTGGAACTGCCGGGGAGTATTTCCGGATTACCAAGAGCGGCGGCGGGACGGTTCAGGTCGAGCAGCATGGATAGATCGGCGTTGAGGACACCGAGCAGCGTGGCGATGTGGTTGAAGGTGCGGTCAATGGCAACCGCATTTTCCACAGCTTCGGAAAGAGCATGATCCATGGTGTTGTCCCGGAGGTGTTCATCTTCAGCTGCGCGCATATTGGCGGCGAAAATTCCCAAAATGATGAAACCGGTCAGAGCAATGATTGCCGCCGCCGCTGCCACAGCAGCTTTCCGGCGGTGGCGTTTTATCCAGCGGATGGCCTTGCGCCAGCCGGTATCGGGGTTGGCTGATACTTCTGCGCCGCGCAGGTAATGGCGGATATCGGAGGTGAGTTCTTCGGCAGAAGAGTAACGCTGTTCCGGATTTTGTGCCGTGGCTTTGCGGATTATCGCCGCAAGATCGGCAGAGACCGGAGTGGAAAAGCGGTGACGGATAGGATTGCATTTGCCGGTTTTGACTTTTTCAACAACCTCCGATGCCGTCTGACCGGAAAACGCCTGATCCAGTGTGACCAGTTCAAAGAGTATCACTCCCAGAGAGTAGATGTCGGAACGGTGGTCACACGGCTGGTGCAGAAGGTTTTCCGGAGAAGTGTAGCGCGGTGTTCCCATGATTTTTTCCGGAGGAACGGCATTGCCGCCATACTCGCGGGCGATACCCCAGTCGATGATGTAGACTTCGCCGTATTGACCGAGCATGATGTTCTCCGGCTTCAAATCGCAGTGAATGATATTTTTGGCGTGGACATACGCCATCGCTTCGCAAACTTTGATAAAGATGTTCAAACGGTTGATAAGAGCGTTTTCTTCATCGAAGTTTTTTATTCCGCTGTTGGTGTAACGTTCAACTGTTTTTGCAAGATAATTTTTGAGAGAGATGCCGTGAAGCACCTTCATCGCCAGATGAAGTTCTCCATCATTGCCGCCGCAAAGGTTGTATATCGGTAAAATCGCCGGATGGTCGAGCATGGCGGTCAACCTTGCTTCCCGGATGAACTCTTCCCGGTGGGCGGGACTTCGCAAAAACTCTTTGCGCAAACTTTTGATGGCAACCGCACGGCCGAGCGCGGGATCGTTTCCGGAGTGGACGATGCCCTGTCCGCCGCAACCGAGCTGACTGCCGGAGATATAGATGTGCTGCATATCGCACAGCGTGAGTTCATCCAGTGGTGCTGCGTCAACGGCGGGGGCACTGCTGCCGCCGGAGATGAGATGTTTTATTTCGGCATCGGCGTTGCGCAGGGTGGTGGTGTCTTCTGAAGCCGTGGTTTCCTGAGAAAGTAAAATGGTGACATCACCGTCATCGGAAACGGCGGCATTTGAAGAGTTCGTGTTCAGAACGAGTGTTTTGTCTGTCGCGTTATCACCATCCATAGACCAACTCCGGAATCGGGATCAACGCAATGCCGGTTTGCCTGCGGCATTGACGGTGGTTTCCAACATCAACGTTACGGGACCTGCGTTATCAATTTCCACAAGCATTTCGGCACCGAATTCGCCGGAAGCCACCGGAATACCGAGTTTGGCAAGCGCCGATTTGAAGTGTTCGTAAAGAATGTTGGCTTTTTCCGGATGCGCCGCGCCGGAAAAAGATGGACGCCGTCCGGCAGAGACATCGGCACACAGCGTGAACTGGGATATGACCAGCGCACTGCCGTTGATGTCGATGAGAGATTTGTTCATCTTTCCCTGTTCGTCTTCAAAAATCCGTAAACCGGCACAGCGGTCGGCAAGATACTCTGCCATGCGTTCATCATCTTCCGGCATGACACCGAGCAAGATGACCAAGCCGGTACCGATTGCACCTGTTTCTCTGCCGTGGACGGTCACCCGCCCACGGTTGGCACGCTGTATAAGTGCTTTCATCGGATGAGCCGGGTAAATTCGTTGCGGGTGGCAAGTTCACGCCGGAAACTGCCCAGCATGGAACTTGTGGTCATGACCGAATTCTGCTTTTCCACACCGCGCATCTGCATGCAGAGGTGCTGGGCATCCATAACGACACCGACGCCTTCGGCATCGAGAATATCCATCAGTGCATGAGAAATCTCTTTGGTCAAACGTTCCTGCACCTGAAGGCGGCGGGCGAACATATCGACGATGCGGGCGATTTTGCTGACACCGATGATTTTACCTTTGGGGATGTAGCCGACGTGGCATTTCCCGAAGAAGGGGAGCATGTGATGTTCGCACATGCTGAAAAATTCGATGTTGCGGACGATTACCATATCATCGGATTCGGCTTCAAAGAGGGCGCCGTTTACCACCTCTTCGAGTTTCTGGTGGTAACCTCTGGTGAGGAAACGTAAACTCCGTTCCACCCGTTCCGGGGTTTTGAGCAAGCCTTCACGTTCCGGGTCTTCGCCCAGTTCGACGATGATATCTCTGATGTTTTTCTGAAAGTCCATGATTACAATTCAACCGTTTTAAGCCATTGATCTGAGATGATTTGCGCGCCGGCAAGTGCCGGATGCACACCATCCCGTAAAATTTTCAAATTATCCCCGGCGCGGCGGGCGGCATCGCTCAACGCCTGCTGCAGAGGAACGAAAGTAGCATCGAACTCTTTGGCAAGTTTTTGCACGATCTCACTGCGCTGGGCGATCTCGTAGCTCCAGCGGGAGTTGACGATTTCCGATTCCAGACAGAAGGGTTCGCAGAGAACCAGCTTCACATGGGGAAGCTCCTCTTTGGTCCACTGCAGAAGCATCCGGTAGATTTGTTCATACCGGTCGAGTTCGACTCCGTTCTTCCTTTTTATCTCATGCCAGGTGTCGTTGACACCGATGAGGATACTGATAAGGTCCGGGTTCAAGTTGAGTGCATCGATCTTCCATCTGGCGTAAAGGTCAACTATACGGTTGCCGGAGATGCCGCGGTTGATACAGCAGAAATCCCGGTCAACATAGTCGGCAAGCAATCTTCCGGCGGTGAGTGCGACATAACCGTAACCCATATCCGGACCGTAGCCGTTGGGAGTTTCTCGGTTGCGTTGGGCATCGGTGATGGAATCACCTTGAAAGAGGATACGTTTTATCATTTGGATACTTCAGCTCCGTTTTGAAGTGATATTTTTCTCATAGGCCTTGACTTCATCGAGGAAGTTCAAGCCGGAAGGAACACCGCAGCGTTCACAATACTCTTTCCAGATGGCAGTGAACGGCATGGTTTTAAGCTCTTCCATAATGCCCAGTCTGGTTCCGAAATCGCCGGAGTTTTCGGCGTTGCGGAGCAAATCTGCCGGTTCAAGCAGAGCAAAGAGCAGAGCTTTGTACATGTTGCGGGCGCCGATAGTCCATGCGGAGATGCGGTTGATCGAACCGTCGAAGTAATCCAGACCGATATGGACGCGGCGGTCAAAGTTGTGCCGGATGATCTCCGAAGCGATGGATTGCAGTTCGGTATCCCAGCAGATCACATGATCGCTGTCCCAGCGGACACCACGGCTGACGTGCAGAAGAATCTCATCAAGGACGAGCAGCGCGCTGGAAATTTTGTCGGAGATAACTTCCGTGGGATGGAAGTGACCGGCATCCAGACAGAGCAGTTTTTTCCGGGAGACGGCGTAACCCATGTAGAACTCATGGGAACCGATGGTGCAGCTTTCGGCGCCGATACCGAAGAGCTTGGACTCCACCGCATCGAGGTTGTATTTGGTATCGACATCGGCGGCAAAGATGGCATCGAGAGACTCTTCCAGACGTTTACGGGGGGAGAGGCGGTCAAACGGGGTATCTTTGAAGCCGTCGGGGATCCAGACGTTGGTCACGCAGGGATCGTTGAGTTGTTTTCCGAATTCCGCACCGATTTTGCGGCAGTTGACAGCGTGTTCGATCCAGTATTTGCGGACGGCAGCATCGGCACTGGACAAGGTTCCGTTGGCGGCGAGGGGATGGGCAAAGAAGGTGGGGTTGAAGTCCAAACCGAGCTTGTTTTTCTTTGCAAAATCGATCCATGAAGCAAAATGGGTGACATCAAGTTCGTTTCGTTCAACTTTTTTTCCTTCGGTATCGGCGTAGATGGCGTGGATATTGAGCCGTTTCGCGCCGGGAACGAGGGAGAGCATTTTTTCGATATCGCACTTCAATTCCTGGATATTGCGGGCGCGGCCGGGGTAATTCCCGGTGACAGCGATGCCGCCGTCAAGCTCGCCGGAATTTTCAAAACCGTTGACATCATCGCCCTGCCAGCAGTGGATGCTCACCGGGATTTTGTCGAGGCGCGCGAAAGCGGCTTCCACATCCACACCGAGATCGGCATAAAAGTTTTTTGCTGTTTCAAAACATTTGCTCATTTATGATTCTCCATTTTCGGTTAAATATAAATTTACACGGTAACAATATAGCACTTCAACGCCGCTTTGTCAATAGTTTCACTGCAGTCTGGTGAAAAACAACCTGCGCGGCGCGTTACGCACGCGACTTTTTCAAAATCCGATTTTCTTCCGCTGAAAATATTGAGAAAACAAAATTTCTGCTTGAAAATAATTTGTGTGGTGTTATATTCTTTCAGAATGCATATTTTTATTTGTAGAAAGGGATCGTTGTGAAGATTTACATTTTTGCTGATATGGAAGGTATAAGCGGTATTGCCAACTCCACATTCGTGACCGCAGACGGTTCTCAATACGCCACCGGACGGAAATATTTGACCCGGGACGTCAACATCTGTGCGCAGGCATGTTTTGATGCCGGAGCGGATGAGGTCGTGGTCAGAGACGGTCACGGCGGCGGAGTCAGTATTTTGTGGAGCGAACTTATTCCCAAAGTGAAGCTGATTCAGGGCGGAACTCCGGGACAGCGCTTTTTTGACATCGAAGGCAGTGACGGAATCATTCTGCTCGGTTATCACGCCATGGCGGGAACTCAACGGGCGCTGCTGGAACATACTTACTCCTCCAAGAGCATTCAGAATATCTGGATGAATGGTATCCGGGCAGGAGAGTTCGCCATAGATACCGCCATTGCCGGAGAGTACGGTGTTCCGGTGATAATGACCAGCGGCTGTGACAAGCTGTGTGCTGAAGCAAGAAAATTTCTGCCGCAGGTGGTCACTTGTCAGGTCAAGCGTTCCATTACCTGCCAGAGCGCGATGCTTCTTGCTCCGGCGGAGGCGGAAGCGTTGCTCAGAAAGCAGACCATGAAGGCTGTTGAAAAACTTAAAAACGGTGAGATGAAACCCTATGTTAATCCGGAAACAGTTACCATCCGGACTGAATATATCGAGCGCTGTGAACCGGCACTCTGTTTGGTTGCAGACCGTACAGTGGAACGTTCCGGAACCAGTGTGGAAAAAGTTTTCTTCGGATTGTGACTTTTTTGTATATCAGGTCCTCGACTGAAGATGAGTCCGCAGATTTGCCGGTAAGAAGCGCCCACGAGGCGCCGCCGCAGTTTAGATTTCTCACAAAAAATAAGACAACACCCAAAAATATATAACAGAGAGTGTGATTTGTCAAGAATAAAAACAGTCGTTTGCAATCGGCGGATGGATCGTGCGGCAAGGTTGCAGGTAAATCAAGGCGAAGCTGAAGGAGTGGACTATTGTCCTCGACTGAAGATGAGTCCGCAGATTTGCCGGTAAGATTGCCCACGAGGCGCCGCCGCAGTTTAGATTTCTCACAAAAAATAAGACAACACCGACTTTTTTGCGCATCAGAGCTTGTAAAAGTTGTTTGCAACTGCTATATTGAGTGCGAGTATTTATAAGTGAGATGGTCAAATCGTCTCAAACGATTGGAGCTTTTATTACCGCTATGGAAAAAATATTGTTCGTCAAATTGGAAAATGGTGCCACTTTAGAGGTGCGTGCCGCAGAGGAGCTGGCGCTCAAGGTCGGAGATATATGTGTCTTCAACCGCGATTTTTACGAAGATCTGGGCGAGGTCGTCCGGGAATTGGACGCGCCGACCATGACCAGCCGGGTGGAGGAACTTCCGCAGGTTCTCCGGAAAGCCGGAAACAGCGAACTTGCCACTGCTAATGAGAATTGCCGTAAAGCGCGCAACGCCATGCCGACTGTCCAGCAGTGGATCGATCAGCTGGATTTGAAGATGAATCCGGTCAATGGTCATTACTCGCTGGATTGCAAATTGTTGACCGTGCAGTTTTGCGCTGACGGACGGGTGGATTTCCGTGAACTGGTCAAAGAACTTTCCCGGGCGCTGTCCACGCGTATCGAGTTGCGGCAGATCGGTGTCCGCGATGAGACCGGAATCTTCGGCGGCATTGCCGTCTGCGGGCGGCCGCTGTGCTGCAGTTCCTTTATGAAGGAGTTCAACTCCATCAATGTCCGTATGGCAAAAGAGCAGGATCTGGCGCTTACTCCCAGTTCAATTTCCGGAGTTTGCGGCAGATTGAAGTGCTGTCTCAAATTTGAACATGAGGGCTATCTGGAGTTGGCAAAAGAGATGCCGCGCAAGGGCGAAATGTGCGATACTCCTGCCGGAAAAGGCAAGATAACTGACCGCAATCTGCTGACCCGCAAAGTGGTTGTGACCTTTGAAACCGGTGTTTCCAAAAACTTTGCATTGGATGAGATCACGCTGCTTAATGAACGGCGCGGCGGCGAAAACCGCCGTCCGGCTCATAACGGAAACAATCACGAAAATGCTTCCGGAAACAAAGGCGGTGAGCATCATAAAAAACATTCCGGTAAAAACAACGGGAACGGGACGCAAAAGTGACCGGAAACGGAACAGCTGAATTGCTCCGGTTGGACAGTGCCGGATTTTTACCGGCACCCGGGGAAAGCCGGGAGGAGTTCATACTCCGTTCGGAGGAGATCATCCGGGTTCATCGGGAGTTTGATGAATATATTGAACGCGAAGGCAGTGCGGATATATTTGATTTTGTTACTGTAAAAAACAGTGACCGTATTGCACCGGAACTGGTCGATGATGTGGCGCGGCATACTTGGGAACTTTATGGTTTTGCGGTGCGGCATGTGCCCGGATTTTATCTGACGAAAGCTGTCGGTTTGCTTTGGGGCGGGTGCATGTTGAGCGATCCGGATGAAAATTTTTCCGTACTGCTGCTGCGTAATGCGTTCAAGAAAAAATCGCGTTTTTTGAGTTACACCCGGGATGAGCTGCTTGCTCATGAATTGTGCCATTCGGTACGGCAGAGTTTGTGCGAAATAACGTTGGAAGAATATTTTGCCTATCAAACCGCGAAAAGTCCGTTGCGCCGCTATCTTGGAAACTGTTTTATCCGGGATTTTGATGCATTGCTGTTTGTCATTCCCATGTTGTTCCTTCCGGTGGCGGAGGTGTTGAAAGCGCTTGTTTATCCGGAATTGCCGGTGTTGGCAGTGTGGATCCTTGCGGCGGTGTATCCGGTGTTTTTGCTGATGCGCAACTGGTGTTCGCGCCGGGTGGTCAACCGTGCCCGCACCGCGTTGAAAAGCTGTGGTGTGCGTCAGGTGGAAGCGGTGTTGTTCCGTTCCACGAAAGAGGAGTTGAAAGAGCTTGCCGGATTTCACGGCAAGCCGGAGATGTTCCGGCAGTGGGTGGACGTCCGGAAAGAGAAAGAGTTGCGCTGGCAGGTTATCTCAGCGCGTTTTATTGATGAAGATGAGTTTTGTATATTGGAGAAAGGAACTTGCAGCGATGAAGATAGCTGATGAATTGAAAGTTTTTGCCAACGGCAGCAGTTTTACCGCCTTTGCTGCGGGAGAATATGCGGTCGAAGCCGGTGGTGAAAAGGAGAATTTTTTCCGGTTGGGACGTATCAGTGCCGCCGGATTTTCCGGAGCGCTGGCGTTGCCGGAGAAGTTGCGCTGCCACCGGACAAATGATAATCTGTGTGCTGAATTTGACAGTGTCAATGTCATCCCTTTCGGATGTGAATATCGGGTCAAACGTCACTGGACAGTTTTCAGCAATATCGCCTTGCTCAACTGTGATATTGCTGCGGATAACGGCGGTGTGGTACGGGATTTGGAACTGGAGCCGGTGGAGTTTCTGCTCAAGGCGGAAAAAGTTGAGTTCCGTATTTACGGCGAGAATGCTGTCCGCACGGTAAATGCTCCGGAGGGAGAGCTTTATTCAGGAAGTGCCGCTGTACTGATGGTGCGGGTGACGGCGGCCGACGGTGCGCAGGCGGAATATATTTGCGGTGATGACATCTGGCGCCATCGCGGAGCGGAGAAGATTGCCGGAGCTTCCGCAGAGTACCGTATCGCTGTCGAAGATGGAAAGGTGGTTTTGACCCGGAAAGTTCTCATCACCCCGGACGAGGTGACAGTGGAAAAACGGCCGTGGAAGTTCAAAAGTATTTTCAGCTGGCGCACGCCGGGAAGCGTTACGGTTCCGGAGAGTGCCGGAGAAGAGTTTGCGCTTGAAGGTTGTTTTGCTTTCGCCTTCGCCCGCCGTGAAGTGCGTAAAGTGGTGCGCCGCACCGGAAAAGATGCGGTTCTGCTGTTGAAAGGGGAGTTTCCCCGGTTGTGCGATGATCCGGCGCATTTGGAGCGTCCGGCGAAGCATCCGGTGGAACATTGTGACCTCGGTGCCGCCGCCGCCGATTATCTGTGGGCGAACCGCGAGCTTGCCAAGCGGGGAAGTGTGATGGTGATGAAAGGATCAAGCATGCTTTACGGAGAAGCGGTGACCCTTGCCAATTTGAACAGTGTTCCAGTTTTGTTTGAGGAGTAAAATTATGACAGATGAAAAAACACTTGCCGCTTGCGGTGTTACCATAGACAATAATACTTTGCCGTTCCCGGTGCTGAATGTTGTAAACAGTGCCGGAAATGCGAAAATTTCTCTTTACGGCGGTCACGTCCTTTCTTTCGCTCCGGCGGGTGAACGTCCGGTGTTGTGGATGAGCAGTAAGTCCGTATTTGAAGTTGGTAAGCCCATCCGTGGCGGTGTTCCTGTTTGCTGGCCGTGGTTCGGACCTGCGGCGCAAGATGGGTTGCCGGGGCATGGATTTGCTCGTATTTCCATGTGGAATCTTACCGGTGTGCGCAAACTTGCCGGTGATGCTGTTCAAGTTGTGCTTTCTCTGGATGAAAGTGCCTGCGATGCCGCGTTTTGCAATATAAAATTCCGTCTGGAACTTCTGGTAACAGTCGGCCGTGTATTGGAATTGGAGTTGCGGGCATTCAACACCGGAACGGCTGTTGAAACTTATCAGGCGGCACTGCACACTTATTTTTCCGTCAGTGAAGCTGAAAAAATCTCCATTCACGGTCTGGACAATGTTCCGTATACCGATAAAGCTCCGGAGTTTGCCGGAGAACGCCGCGTGCAGTTCGGCGACCTTGATATCGACCGGGAGATCGACCGGGTATTTTGTCCCTCTTCCGGCAGTGTTGCAGTCTCCGATCCGGAGTTCCGGCGGACGATACGGGTGGAAAAATGCGGTTCACATTCCACTGTGGTGTGGAATCCGTGGATAAACAAATCCCGCGCCATGGCAGACTTTGGTGACAATGAGTATCACCGTATGCTTTGCGTTGAGTGTGCCAATGTATTTGACGATGTCCGGGAAGTTGCTCCCGGCGGGATGACTGTTATGACTCAGAAAATCAGTGTGGAGAAGTGGGATTGAGCGCTGAATTCCGTCCTTGCATAGATTTGCACGACGGCAAGGTTAAACAAATCGTCGGCAGTACGTTGGAATCTTGCGGCGCGGCGGCGCCCCGGACAAACTTTGTTTCGGAACAGCCGCCGGAGTATTATGCCGGACTTTACCGGAAAGATGCCCTTTACGGCGGACATGTCATCCAGTTGGGGCAGGGGAATCAGAGTGCCGCTGCCGCCGCGCTGGGAGCGTGGAACGGCGGCTTGCAGCTCGGCGGCGGTGTGAACGATGAAAATGCCCGCTTCTGGCTGGATGCCGGGGCGGCAAAATTGATCGTCACCAGTTTTGTTTTTTCCGGCGGCGAATTCAAACAGGAGAAACTTGCCGCACTGCTCAAGATCACCGGTACGGAAAAACTGGTGCTGGATCTCTCCTGCCGCCGCACGGCAGAGGGCAAATATTTTGTTGTCACTGACCGGTGGCAGAAGTTCACCAAATTGGAGGTGACTCCGGAGACACTGGGGATGTTCTCCCGGTATTGTTCGGAATTTCTGATTCACGCGGTCGATGTGGAAGGCAAACAATCCGGAATTGATTGTGAACTTCTGGAGATCCTTGCCGGAGCTGCGGAACTTCCCTGCGTTTATGCCGGAGGTATCTCCACGTTTGCCGATATTGAAACCATTGAATGTGTCGGCCGCGGACGGATACACTACACTGTCGGTTCGGCATTGGATATTTTCGGCGGAAAACTTTCCTACGATGAAGTTGTCCGCCGTTCAAAAAGAAGTTGACTACTGATAAGGAGTATTGATCATGGGTAATTATCTGGCATTTGACTTGGGCGCATCCAGCGGACGCGCGATCATCGGAACTGTTGACAACGGTCAGCTCTCTTTGAAAGAGGTGCACCGTTTCGGCAATGGTCCGGTGGAAAAAGAGGGTTCTTTTTACTGGGATTATGACGCATTGACCGGTGAGTTGGTTTCCGGATTGAAAAAAGCGGTCGCCACCGGTGTTAAACTGGACGGCATCGCCATCGACACCTGGGGCGTGGATTATGTGTTTTTTGATAAAAAGAGCCGCAAAATGCGCCGTCAACCCTACAATTACCGGGATGAACGCAGTGTCGCGGCGGCAGAGAAGCTCTGGAAGAAGATCTCCAAAAGCGAGCTTTACCGCGCCACCGGCATCCAGTGTATGACTCTCAATACCATCTATCAGCTTTGCGCCCATTACGAGCAGTTTCCGGAAGATTTTGCCGACAGCACCTTCCTGCCCATTCCGGATGCACTGGCGTTGGCACTGGGAGGGGATTTTACCGCTGAATACACCCACTGTTCCACCACCAATCTGCTTGATCCGGCGAGCCGCAACTGGCATTGGGAACTCATTGACAAGATCGGACTTCCCCGGAGTGTGTTCCCGGAAATCGTGGAACCCTGTTCCGGCAACGGCATGTTGAAAGCGGAACTTTGCGCCGGATTGGGTATCGCTCCTGTTCCCATTTTCAAGTGCGGTTCCCACGATACCGCAAGTGCGGTGCTGGCGGTTCCGGCTCCGGCCGATACCGAATGGGCGTACCTCAGCGCCGGAACCTGGGCACTGCTGGGGGTGGAAAGCGATGCTCCGCAGCTCAGCGAAGCATCTGAACTTGCCAATGTCACCAACGAAGGCGGTGTCGGAGGCAAGATACGTTATCTTACCAACATCATGGGTTCATGGCTCTTTCAGGAGTTGCGCCGGGTGTGGAACGAAAGCGGAAAGGATCTTTCTTTCAACGACTTGGAACAAATGGCACGCTCAGCTGAAATGGGTAAATACTTTGTTGATCCCAACTATTCAGGTTTTGCCGCGCCGGGGGATATGCCCGGTAATATCCGCAAGTTCTGCCGGATGACCGGACAGTGCGAAGATATGACCGACAGCGAAGTTGTCCGCGCGGTGTATGACAGTCTTGCTCTCTGTTTCCGGTGCAAATTGGAGATGATTGAAAAACTGCAGGGAGTTCATTACTCCTGCTTGAATATCGTCGGAGGCGGCACCAAGGATCGCTTTTTGATGCAGCTTGCGAGTAACGCGCTCAACCGGAAAGTTATCACTGGACCGGTGGAGGCTACTGCCGCCGGAAATATTCTGGGGCAGGCGATTGCCGCCGGAGAATTGTCCGGAGTGGATGCCGCGCGGGAGGTCGTCCGCAACTCCTTTGAACTTGAGAGTTTCGAGCCGGATGCAGCTGAAGCGGAAAAATATCAGGCGGCGTTGGAACGTTTTTGCCGGGTGAAGGCGTAAGCTGTTGAAAGCATTGTTTATGATGCGGTTGTGGAAATATCTGATTACAGCGGCACTGCTTTTTTCCCTGGAAATCGGCAGTGCTGCGATTTTGCGTACCGGAGCCGGGGGGCAGGTCAAAACCCTTGACCCGGTGCGCGCAGATGATCTTGCCAGCCGCGATCTTACGGCACTGGTTTACGATACGTTGCTTCAGTACGATTACCTGAAACGGCCGTACACGCTGAAGCCGTCGATGCTGACCGCTATGCCGGAGGTGTCAGAAAATTTCACCCGGTTTGAATTTGAGTTGCGTGACGACCTTTATTTCCACCCGGATGCGTGTTTCCCCGACCGGATTTCCCGGAAAGTAACGGCGCATGATGTGAAGTTTTCGCTGTTGCGTTTTGCCGATGTGCGGCTGCACAGTCCGGTCTATTGGATGTTCCGGGGGAAGATACGGGAATTGGATAAGTTCAGGAGCGCAAGCGGAATTTGTTCCCGGGGAGATATGCGTCCTTATGAGATGGATATCGCCGGGATCAAGGTGCTTTCACCACGGCGTTTTGTTATTACGCTGACCAAGCCGGACCCGCGTTTTCTTTACATGCTTGCCATGCCCAATGCCGGAATCGTCTCCCGGCGTGCCGGGAAATTTTACGGCGCAAAACTCGGACGGCATCCGGTCGGATCCGGGCCGTTCATTCTCCGGGAATGGGTGCATAATCTGCGTTTGGAGTTTGTCCGCAATCCGGAGTTCCGGACGGAGTATTTTCCCGGCGCGGAGAACCCTGCTGACCGGAAGAGACCATTGCCGCTTCTGGATGGGATATCCATCTTTCAGATCAGGCAGCCGATGACGGCATGGATGATGTTTCTTCAGGGGCGGCTCGACTTGAACGCATTGGACAAGGACAATATGGACACGATGTTGTCCGGAAATGAGTTGATTCCGGCGTTGAAGCGGAGAAACGTCCGGCTGTTGAGCAATCCGGAGTTTGAAGTCAGGTATATCGGATTCAATTTTTCCGATCCGAAGTTGCGTGACAATCTCAAATTGCGGCAGGCGTTGAGTTTGTCGTACAACGTTTCCCGCCGGGTGACCCATGCCGGAGGGCAGCTGCTGCCGGTGCAGACAGTTATCCCGCCGGGAGTTGCCGGCTATGATAAAAATTACCGCAATCCGTTCGCTGTGTATGATTTGAAAAAAGCTCGACAGCTGCTTGCCGAAGCCGGATATCCCGGCGGTATCGACCCCGCCACCGGCAAGCCGTTGGAGCTGACATTCGATCAGAGCGGCAATGATACCGCGCACCGGCAGATGGGGGAACTTGCGGTGGACGACTGGCGCAAACTGGGGATAAATGTGGTGTCGGTATTGAATTCCAAGCCGAGGTTTTTTGAAAAATTGCGGCAGAAACGCTTTCAGTTGTTCCGGTTGTCATGGGTGGGGGATTATCCGGATGCAGAGAACTTTCTCCAGTTGTTTTACTCCGGCAATACCGGCTCCTGCAACCGTACCGGATTTGCCGACCGCCAGTTTGACGCGTATTTTGAAGAAAGCATCAAACTTCCGGATTCACCGCGGCGCAATCTGCTGTATGCAAAAATGGCGGAACTTGCCGCTGAAAAGTGCGCCTGGATATATGAAGGCATCCCGGTAAGTTCGGTGTTGTATCACGGATTTTTGGAAAATTACCGGGAGTGCGATTTCAGTTTTGTCCGTTGGAAGTATCTGAATATCAATGAACAGCTCCGCAGTAAACAAATCCCTGCTTTCCGTCCTTTGTCATTTCAGGAACTGTCCGGGAAATAATCCACAATGCGCTGGCGCACTGCAAAGCGCCAATTGGAGCGGACGTTTTGTGTAGGACTTGTAGGACATGTAGGACAAGTAGGACGACCGACTGGAGTCAGCCGCAAAGTGTGTTGGTGCAGAGAGTCAGCGTTTAAGTTGCACGCCGATTTCCCCCTCCAGATTGCCCGCGGGGCGTTGCCGCAGGTTATTTTTTATGAGACCACAATTTTTTTGTGACAAAAAATTGCTTGAAAACACTTGTTAAATAGGCTGGGAAGTGCTATATTATTATATTAATAGTGTATGAGTGTAATTGTGTAATTTCAACATATAAAATCTGGAACAAAAACAATGAGTGATACCAATTCCCGGGATATTCAGGTGAATATCGAGGAGATCATGCATACCGCATATCTCCAATATTCCCTCAGTGTCAACGTCGGACGTGCCATTCCTGACGTCCGTGACGGTCTCAAACCGGTGACCCGCCGTATTCTTTACGCTATGAAACGCATGGGCATCGGTAAAGGTCATGCCACGGTCAAGAGCGCCAAGGTGGTCGGTGAAGTAATGGGTAATTTCCACCCGCACGGCGATTCTGCCATCTACGATGCCATGGTTCGTCTGGCTCAGCCGTTCAACATGCGCGCTCCGCTGGTCGAAGGTCAGGGTAACTTCGGTAATGCCGACGGCGACCCCGCCGCCGCCAGCCGTTATACTGAGTGCCGTATGGAACGGCTTGCTGAAGAGATGCTTCAGGATATCAACGAAGATACCGTCGATATGGTTCCCACCTTCGACGAATCTGACGTTGAACCCTCCGTGCTTCCGGCAAAGTTCCCGCAGCTGCTGGTCAACGGTACCACCGGTATCGGTGTCGGTATGGCAACCAGCATCCCCACCCACAATCTTGGTGAAGTTATTGATGCAACGGTAGCTCTTCTGGAAAACCCCGATGCTTCCGTCGATGACCTTATGGAATATCTGCCCGGCCCGGACTTCCCCGGCGGTGCGATTATCCGCGGCCGTCACTCTCTGCGGCAGTTTTATCAGACCGGTCGCGGCAGTGTTCATCTCCGCGCCCGTGCCGATATCATCGAATCCGACGGCAAAGAACAGATCATCATCAGCGAAGTTCCCTTCGGTGTCAACAAAGCTGAACAGATCGCTCACATCGCTCAGTTGATGGCGGATAAAAAAATCTCTGGTATCGACGATATCCGCGATGAATCCAGTGACCGTGCCGGTACCCGTGTCGTCATCGATGTCAAGCGCGGTGCGATGGGGCAGGTGGTGTTGAACCACATCTTCAGCATGACGATGTTCGATACCACCATCGGCTGCACCATGCTGGTCGTTGACCGCAACCGTCCGCGCACGATGAATCTGGTTCAGGTGCTGCAGGCGTACATCGACCATCGTCTGGAAGTGATTTTGCGCCGCAGTATCTTCCGGCTGAAAGAAGCCGAAGCCAGAATGCACATTGTTTCCGGCTTGATCAAAGCGGTCGAAAATATTGACGAAGTTGTGGCGATCATCAAAGGTTCAAGTGACCGCGATAATGCCCGCCAGCGGTTGATGGAACGCTTTGAACTCTCTGAGATCCAGGCGACCGCCATCGTGGATATGCGTCTGCATCAGCTGACCGGTCTGGCTATTGCCAAACTTCAGGATGAATTTGCTGAACTTACTGAACGCATCGAATACCTTAAAGGTTTGATTGAAAGCCGCGAACAGCGTATCGGTGTGGTTAAAGCTGAATTGCTCGAAGTCAAGGAAAAATATGCCGATGAACGGCGTACTGAAATCACCTTTGACGATACCGACCTCAACGAAGCTGACCTTATTCCGCGCCACAGCTGCGTGATCACCGTCTCCAATACCGGTTACATCAAGCGCGTACCGGTGGATACCTACCGCACCTATCATCGCGGCGGCAAGGGCATCATCGGTATGGAGACCAAAGAAGAAGATCATGTGGAACACCTCTTCAGTGCGCACAGCCACGACATCATCTTCTTCTTTACCGATCGCGGCTTTATGTACTGGCTCAATGTGTACGAAATTCCCGAAGGTCTCCGCACCGGCAAGGGCAAAGCGATCATCAATCTGATCAAGGTCGAAAAAGATGAAAAAATCTGCGCCATGCTGACGGTCACCCGTGAAGAACTGGAACGTTCTGACCGCTTTATCGTCATGGCGACCAAGAACGGTGTGGTCAAAAAGACTGAACTTGCTCTCTTTAAGAATCTCCGCCGCACCGGATTGCGGGCGCTGGTTATCGAAGATGATGACGATCTTATCGGCGCCGGTATCAGCGGCAACGGTGATGAAATTCTGCTTTCGTCCCGTCTGGGTATGGCGTGCCGCTTCGATCAGGATAACGATCAGATCCGTCCGATGGGACGTACCGCACGCGGCGTGACCGGAATGAGATTCAAACTTGACGGTGACGAAGTTGTCAGTATGGAGATCATCTCGGAACCCACTTACGATGAAGCTGATGTGGAAGTCGATGATATTGACGATGACGGTGTCGAAACCGAAGTCGAAGTTCCGGTTGAAGAGGATGCCGCAGGCGGCGATGCCTACGGTGCCGGACCGGAAGTTCTGGTCGTCACCGACGGCGGTATGGGTAAACGTTCCTACGTTTCCACCTACCGCAAGACCAAACGCGGTGCGCGCGGTGTGGTCAACATCAAACTGCGTGAAGGCGAGCATGTGTTGTCGGTGATTCAGATTTCTGAAGATGATGAAATTCTGCTCACCACGGAACGCGGTCAGTTGACCCGTATCCCGGCTCATGAGATCCGCCGGGTCGGACGGGCATCGCTCGGCGTCCGGATCATGAATCTCAACGCCGGAGACCATTTGACCGGTGTTGCCCGTATCATCAAAATTGATGAAGAAGGCGAAGAGGATGCCGAAAACGGTGATGCCGTTGACGTGGTGGATATCTCCGCCGGAAATCCCGCCGAAGTTGCTCCCGAAACTGTCGCTGACGGTGCGGAAACTCCGGAGGAGGAGCAGCAGTAAGCCGATGTTTGCATTGAAAGATTTTCTTCGCCGGTTGTCGCGTTGTGCGGTCATGGGGATCGTCAACGCGACCGGTGACAGCTTCAGCGAAGGACGCGATTCGTCGCCGGATATGGCGGTCGCGCGCGGTTTGGCGCTGGCGAAAGGTGGTGCTGATATATTGGATATCGGCGGCGAATCCGCCCGTCCGGGCGCGGAAAATCTTTCTGTCAACGTTGAGCTTGCCCGGGTGATTCCGGTTGTGGAAAATCTCAAACGGCAGCTGCCGGAGATGATTTTCAGTATTGATACCCGTCACCGTGAAGTTGCCGAAGCGGCAATGGAGTGCGGTGTGCAGATCATCAACGATGTATCCATGTTGCGCGAAGCACCGGAAATTGCTGAAATTGCTGCGCGTTATCAGGCATCGCTGATATTGAACCACTCCCGGGCGATACCGGGGGTGATGCAAAGTGAAGAGTATTGCAGTTATCCCGATGGTGTAAGTGCCGGTGTCGCCGCTGAACTTGCCCGGGCGAAGGCGTTTGCAATAAAATGCGGTGTGCCGGAAGATCACATCGTGCTGGATCCCGGCATCGGTTTTGCCAAGACGGCGGAGCAGTGCTGGGAGATATTGACTGAACTGGAAAAAGTTGCACCTCCGGGTGAGTTGGCAGTCGGCGTTTCGCGCAAGAGTTTTCTCGGCAAGCTGACTGGTGAAGGCAACCCTGCAGAACGCAAAGGGGAGACTTTGGCAATGGAACTTGAACTTGTCTCCATGGGAGTCGGCATTATCCGCACCCATGCGGTAAGTGAGTTGGTCAATGCAATAAAAACAGTCAAATATTTCAGGAGTTTACGGCAGAAATGATGACGCAGGTCTGGGAAATCCTCTTGAATTGGCGGCAGCCGCTGGAGATCGTAATAATCTTTGCAGTGGTGTATACGGTGTTGTATTATTCCCGCAAGACACACGGCGCCCGAATGATGCTGGTGCTGGTGGTATTGCTGTTGACGATGTGGGTGCTGGCGCGGATAATGGCACTGCCGGTCATTACCATGTTGTTTGAAGAGTTTTACGGTTCGACGATTATCGCATTGCTGATAATCTTCCAGCCGGAGGTGCGGCGCGGACTGACCCAGTTGGGGTTGATGATGGAAAAGCGGAACCGTAAAGAGGTTATCGGTGAAATTGAAGATGCGGTCATCAATATGGCTGAAAGCAAAATCGGTGCCTTGATCGTTATCGAAGGAAAAGAACAGCTGCGTTCCATTATTGACGATGCCATCCAGTTGGATGCACGGGTCAATTCCCAGCTTTTGGAATCGATATTTTTCCCCAATTCGCCGCTGCATGACGGCGCGGTTATCATCCGCGGCGACCGTATCGTTGCCGCACGGGCAATATTGCCGCTGACCCGGTCGAAGAAAATTTCCCCACATCTGGGAACACGCCACCGGGCGGCGATGGGTATTGCCGAAGAGAGCGATGCCGTGACGATCATGATATCTGAGGAGTCCGGCGGTGTGTGCGTGGCGTATGACGGCGAACTTCACCGTGATTTGTCGGAATTCGGACTCAACCGCATGTTGGAAACGTTGGTCGTCGGTAAAAATTCCGGCGATCTCAATGAAACATTGCAGCTGGTCAGTGCGGAAGAGGAAAATTCATCACTGGACGGCAGTGGACAGCTGGAGGATAAATAATGAAGCGGATAATCAACTTTTTCCTGGCTGATATCTGGCGCAAACTCTTGGCGCTGGCGTTGACATGTCTGCTTTACTGGAACTTGAGCGACCGGGAGCAGGTGACCAAGCAGTTGACGGTTCCCGTGGATGTGGAGGTCGCTTCCGGATTGTTTATGCCGGAAGATTACAAACTCGAAGTCAGAGTTTCTGCCCGCGGTACTGAACGCAGTCTCAAGGAGGCGAAGATCCGCGGTATGGTCAAAGTTGAATTGCGCGACCAGATCAACGGCAAGTTCAGAATACGTCTGGATGAGCGCAATTTTGAGCGGCGCAAAGATATTGTTATCAATGCCATTGAACCTGAGTTCGTCGATTTGCCGATACAGCGCTACATTCAGCGCGATATAACCGTTATTCCCAGCACCACCGGCAGTGTGCCGGAAGGTTTCCGGCAGGAAGGTTTGACGTGTGAGCCTGCCACCATCCGCATCAGTGGACCGGAGGATGAAGTAAAAGCGGTACAGCGGATCGAAACTGAACTTCTTGATTTGAATTTTGACCGCAGTTTCTCTAAAAAATTAAAGGTGAAAAAACTTGATATGCCCAATCTGGTGTGCAGTACCGTGGAGGTTATCGCCAAGGTCACGATCGCACCGGTTCCGTTTGAGAGTAAGCGGTTTGAAAAGGTTCCCGTCCGGTATTTGTATCCGGCGTCACCGGCGGAACATGGCGCATCGCAGAAAGAATTGAACATCATTTCTCCGGTGTCGGATGTGACCGTGGTAATCACTGCACCGAAAGCGGTGATGGATGAAATCGAACATGAAAAACTCTTTGTGGTGGCAGATTTGTCCTCGGACACCTTTGCCGGAAAAGCGGCGAAGGTTACCGTGCCGCTCTATTGTCCGGTCGGGTTACGGAATTTCAGCCACGGCAAGGTGCGTGAGTTGGACATCCGGCCGGCATCGGTCGATGTGACGCTGCAATTCAGTGAAGTGAAAAATAACAGAAAGTAACATATAAAACTGTTCATTAATATAAGGAGAAACAGCAAATGGTAATCAAAAAATTAAACACACTTTTCCACAAACACAGCCGGTGGTTGTTCGGTATTTTTGCCGCAGTCATCATCATCGCGTTTATGGACTTTCTGACTCCGGGACGCGGCGGATGCGCCTTCTCCGGAGCACCGGAATCCCAGACCGCCGGAACTGCATTCGGTAAAAAGGTCACTTTCGGTGATTTGATGGATATCGACCGTGATATCCAGATTTTTGAGAGTGTCATCGGCGGCCGTTCCCAGCGTGAACCCAAGACTCTCTTCTACTTCTACTGCGTGGCGGAGCGTGCCAGGCAGCTCGGTTACACCATCAGCGACAAACAGGTTGCGGAATTTGTGAAGATCCTGCCTCAGTTTATGGGTGAGAACGGCAAATTTTCCCAGGTCAAATATGATGAATTCCTGAAGAAACAGCACATTACCAGTGCCGAACTGGTCAGCGCTCTGCGCAAATGCATGGTCATCCAGCAGCTGCCGATGTTCATCGCCGGTAATGTCAGCGTGAGCGATAACGAAATCGAAACGGTTTACCGCAGCAACTTCCCCCGTATCGCCATCAACGCATTCAAGGTCAAAGGTGCGGATTTTGTCAAACTGGTCAAAATCGACGATGCCGCGTTGAAGAAGTATATGGATGCGAACAAACAGAACTACATCATTCCCGGTCACATGGAGGTGATGGCATTTGAATTGGCAAGTGCGCCGTTCAAGGGCGAAGCTGAAAAGATGGTGACCGCCGATTATGTCAAAAAATTCATCGCTGATAACAAAATCACCAACGGCAAACCGGAAGTTATCCGCTCGCTGCTCGTTGAGCAGATGGCCGGTGACTTGGCGGCATCCCGGATGAATGGTTTCTACCGTGAACTGCTCGCGGCGATGGATAATGCCAAAAATGATGCCGACCGCGCGAAAATCTTCCGTGAATTTGCGGCGCAGAAAAAATTCACCCTCGTGGAAAGCAAAAATGTGCTGTTCAACGGCGCCGGTGTCGGTAACATCCAGTCCACTGAACTGGTCAAGGAATTGCGCGACAGCATCAACCCGCTCTCCCGTCCCCGCCGTTCCAATGGCGGTGTCGCGGTCGCGTTTATGACCAAGCGCGTTCCGACCCGTCCGATGACCTTCGCTGAAGCAAAGGTTCAGCTTGCCAAAGATTACGGTGCTGCCGAAGGCGTTAAACTTGCCCGTATCAAAGCTAAAGAACTTTACTCCTCCATCATGAAACAATCTCCGGCAAAACGCCGCGATGCTTTCCGCAAGCTCGGCAAAATGGAACGCATCACCTACTCCATGCTCAGCGCCCCGGAAAACCGTCCGGAACACATGGCGATCATCTCTGCCTCCCTGCCGGCTCTGCGGACGATGAAGACCGGCGACATCTCCAATGTCATCAACTGCGAAGATGGTGCGCTGCTGGTCGAGATGATCCAGCGTGTTTCTGCGGAGATGAGCTCTTTTGCCAAGCATAAAGAGAACATCCGCCGCGAAATCATGGAGAGCAAGTCCCAGCAGTTGACTATGGAGTTCATGAATTTCATCGAACGCAACTGTCGTTACGAAGCTGAAGACGGCAATCCGGCACGATAAGTTCTATGTCAATAGAGACCACAACAAATACCTGCGGCATCGCGCTCGGCAGGCAGATGACAGTCGAATTTTACGACTGTAAATCTGCTACTCTGACCGATGCTGCTGCATTGGAAAAGGTGTTCCTCCGGGCGGCGGAACTCTCCGGCGCCCATGTGGTCGATTCTGTATTTCACTCTTTTCAACCGCAGGGTGTCAGCGGCGTAGTTGTTATTTCGGAGTCGCATTTTGCTGTACATGCGTGGCCCGAACATGATTACGCCGCTGTTGATTTGTTTACCTGCGGAAGCGGCGTGGACTTTGATGTCGCAGTCAAAGCTCTCGCCGAAGGGATGAGTTCCGGTTATTGGATCATCTCAAGTCTGGTCAACCGGGGCATCCTCGGTGAAACCGGCGTTGAACGGCTGGTTCCGGTCGTGGAAAATCAGCGTTCATGCGGTATGCAGTTATCCTGGAAAGAACGTTATATGCATACGCGCGCACGGGCGATGTCGAGCTGTATCGACATCTACGGATGCAACAAAAATACTCTTCTGTCGGAAGATGAATTGAAGAATTTTGCCGCATCTCTGGTCGGCATATTGGCAGAAGGTTCCCCGGAGCAGTTTGAATGGGCATGCTCCGGCAGTGAAAAGGAATTTGAATTTGCCTGTTCGTTCTGTCGCGGTCACTTGAGTGGTCTGGTCTCTCCGGAAAATGAAAATGTTTACCTTGATATCTTTGTTGACGGTTTTTTTGACCCGCGGCAGGCCGCTGAATTTGCAGTAAACATGCTCAAAGGACAATATTATCGTATGCAGCCGCAGGTGCGGCAGTGATCCTTTGCTGATGGAATATACGCGGAAATGTGTTGTGAGAAAGGAATGAAGAGATGAAAAAAAGTGAGAAAGAAAAGAAAAAAAGTTCAACATCAAGGATGATATTTTTGCTGGTTCTGTTGTTTTGCGGTATCGGCGCATTGATATTCTCCCGTTATTATTATGCCGAAAACAAGGTTGCGGAATTTTCCCGCATTGCAGCAGCTTCCGGCAATGGAGCATGTGTGCTTCCCGGAGAAACGTTTGAAATCGAAATAAGTGCGCAGGATAAGAACAAAAATCCGATGAAGGATGTCCTCGTCACCGCTGAAACCGGTATTCCCGGCAGTTATACATTCAAAGAGTCTCAGTTACGCACCAACGCCGGTGGTATCGCCCGTTTTACCGTGACCGCCGGAAACCGTATCGGAGATAATTATATCCGCTTTTTCGCCAATGACAACCACTCAGATGCGTTGGAAGTGCGCTTTGTCAACGGTGTCAAAATCGTTGATTCCAACCGGGAGGGACAGGCGGGAAGCGTGCTTGCAGACCCCGTCGGAATAAAGCTGGTGGATGCCGCCGGTAAACCGCGTGCCAATGTCAAAGTCTTCGTTACCGCTTCCGGCGGCGCAGTGGTAAAAAACAGTACGGTGATGACCGATAAACGCGGCATCGCGGAGGTGAAAGTCACTCTTCCTGAAGAATCCGGCGAAGGCAAGATCGATTTTGAAATCAGCGCCGACCACACTCAGGGCGTCTTCCGTTCCATCCCGGTCAAAGTCATGGCGGTAAGTTCCTGGCACATCACCATCTCTGTTCTCGGCGGATTGGCGCTTTTTATGCTGGGTATGACCATGATGAGCGACGGTCTTGCCAATATTGCCGGTGAACGGATGAAGAGCATCCTCGGCTATTGCACCAGCAACCGTTTTCTGGCATTGCTCACCGGCGCCGGTATCACGGCAGTTATCCAGTCTTCCAGTGCGACAACGGTGATGATAATCGGTTTTGTCAACGCCGGTTTGATGACCCTTGCCCAGTCTATCGGCGTTATTTTCGGTGCCAACATCGGTACGACGATCACGGCGCAGATCATCGCTTTTGATGTCGGCGCAATCGCGCTTCCGGCTATCGTGGTCGGTTTGGTCATGCGCTTTATTAAACGGGGCAAGGTTCCGGAAGTGGGATTGACCATTCTCGGTTTCGGTTTGCTCTTTTTCGGTATGAACCTTATGAGCGCGGAGATGAAACTCCTTGCCGACTTCCCGACCTTCCGCAGTTTCTTTACCATGCTGGAGTGCGCTCCCATCGATGGTATGATGCCGTGGGGCAGGGTGGCCGGTGCGATTCTGGTTGGTCTGGTTTCCACTCTCATCATGCAGAGTTCCTCGGCTACCACCGGTGTGGTGGTGGTTCTCGGTGCCGGCGGTTTGATTGACTTGTACACCGCCGTCGCTCTGATTCTCGGCGCCAACGTCGGTACGACTATCACCGCACAGCTCGCCGCGATCCCCGCAAACCAGCTGGCGCGTCAGGCGGCAATGGCACACACTCTGTTCAACGTGTTGGGCGTGGTGTTTGTGCTGTTGAGCTTTCTCATTTTGTGGCCCGGCACCAAGGTTCCGGCGTTTTTCTACATCGTCAACTCCTGCACCGAAGGCAATGCCTTTGCCGCGCATCCGGAAAATATGGCTCGCCACATCGCCAACGCCCACACCTTGTTCAACATTGCAACGGCATTGATATTGCTTCCGTTCACCGGCTTGCTGGCGCGGGTGTGCCAGCGCTTGCTGCCGATCAGTGCCGCCAAAATCCACTTCCAGTACCTTGAACCGCACCTGCTGGATTCTCCGGCTCTGGCGTTGCGGCAGAGTACTGTCGCCATCGGCAAGATGCTGAAGAAATCCTGGAAAATGGTCGATTCCGCCGTCCGCAGCAACTTTATCAATGGTAAAGTCAATCAGAACCGGATGGAGAAGTTCCTCAGCCGCGAAGAACGCGTCGACCGCTATCAGACCGAAATAATGGAATATCTCTCTCAGGTCATGCGGCGGAAACTCTCTCCGCAACAGGCGGAAACCATCCCTCTGCTCATGCATTGTACCAACGATGCCGAGCGTATCGCTGACCGCGCGGAAAACATCATCACTCTGACCCGGCGTATGGAAGCTGAGGAACTCAAGCTCAGTAAATCTGCCATTGATGAACTTGAGATTATTTTTACCGAACTCTCCAAGCAGACGGTGTTTGCTCTCAACGCTCTTGAATTCAGCGAAGAAGAGTGGAGTCAGCGTGCAATCAAGGCTGAAGAGCTTATCAATGAACTTGCTTCCCAGTCCGAAGAGGCGCACATCAAACGTATCCGCAACGGAAAATGCACCGCTCCGACCGGCATTATTTACGTTGAACTTCTGGCGGAGTTGATCGCCATTTCCCGCCACTTGAGTAATATCGCCGAGCGCGCCGTCTAAGCTGCGGCGGCAATCTCGCTTGCTCCCGCGAGCCTTGCAGTCGTCGCCGCTCGGGTCGAGTACAGTCGTACACTCCCCTCGCTTCTCCTCCGCAAAACTCCCGGATAGCGGCGCGATATTGCCGCCGCCTGGTGGAGCGGAGTTGGTTGGCTTTGTGTCGCCTGTCGGCGACCATGGTAGTGGTGAGTTGCGCCGCCTGACGGCGGCTTATGCAACGCCTTGCGGCGTTGCTTACGGGGCTTCTGTCCGACTTGTCCGACCGGTCTGATAAGTCCGATCGTCGCTTTTATTTCCAAAAAAGTTCAATATTTTTTTATTATTCCACTTGCAATATTCCAGAATGCGGCTATATTGAGAAAGCAACAAGATTTAGTGCTTTTGTTGGCGGTGTCAACTATATGTAGTGGTTGACGGTATCGGGTGAAATAATAAAAACAGGTGAAAAATGCGTTTTGGACTGCAGAAACTGACTCTTCTGGACTATCCGGGAAATGTTGCATGTACCGTGTTCAGCTGCGGATGCAACTTCCGGTGTCCTTATTGTCACAATGCTTCTCTGGTCACAGGCAGTGAGTCCGGACTGGAGCTGGATTTTGCCGGACTGCTGGCATTTCTGGAAAAACGCATCGGCATACTCGATGGTGTCTGTTTTACCGGTGGTGAGTTTTTGCTCCATCCGGATGCAGTCGATGCCGCTGCCGCCGCCAAGGCTTTGGGCTATCGGGTCAAAGTCGATACCAACGGCAGTTTCCCCGGCGCTTTGAAAGAGCTGATCGATGCCGGAAGCGTGGATTATGTTGCAATGGATATAAAGGGTTCTCCGGAAAAATATGCCCTTTGTTGCGGACGGGATAATGTTCTTCCCGCTGTCAATGAGAGTGTCGACCTCTTGAAAAGCGGCATTGTCGCTTGTGAGTTCCGTACTACGGTTACGGGAAATTTGCACGAAGTCGAAGATTTTTCCGCTATCGGCAAGTGGATCTGCGGCGCGGAACGATATTTTTTGCAGCCGTTTGAGTCCAGCGATGATATATTGGTTCCCGACGGCGGATATGCTGTTAGCAGTGCGATGCTGGAGCAGGCATTGGCTGCTGTGCGGGAGTATGTCCCCAACGCCGCGATTCGCGGCAGATGAATGATATTGACAATAGTTTTCATATATAGTTTAAGACAACAACGAAAAGGGAGAGTAGAGCATGTATCAGGTACAGAAACGTAACGGAAAGAATATCGAGTTCGATATTCGCAAGATCGCAGATGCCGTCAAGATGGCATTTGAAGCCCAGGAAAAGCAGTACAATCAGTCCATCATCGACTTTATCGCACTCAAGGTGACTGCTGATTTTGAACCGAAAATCAAAGAAGGTCTCATCGCCGTCGAAGATATTCAGGACAGCGTGGAATCCGTTCTCGTTCAGGCGGGATATGCCGATGTCGCCAAGGCTTACATCCTCTACCGCCGTCAGCGGGAAAAACTCCGCAACACGGAGTCCACCATCCTCGACTTCAAGAAAACCGTCGATGACTATGTTAAGATCAACGACTGGCGCGTGAAAGAAAACTCCACTGTCACCTATTCTGTCGGTGGACTTATCCTCTCCAACTCCGGTGCGATCACCGCCAACTACTGGCTCTCTGAAATCTACGACGATGAGATCGGCAACGCTCACCGCAACGCGGATATCCATCTGCACGACTTGTCCATGCTTACCGGATATTGTGCCGGATGGTCTCTGCGCCAGCTCATCAAGGAAGGTCTCGGCGGCGTTCCCGGAAAAATCACTTCCGCTCCGGCATCCCACCTCGCCACTTTGTGCAACCAGATGGTCAACTTCCTCGGTATCATGCAGAATGAATGGGCGGGCGCTCAGGCTTTCAGTTCCTTTGACACCTATCTTGCTCCTTTTGTCAAAGTCGATAACCTCGACTACAACCAGGTGAAAAAGTGCATCGAATCGTTCATCTTCGGTGTCAACACTCCCTCCCGCTGGGGTACTCAGGCTCCGTTCTCCAACATCACTCTGGACTGGACCGTTCCCGCTGACCTTGCCGAACAGAACTGCATCATCGGCGGTAAAGAGGTCGACTTCAAGTACAAAGATTGTAAAAAAGAGATGGATATGGTCAACCGCGCGTTCATCGAAACCATGATCGAAGGTGATGCGCAGGGACGCGGTTTCCAGTACCCCATCCCGACCTATTCCATCACCCGCGACTTCGATTGGAGCGAAACGGAAAACAACAAACTGCTCTCTGAGATGACCAGCAAATACGGTACTCCCTATTTCTCCAACTACATCAACAGCGATATGGAACCCAGCGACGTGCGCTCCATGTGCTGCCGTCTCCGCCTTGACCTGCGTGAACTCCGCAAAAAATCCGGCGGTTTCTTCGGCAGCGGCGAAAGCACCGGTTCCATCGGTGTGGTGACCATCAACATGCCGCGCATTGCTTATCTTGCTCAGGATGAAGAGGATTTCTATGCCCGTCTCGACCACATGATGGATGTTTCCGCCCGCAGTTTGAAGATCAAACGAGAGGTCATCTCCAAACTTCTGGATGAAGGTCTTTATCCCTACACCCGGCGTTATCTCGGCAAATTCGACAACCACTTCTCCACCATCGGACTTGTCGGTATGAATGAAGCCTGCCTCAATGCCAAGTGGCTGCGGAAAAACCTCACCACCCCGGAAGCCCAGAAGTTTACCAAAGAGGTTCTCAACCACATGCGTGACCGTCTGTCCGATTATCAGGAACAGTATGGCGACTTGTACAACCTCGAAGCGACCCCTGCTGAATCCACCAGCTTCCGGCTGGCTAAACATGACAAGAAGCGTTTCGGCGACATCATCACCGCCGGTGAAAAAGATGGAACTCCCTACTACACCAACAGTTCCCATCTTCCGGTCGGTTACACCGATGATATCTTCACCGCTCTCGATCTGCAGGATGAACTGCATACCCTCTACACCAGCGGTACCGTCTTCCACGCCTTCCTCGGTGAAAAGCTTCCCGACTGGAAAGCTGCTGCCAATCTGGTGCGCAAGATCGCGGAAAACTACCGTCTGCCCTACTACTCCATGTCTCCGACTTACTCCATCTGCCAGACCCACGGTTACATCGCCGGTGAAGCGTTCAAGTGTCCCGAATGCGGCATGAAGACCGAAGTTTACAGCCGTATCACCGGTTACTACCGCCCGGTGCAGAACTGGAACGACGGTAAGTCTCAGGAGTACAAAGAGCGTAAAGTCTACAACCAGTCCCGCGCTTTGTCCAGAGAGTTTGCCGAACGCAAATTGAACGTTCCTGCTGAAGCTCCGGCATGCAGTGCGCCCTCTGGCAATGATGTCCGCTTGACCCTCTTCACCACCACCACCTGTCCGAACTGCCGTATCGCCAAAACTTTCCTCGACAAGGCAAGTCTGCCCTACGATGTCGTGGTCTCCGATATGGAACCGGAAAAGGCGCGTGCTTTGGAGATCCGTCAGGCGCCGACTCTGGTCGTCCAGTGCGGTGATAAAATCGAAAAACTTGTGAATTTGTCCGAAATTCGCAAGTATGTCGATAACATCTGAGTTGGTGTTATCGCAGGGGCGGCGCGCTTTCGTGCGCGCCGGCTTTGAAAGTCGGGGGAGTTGTGAACAGAAGTTCCCGTCGCCCCCGACTTTCACTTCGCCATCATTGCACGCTCTCCGCGCCGCTTGCAGCGGAGTCGGGAGCGTTGCGGAAGTTTGCGCATTGGCTGTGTGTGGTGAACGGAGTGTGATTTATGAAAAAAAGTTTCTTTAATGACAACCCGGCGGCGGGGGCGGTGTTTGCGTTGATACTGTCGATCGTTTCCGGATTCTGTTTCGCCAATATTGCCTGTTTGGGTGAGGGTTTTCTCGAAGCCGCTGCCGGTGCGTTGCTTGATACTTTTCCGATATGGCTTTGGATCTTCGGTGCAGTCGCGATTTTACAGCTCCCGGTTGCAGTATACTCTCTGATACTGTTTTTATCCTTCTTTTTCCGGCAGGACCGGAGCCGGTGGAAGATTTTTGTGTGGGGCATCCTTGCGGCTCAGCTTGCCGTATTTTTAATTGCTGCCGAAACTGGTGAAGATAGTGTGCTGCTGATCGGCGGGATGCTGACGGTTGTCGGGTTCAATGCCTTGTGCATAAAAAAACACAATTATTACTGGTTCATCGCTCAAACTCTTTTATGGCTGGCATCTATGCCGGGCGTGGTGATCTCTTTCGCTCTGGGCAACTGCTTTGGTACTTTATGCGGGGAGACGGAAATATCGCAGATACCGGCGGCGTTGCGGGTGATGCTCGTGTATGGCGGCGTGGCAGCTTTTGCCGGAAGCGTATATTGCAGCTGCAAATTGTGGGCATCGGCAAACGGTTTACAATTGCGCGATGTGTGGGGACGAAGTTGCAATGTCCTGATGGTGATAATGGGCGCAACCTATGTGATAGCGCTTACTGCCGCTCTGCATGAACAGGAGAAGTGCAATGCGGCAATCACAGCTCTGGAAGAAAATTTTCAGCGAAAAATTTCAGCTGATGCCCTTTCTGAAATCTATTTCCGCAACCGGAAAACGGATGGAAAGTTTCACTCTGCTCTGGAAAAAGCGTGGACGGAGTTTGTCGGAGAAGAAGATCAAATTTTCAATCTGATAATTTCTGAAGGCGCGACTCTGGATAAACTTCCGGAGAAGTACCGGCAGAAATTCTCTTCTCCTCAGGCAGAAGCATACGGGAAATTCTTCGATGCTCCGCTTCCGGCAAGACCGAGAAAATATGAGTCCGGCAGATTGTGTGCGATGCTGCTTCCGGAGTTGCAACTTATGCGGCAATCGGCAAGATTTTTCTCCTGGCAGATCCGCCTTGCCTGTGAAACGCGCGACCATGACCGCATGATGCAGGCGTGGCGGCGTTCCGGGATGGCGACCGAATATTTACAGCACGACACCTTTTTGATTGCCGCTTTGGTGTTGATCGCGGTGGAGCAGATTCGTTTGGATTCGCTTGAAATGATGCTGGCAAGCAATATGTTGAGCGACAGTGAACTTGCTGAAATCCAGCACGGCTTGCGCCTTTCGGCGGCGCGGATGCCGGAAATAAACCGGAATGCTCTCTATTTTGAAGCGGTCAACGGCAATGATGCCGTGTGCGGTTTTGCCGACGGAACGCTGGCCGATGGGACGGCTGTCGGCTCGGAAGGATTGACACATTACCGTTTTCTTGTCCCCGGCTTGTGGTATCTTGCCGCCCGCAGTTACCATGATCTGCTTGTCCGGTACAATGTTAAAAACCTCTGCAAAGTCAATGAGAAAATGACCATGTCGTTTAAGAACATCCTCTCCGGTATGCTGATACCGGCTCTGAAAACTGCCGGTGAGCGGATGCACGAAATAGAAATGCGTTATCAATCATTCTATGCCCTTATGGAAGCGGAAAAGATCAGACGGAAAACCGGCAGATTTCCGGAAACTCTTCCTTTGAACACCGTTGATTACTTCAGCGGCAAGCCGTTGCGCTACCGTGTCGGAAGTTTCCGGAAAAATGAATCTTTTTTGAAGAAAGAGGCGCGTCCGGCAGGTTCCATCGAATCCGGCTTTTACGAAACTCTCGATTACCGGGAAAAAACCGTGCAGGGCGTTGCCGTCTGGAGCATCGGCAGAAACCGGCTCGACGACAACGGAATTTCCGGAACCAAAGGTAAAAACAATTCCCGGACAGACGACCAGCGCGCGTTGCTGATTTACCCGGATTACGTCCTCGACTGAAGATGAGTCCGCAGATTTGCCGGTAAGAAGCGCCCACGAGGCGCCGCCGTCTCGTCACGGCGTAGTGTAACGAAGACGGAAGTTTAGATTTCTCACAAAAAATGAGACAACACCTATTTTTTACCACAGCTATCCCATAAAATCAGCAAAATGCTTGTTTTTTAAATTTTTCGGCGGAAGAAAATTGGAGTTGGAAAAAGTGATTTTGTAAGATTTTGTTTTGCTCAAGCAAAACGCGCGTGCGCGATGCGCCGCGCCACCAGTTGGGGATGTGTTCAAAATGGTCTGTCGCGACCGGCGGATGGATCGCGGAGCAAGGTTGCGGGTAAATCAAAGTGAAGCTGAAG